>DATFOS010000236.1:0-11414 GCA_035265325.1 Acidimicrobiales bacterium
GGGGTTCATGAGGAGGGTGAACAGCAGGTAGGGCCGGTCGCCGGCAACCCCGGCCCGGTACTGGGCGTGCGTGGCGGCGAGCCCGTCCCACCACCAGAACCCGGCGCCGCCGACGCCCACCACGACCGCCACCCCGGCCGCTGCGGCGAGGCCCAATCGCCCGCCCGCCCCTCCCGGACCGCCCAGCCACCTCCCGTTCGCCGATCGGCCCTCCACCCCGGCCCCGCCAGCGCCCGCCTGGCGGGTCCCGCGGGTCTCGCGGGGAAGGGCGGGAGCCCGGGCGTCCGCGCCGGCGCCTCCGGCGTTCCGCTGGTGGGTCCCGGCGGCGGCCGTCGTGGCGAGGAGGGCGGCGGTGGCGATGGCGGCGAGGGGGAGGGCGCCGTAGGTGAGGAACGCCGCGGCGGCGAGGGTGGCACCGCCGCCGGCCGCGGACGTCCGGCTGCGTCCGGCGACGACCAGGGCGATCCCGGTCGCACCGACGCCGGCGAACAGGGCGTCGGCGCTGGTCCCCAGCCACAGCGCCGCCGGTGCCAGGGCGACGAACGGGGCCGCCCGGCGGGCCGTCGCCTCGCCCGCCACCGCCCGGGTCGTCACCAGCGCCGCCGCCGTGGCGACCCCTGCGCCGGAGAGGACGAGGGCCGCCGCCCAGCCCGGTCCGGCGAGCTGCAGCCGGTCGAGCCCCCACAGGACGAGCGGCATGCCGGGCGGGTGGCCGCGGACGTGCGTCGGGTAGCCGTCGATCCGCTCGGTGAACGTGCGGAGGAAGACGCCCGGCCCGTCGACCCGCTCGACTACGGCCAGGTACTCGAACCGGGTCGCCAGCGGCGCCGCCACGGCCGACCAGCCCCGCCCGGCGGCGAGCGCTACGGCCCACGCGACCGTCAGCCCGGCCGATCCGGCGACCAGAGGGCGCCAGCGGGTCGACGCCGCCCACGCCGGCCCGGCGGCGACCGTGAGCGCACCGACGCCGACGGCGGGGAGCCAGGCCGCGGCCGGCGCCGTGCCCGCGTCCCAGTGCCCGGCCAGGGGCGCGGCCCGCAGCGCGAACTCGTCCCGGCCGGCCACCGCCCGAGTCCCGACCACGAGCCCGGCCGCCACGACCGTCGCCCAGCCCGCCGTGGCCCACCGGGCGGTGCGTCGCCCCGCCCCCTCCGGGGCCCGAGCACCGCGGGGCGGGATGGCCCGGGTCCCCCTGAGAGTGGCCGCCATAGGGCCGGAACCTACGGGCGGCGCGCGGCGACGGCCCCGGGCGGGCGAGCGTTGTTCACCGTTTCGTCAGCACTTCGGGGCGGGGCCGCTCGTACCGTCCACCGGCATGACGATCGACGTGGTCCTGCCGGCCCTCGACGAGGCCGCCGCCCTGCCCTGGGTCCTCGGCCGGCTGCCCGACGGCTACCGGGCGATCGTCGTCGACAACGGGTCTACGGACGGCACGCCCGAGGTGGCCAGCGCCCACGGGGCCCTGGTCGTCGCCGAGCCCCGCCGGGGATTCGGAGCGGCGTGCTGGGCCGGGCTGCGGGCCGCCACCGCCGACGTGGTGTGCTTCTGCGACGCCGACGCCTCGCTCGACCCGGCTGAGCTCCCGCTCGTCGCCGACCCGGTGGTGCAGGGCACCTCCGACCTCGTCCTCGGCGCCCGATCCATCGCTCGGATCGGAACGGCCGGTTCGGCCGCCCCAACGGGAACGGCGCGCTCGGCCGCCCGGACGGCGCCGGCGCCCGCGAGCGCCGAGGATGACGCCGGTGCTGCGGGTGCCGCGGGTGACAACGGTGCCATCGGTCCCGCCGGTGCCGACGGCGCTGCACGCTCCGGCAGCGCGTGGTCGGTCCACGCCCGCGTGGCGAACCGCGTGCTGGCGGGCGAGGTGCGGCGCCGCAGCGGGCTGGCCCTCGCCGACATCGGGCCCATGCGGGCGGCCCGCCGGGACGGCCTGTTGGGCCTGGGCCTCACCGACCGCCGCTTCGGATGGCCGCTCGAGATGGTGTTGCGGGCCGCCCGGGCCGGGTGGCGGGTCGACGAGGTCCCCGTCGGCTACCGGCCCCGCATCGGGCGGTCGAAGGTCACCGGGACTGCGCGCGGCACGGCGCGTACGGTCCGGGACATGCACCGGGCGCTGCGCGCCGACCGCGTCCGGGCCCGGCGTCCGCCGACGGATGACGCCCGGTGCCCGGACGCGGCACCGCCGCCCCCGATGGGGGGCGGCGGCGCGCCGTGATGCGTGATTGCGTGGGACGTCGCGTCAGATGCGACGAGCGCGGCCACGGGAGCTCGTGGTGACCGCCCGGTAGATCAGCAGGGCGAGGATCGCACCGATGATCGAGCCGAGGAAGCCGGCGGGCTGCAGCGCACCCTCGTCGAAGTCCTCACCGAAGAGGACGTACCCGAGGAAGCCGCCGATGAACGAACCGACGATGCCGAGCACCGCGGTCTGGACGAAGGACATCGGGTCGCGACCCGGCACGAGCAGGCGGGCCAGGTACCCAGCGACGATGCCCACGACGATCAGGTAAAGGATGAAGGTCAGCATGAGGGCGTCTCCTGTCGGAATTGGGTGGCAATCACCACCACCGGTCGCAGTACTACCCGGCTCGCGCCGTCTTAGACCGCGAACCATGCCTCAGCCCTCTGACCAGCACTCCCGTGACCGGAAGACCACGTAGCGGCGTAGGAGATAGACCGGCGGCGACGCAGCGGATTGAACGGTTGACGATCCGGGGATTTCGTTCCGGGGCGTAACAGATCGGCCCCCTCGAGCGATTACGGCTGCCACGTTGTGACCGAGAGTTGGAGAAGCTCGGCCGGGGGGTTGACGATCGCCACGGTGATTCGAGCGCTGGTCGTGGTGTGGCCGGCACGCAGTGACTTGGGTCCCGCCGGAGGACGGCCCGGAGGCCCGACCCGGCGTCGCCGCGCCCCGCCGACGGCCCTGACGCGGCGCCCTCACACGACCCTCATGTGGGGCGCGCAGTCTCGGGCACATGTGGATCACTTCCCGGGCCGGCGCCGCGCCGGTCCTCGTCCTCGCTTTCGAGCTCGGCGCTGCGGCCTGCAGCCCAGCGCCGGGCCCGGACGCCCCTCCGCCGCTCGGCGCCGAGGGAGACACGTCCGCCGTGGTGTACGAGCGCCTGGCGGCGTCGTGAGGGCCCGCCCGCGAGTGCTGTGGGGGCTCGGCGCCCTGGTGGCGGCCGGTGCCGTGACGGCGGGGGCGATCGCGGTGGCGTCGGGCGCGTCCGGCGGTCGCGTGGAGCCCGGCTCGTCCGGGGAGGAGGACGCCCCGGCGGCGCTCGCAGCGGCGTCCCCGTCCACCACCGCGGTGACCCACGCTGAACGCGGCCACGCCCACGGCGCGCCGGCGCCCTACGCCGAGCGGTACGCGGCCGCGTCGCCGGACGAACGGGCGGCCGCCGACGAGCTGCGCGCCGCGGTCCGGGACACGCTGACCGCGTACGCCGACCCGGACGACGCCGTCGCCGCCGGCTACCGCCCGCCCCGCCACCCCCGGGGGCGCATGGCGCACTACCTGCGCCCGTCGGCCCTCCGTTCGGGCACCGTCCTCGACGCCACCCACCCGGCCGGCCTCGTCTACGAGACAGGAGGCGGGGCACCGGTCCTGGTGGGGGCGTTCTTCGTGGCGCCCCGGGGGGTCGAGGTGCCCGGCGGGACCGGCGACCTGGTGACGTGGCACAGCCACGACCCCGCCTGCGCCGCCTTCTTCGCCACGCCCGACGAGCCCTGCACCGGCAGCAGGCGGATGCTGCACGTGTGGACGGTCGACACGGCGACGCTGACGAACCGTCGGGGCGAGCCGGTGGACGTCGAGGTGGTCGACCCGTTCGGTGCGCCGTTCGTGGCCTCGGTCGAGCGGGTGGGGTGACCCTGGGGCCGGTCGGCGCCGGTGCCGCGCTCGGGCCGCAGGGTGCTGTCCCGGCGGCCGGGCCGGTGGGACCATGGGCCGCCATGCCGGCCCGCACCATCGTCGTCGTCGAGGACGACGACGAGATCGCCGACCTCCTGGCGCTCTACCTGGGGCGCGACGGCTACGCGGTCGAGCGGGCGAGCGACGGGGCCGGCGCCCTGGCGGCCGTGTCCGCCCACGACCCGGCCCTGGTCGTCCTGGACGTGGGCCTGCCCGGCGACCTGGACGGGCTGGAGGTGTGCCGGCGGCTACGCGGCACGAACACGGTGCCCGTCCTGGTCCTGACCGCCCGGGGCGACGAGGTCGACCGCGTGCGAGGCTTCGAATTGGGCGCCGACGACTACGTCACCAAGCCGTTCTCGCCCCGCGAGCTCGTGGCCCGGGTCGGTGCGATCCTCCGCCGCGCGGCAGCGGGCGCGTCGACCTCGACCCCGGTGCCGGCGGGGCCGGGCGGCCCGGTCGTCGCCGTCGGGGACGTCGAGGTCGACCTCGGGCGCCACGAGGCCCGCCGGGCGGGGGAGGTGGTGCCGCTGGCGCCGCGGGAGTTCGCCCTGCTGGCCACGTTGGCGGAGCACCGCGGGCTCGTCCTGTCCCGCCGCCAGCTGCTCGACCAGGCCTGGGGCTGGGACTTCGACGGCGACGAGCGGACGGTCGACGTCCACGTCCGCCAGCTGCGCCGCAAGCTCGGCGACGGCCTGCCCCTCGCCACGCTGCGCCGCGCCGGCTACCGGCTCGGCTGAGCGGCGGGGACGGGTCGCCGGCGTGCGCCGCCGCCTGGTCGTCGCCATCGGGGGCGCGGTGGTCCTCGCCGTGGTCGTGGTGGGCCTCGGGACGCTCCTCCTCACCCGGTTCGACGCCCGCGACCGGGGCGAGGAGGACCTCGCCGCCCGCGCGTCGGCCCTGGCCGAGGTGCTGGCGGAGGCTCGGCCGCAGCGGGTCGGCCCGCTGGCCCGCCGGTTCCGCGGCGCCGTCGGGGCGGACGTCGCCCGGGTGGTCGGCCTCGAGGACCCGCCGCCGTGGATGGACGCCGGCGACGTCGAGCGCCTGCGGGCCGGCGGCACGGCCAGCGGCCGGCGGGGCGACACGCTGGTGGCGGCGGCGGGCCTGGTCCCCGTCGATGAGCCCTCGCCGTCGCCGCTCGATTTGGACGGCGCCGCCGCCGCGGCCGCCGACCCGGTCGCCACCCGGGCGGTCGTGCTCGTCGACGCCGTGGACACGGGCACGGGCGCGGCCGGACGCTGGTTCGTGGTAGCCGGGGTCGTCACCGTGCTGGCCGGCGTGGCGGCGGCGGTGGCGGTGGCCCGCTCGCTGTCCCGGCCCCTGGTGGCGGCGTCCGAGGCGGCCGACCGCATCGCCGGCGGCGACCTCGACGCCCGCGTGCCGATGCCGCACGACCGGGTACAGGCCGGACCGCACGCCGGCGGTGGCCTCGACGGCCGCGACCGAGCCGACGGCCCGGACGACGCCGCCGACGCGGGGGACGCGGGCTCTGGTGGGACGGGCCGCGCCGGCGGCCCCGGGGGCGGCCGGCCGGTCGCGATGGGCCCGGTGGGACGCCGGCGGGACGACGAGCTGGCCCGGCTGGCCCGGTCGGTCAACGCCATGGCGGGCGCGCTCCAGCAGGCCCGGCGGGCGGAGCGGGACTTCCTGCTGTCCGTGTCGCACGACCTCCGCACGCCGCTGACCGCCATCACCGGCTGGGCGGAGGCCCTCGCGGACGGCGCCGCCCCCGACCCCGCCGCCGCCGGCGCCCGCATCCAGGCGGCGGCGGCCCGGCTCGACCGCCTCGTGGGGGACCTGCTCGACCTGGCCCGGCTCCGGGCGCACGCCTTCACGCTGGCCCACGAGGTCGTCGACCTGCGCGACGTGGCGGCCGGCACCGCGGAGGGCCTCCGCCCCGAGCTCGAGGATGCCGGACTCGCACTGACCGTCGTCCTCTCGCCCGGGCCGGCGCTCGTCACCGGCGACTCGGACCGCCTGGCCCAGGTCGTGGCGAACCTCCTCGACAACGCCGCCCGCCACGCCGCCAGCCGGGTCGCGGTCGAGGTCACCACGACCGGCCCGGCGGCCACGGCGGGCCCGGCCCCCGAGACCGCGGCCCCCGCTGGCGTGGCCCGCAAGATGCCGGGGGCGGTTGGCGCGGCCCCCGAGACGGCGGGCGCGGCGGTCCGGGCCGGCACCGTGGCGATCGTGGTCACGGACGATGGCCCGGGCATCCCCGCCGCGGACCGGGCCGACGTCTTCGCCCGCCTCCACACCGGCGCCCGCCCGGCCGCCCGGACGGCACGGGGCGCCGGCACCGGCACCGGCCTGGGCCTCGCCATCGTCCGCGAACTCGCCATCGCCATGCACGCCCACGCCGAGGCGACGCCCCCGGCCCCCGGCGCCCCCGGTGCCCGCCTGGTCGTCAGCTTCCCGCGGGCGGCGGAGGAGGCCGGTCACGAGTGCGTCGAGGCACCGTAGGCGACGGGGCGGTGAGGGCGGCCGGCCCCGACCGAGGGCGGACGGCGGCGGGAACGTCGTGGGCGACCCGACGGACCGGTCCGGCGCAGGCCCGGGCGGGTGACCGGGGCGACCTCGCACGAATTCTCACGGTTGCCCTCACGCCGCCCTCATGCTGGCGGCGGAGGATCCCGGCATGCCCCCGTGTGCTCCTGGTCGCCGCCCTGCTCGCCGGCGGGCTCGGGGCCTGCGGCGACGACTCCGGCGGCGGGACCGCGCCGTCGGCGCCCGGGGCGGCCAGCGCCTCCGCCGCCACCGCGTGCACCGCCACGTCGGTCGACGAGCGCCTGGACGTCCGCTACGCGGACTCCCCCGGCGTCGACCCCGCCGTGCAGTCGCTCGACCTGTACCTGCCCGAGGGGTGCGAGGACGCCCCAGTCGTGGTGTGGGTGCACGGCGGCGCCTTCGCCCACGGCGACAAGCGCCACCGGGTCGCCGACAAGGTCGACTGGTTCACCGGCCGGGGATGGGCCTTCGCCAGCCTGAACTACCGGCTCCTCGACGACCCCCGCTCCGGGCCGGACGGGGCGATGTACCCACGCGCCGAGCAGGACGTGGCCGACGCCGTGGGCTGGCTGGTCGACCACGCCGGCGAGCTCGCCATCGACCCCGGCCGGGTGGCGCTCCTCGGTCACTCGGCCGGGGCGTTCCTGGTCGCCATCGTGGGCACCGACCCGCAGTTCCTCGACGCCGCCGGCGTGGGCCTCGACGGGGTGGCGTGCGTGGCGCCGCTCGACGGCACCTACGACGTGCGCGCTCACGAGGCGGCCGGCGGCTTCCAGGGCGACATGTACGTGGCCGCCATCGGCGACGACCCGGCGACCCAGCGGGCGGCGTCGCCGCCGGACGCGGTCCGGCCGGACGCCGGCACCCCCGCGTTCCACGTCGTCACCCGGGGCCCGCGCGTGCGGGTGGCCCAGAGCGAGGCGTTCGTCGGAGCGCTGGCGGACGCCGGGGTCGAGGCCGGGCTCACCGATGCCGGTCGCCTCGGCCACGCCGAGGTCAACGCCGCCGTCGGGCAGCCGGGCGACGAGGTCGTCACCCCGCCGCTCACGGCGTTCCTCGACGGCTGCCTCTGATGCGCGTGTGCACGGTCAGCAGGTGGTCTCCTCGCCGATGGTCGACACCGCGGCCCAGGTCGGCGCGTCGGTCCCGTAGCCGGTGGGCGGCGCGGGCGGAGGGGCCATGGCGCCATCGTGCTCCCTGCGCTTCCGACGGGGGTCCCGGCCCGTGTGACAAGCGGCACCGATGAGAGCCGCGAGGCGCCTCCGTCCGACTGGTTTGTCCGCCGATGTCCGGCGGCCCCGTCCGCCGTCGCCCCTCGGGAGGAAGCATGAACGACACCGCCGTCGTCGAGCGCGACGCCCCGCCCGCCGTGTGCCACCCGTCCGGGGCCTCGCCCGCAACCACAGCCGACGCCCCGCCGGAGCTGAGCCCCCGCCGGCGGACGATGGTGCTCGGCGCCATGTGCCTGGCGCTCGTCCTGGTCGTCGCCGGCGTGACGATGCTGGTCAACGCCCTGCCGGCCATCTCCGAGGACCTCGACCCTCGACCTCAGCCAGACCACCCAGGCCTGGGTCGTCGACGCCTACGCCCTCCCGTTCGCCGCCCTCCTGCTGATCGCCGGGGCGCTGGGCGACCGCTACGGCCGCCGCGGCGCCCTGCTCGCCGGCACCGCCGTCTTCTTCGCCGGTTCGGCGCTGTCCGCCCTCGCCGGCAGCGGCCGCCAAGTCCGCCGTGAACGACACCGCCCGCGAGGTGGGCGCCGCCCTGGGCGTGGCCGTCCTCGGCAGCGCCTTCAACACCGCCTACCGGAACGACATCGCCGGTCGGCTCGACGGCCTGCCCACCGACGTGGCCGACGGCGCCCAGGAGGCCTCGGCCATCGCCCTCGGGGCGGCCGGCGGCCTGGGGGCCGACGGGGCGCAGCTCGTGGCCAGCGCCTTCGAGTCGGGCCTGCGGGCGGCGGTGCTGCTCTCGGCCGCCCTGTTCGCCTTCGGCGCGCTCTACACCTGGTGGCGTGGCGAGGACGCGGTGCCGGCCGAGGCGAGCGACGACGACCTGGCGGGCGCCGCCGAGCCGTCGGGGCTGGAGGTCGTGCCCGAGGCCGCCTGAGCCCGCTCCCAGGCCTCGGCCGCCACGACGGCGACCGCGAGGCAGCAGGCGCCGAACGCCCAGCCCACCACCACGTCCGAGACGTAGTGCAGGCCCAGGTAGAGGCGCGAGGCGCTCACCATCGCCACGGCCACGACGACGAGGAGGCGGTACGGCCAGCGGGCGTCCGAGCGGGGCGCCAGCTGGTCGACCACCACCGCCATCCCTCCGTAGAGGACGATCGCCACGGCCACGTGGCCGGACGGGAAGCTGCTCGTCACCTCGCTACCCATGGCGGTGGGCGGGCGGGTGCGGCCCACGGCGAACGCGACGGCAACGTAGCTGAGCAGCTCCACCACGAGCCCCGCCACCAGGACCACCAGCTGGCGCCAGAGCCGCAGTACGACCAGCAGGCAGGCGGCCCCGGCGCCGAAGCCGATCACCGTCCACGGGTCGGTGATGCTGGACGCGGCCTCGAAGAAGGTGGTCCGGGCGCTCGTGCGCCGGTCGGCGAGCCCACGGGCGGCGTCGCCGTCCAGGCGCTCGAGCCAGCCGGGCGCCTCATCCAGCCCGGTCACCACCCAGCCGAGGGCGAAGGTCACCGCCGTCAGCGCCACCACGCCCGCCACCACCACGGCGACGGGGGCCAGAGCCGGATGCCGGCGGCCCGCCCGGGAGGCGGACCACGTGGCGGCGCGGTCCACCAGACGCGTCATGGGCGGTGGCTGCCCCGCCCCCGCCGCAGGGAAACCCGACCCGGCATAGCGGGGGTCCTGCCCGGCGGCGCGGGGAACCCGGTCCGCCCGCCGCCGACCGCGCCCGGACCGCCGTCAGCGGGCCAGGCCGGCGAGGGCCGCGACCGTGCGCCCGTCGTCCCGGTCGCCGGCGTCCATCAGCCCGCGGACGAGCAGGCGCCGGCGGCGGGTCGGCGCCGGGGTCGGGGACCAGTCCTGCCGGTCGGCCGGCCGGTGGGCCTGGAGGGTGGCCCGGGCCCGCTGGAGCGCGCTGTTCACCGCCGGGACGGACGTCCCGAGCAGCTGCGCAGTGTCCTCGGCGGGCCAGCCGAGCAGGTCGCGCACGGCGAGGACGGCACGCTGGCGGGCGGGCAGGTGCTCCAACGCGGCCAGTAGGGCCAGCTCGACGGTCTCGCGGGCGACGAGGGCGTCGTCGGGCGCCGCCTCGGCCCCGAAGCGGACCGCGGGGGCGCGTCGCAGGACTGCCACGCCGGCGTCGTCCTCGACCGAGGAGACTGCGAGCGCCCGCTGGGTCGCCGGCCGGCGCAGGACGTCGACGCAGGCGTTGGTGGCGATGCGGAACAGCCAGCTCCGGTACGACGACCGGCCCTCGAAATGCGCCCGGTGGCGCCAGGCGCGGAGGAACGTCTCCTGGACGACGTCCTCGGCCTCGGGCCGCCCGCCGAGCAGGCGGGCACAGTGCGCCCGCAGCTCGCGTTCGTGGCGGCGGACCAGCCGGGCGAAGGCCCCCTCGTCGGCGGCCCGCAAGGAGTCCACCAGGACCGTGTGCTCCCCGGGCCCGCGGCGGTGCCGGTCACCGCCGGCAGGGGCCCCGGCCACGCTGTCGTCGTGCATCGCCGTCGCTCCTCCCCGTGCCGGTCCGGCCGCCGGGGTGGCGGGCGGTGGGCACCGTCGCAGTGTCCGGCCGGCGCGGGCGGTTCGGTAGATGCGGTTGTCGTCGGTTCGGCGGGAGCGACGCCCGGCCGCGCCCATGACGGATGTCATCGCCCGGCGGTGATTTCCGCATCTACCGCCGGCGGCGGGGATCGCGGGACGCTGACGCCGTATGGGCGTGCCCGTGGCCCTTCCCCTGACCCGACCGAGCGGGCGCGCCGTCGTACCCTGGGCGCCCCGTGGTGAACACACGTCGAGCGTGCTCGTGACCCGCCGGCACCCGCCGGAGGGCCCCGACCGGGGCGGTGCCCCGGAGGCGCCGGGTCGCGCCCCGGAGGGTTCCCGGGCGCGCCTCGCCGACCTCGGCATCGTCGCTTACGCCGCCGTGTTCCCGCTCCTCCAGGTGGCGGTGATCTGCGAGTCCCCCGGGCTGGGCTACGGCCCGGGGGCCTGGGCGGCGGGGGCCACGGCCGTCGCCCTGCCGCTGCACCTCCGCCACGTGGCCCACGCCGTGCGTGGCACCCGCCCGCCGCACGGGGGCCTGTCGCTGTTGGTGGTCGCCGCCGCTGTCGTCGCCGTCACGCCGTGGGCCAGCGGCACGTGGCTCCCGAGCTACCACATGGTCCTGGTCTCGGCCCTGATCGTGCTGCGGCCACCCTGGTCGCTGGTAGCGGCGGCCGTCGTCGTCGCCGTCCAGGCACCCCTCGCTGCGGCCGTCGACGAGTTCATCCCGGACGCGGTGACGTACTACCCCCTCACGGTCGTGTGGCGGTCGGCCTCGGTGTTCGTCCCGATCTGGCTGGTCGCCACCGTGCGCCAGTTGCGGGCCACCCGGCGGGCGCTGGCCGACGAGGCGGTGGTGCGCGAGCGGGTCCGCATCGACGACGAGCTCCGCGAGACGCTCGGCACCGCACTGGAGGCGATCGTGCACCGCGGTGGGCGGGCCGCCGCGAGGCCGCCCACCGACCCGGCGTTGACGGGCGAGCTGAAGGCGCTGGTCCAGGGCTCGCGCCAGGCCAGCGCCGACGCCCGGCGGCTGGTCAGCAGCTACCGGTCCGGGTCGCTGCGCGCCGAGCTCGGCATCGCCGCCTCGCTGCTGGGCGCGGCCGGCATCCGCACCCGGCTGGAGCTGCCGCCAGGCCCGCTGCCCGACGTGGTCGGGGAGGAGGCCCGGACCGCACTGCGCTCCGCCATGGCCCGGCTCCTGCGCGACGACGCCGTACGGGCGTGCGTGATCCGGGTGTCCGGCGACGCCGGCGCGAGCGGCGAGGCGC
>DATFOS010000237.1:0-4443 GCA_035265325.1 Acidimicrobiales bacterium
GCATCGGACGTCGTGTCCGTATCGGTGGTGGCTGGGGTGGTGGCCGGGGTGACGCCCGACTCGGCGGCGGCGGGGGTGGGCGTGGGGAGGGTGGCGTCGGCGGCCGCGTCGCCGGTGTCGGCGGCGGTGTCGACCTGGGCCGTGTCCGCAAGCGGCGACGTGGAGCCGGCCGGGTCGTTCACGGCCGTCGGCTCGAACGCCGAGCGGGGCGTCGGGGGCTCGGTCGGGGCAGGGCCGTCCTCGTCGACCGGCGGGGCGGTCGACGCCGGCACGCCCGCCAGCGGGGAGGCCGCCTCGGCGTCGGACTCGGCCTGCGCCTCGGTCGTCGGGCCGGTGAAGGGGGCGCCGCTCACGTCCGGGCCCGGCTCGCCGCCGGCCGGGGCGTTGCTCGCCGCCTTCTCGTCCGCCGTCGACGGCGGGTTGTCCGGCGAGGCCGCCGGCTCCCAGTCGGGCGCGTCCTCGGTGGTCAGCTCGGTGCCCTCGGCCGGGTCGGCGGCCTGCTCCGGCGCCACGGCCGCCTCGGGAACGGGGGCCGCGCCCGGGTCGACCTCGGCCTCGCCCGAGGCGCCGGCGGCGCCAGCGGGGGCCGGCGTCGGGGCGTCGGCGGTGGCCGGGTAGAAGATGTACAGGTCACGGATGGCGTCGCCGAGGCGGCGGGCGTCCCAGCCGTTCTCGACCTCGACCGTGACCACGCTGCCGTTGGCGTGGACCGTGCGCACGCCGCCCGTGGCGAACAACCGGCGGGCGAGCTCGTCGACGGGACGGTCGTCGATGACGTCGTCGGCAGAGCGGTAGCGCTCGTGTCCCATCCCCGTCAGCGAGCGGTTGGTCTCGAAGCGGGCGATGCCCGGCTTGGACGACGGCTTTTCGACGACGGTGATCGGCTGGCCCATGGCGGCGGCATGATATCCCTGCCGGTCGAGCGCACCCGAAACCCACCGGGGCGCCGCGAACACTCCCCGCTTCCCGGCGCCCGCCACTGCCGCGGGCCGACTCCCCCGACTGGAGGAGCATCCATGGCTACCGAGACCATCGAGGTCGCCGGCCACATCGTCGACTCGCTCCTGCTGGCGAAGATCCTCGACACGATCCTCGATGCCGGCTGCGACTACGAGATCACCGACTTCAGCATCGGCAAGACGAGCCTCGACCCGAGCCGGGCGCGCATCGACGTGTCCGGCGACGACGAGGTGCTGAGCCCGCTGCTCGACGACCTGCAGGTCCACGGGGCCAACCGGTCCGAGCAGCGCGAGGCCACCCTCGAGGCCGCCGAGGTCGACGGCGTGCTGCCGGCCGGCTTCTACTCCACCACGAACCTGGCGACGGACGTCCGGGTGGGCGGCCGCTGGGTGCCGGTCACCAACCCCGAGATGGACTGCGCCCTCGTGCTGACCACCGACGGGGAGGCGCACACGGCGCCGATGCACCGGGTGCGGGCGGGCGACCGGGTGGTCGTCGGCAGCGACGGCGTGCGCGTGCACGTCCCGCAGGCCGCCCCCGGGACGCAGGTGTTCGAGTTCATGGCCTCCGAGGTGTCCTCGGAGAAGCCGAAGGCGCTGCTCGTGTCCCGCGTCGCCGAGCGGCTGCGGGCCGCCCGCGAGCGCGGCGCCAAGGTCCTCGTGGTGGCGGGACCGGCCGTCGTCCACACCGGTGGGGCCCCCGACCTGGCTCGGCTGGTGGAGGCGGGCTACGTGCAGGTCCTCTTCGCCGGGAACGGGTTCGCCACCCACGACATCGAGTCGAACGTCCTCGGGACGTCGCTCGGCGTGTCGATCGCCGAGGGCGTGCCGACCGAGGGCGGGCACTCCAACCACATCCGCGTGATCAACGAGGTGCGGCGCCGTGGCTCGATCGCCGCCGCGGTCGAGGACGGGTTGATCCCCGGCGGCGTGATGGCCGCCTGCGTGCGGGCGGGCGTGCCGTTCGTGCTGGCCGGGTCGATCCGGGACGACGGGCCGCTGCCGGACGTCCTCACCGACGTCGTGGTCGCCGCCGACACCCTACGGTCGTACCTGCCGGGCGTGGGCGTGGCGCTGATGCTGGCCTCGACCCTGCACGCCATCGCCACGGGGAACTGCCTGCCGGCGGGCGTCGAGACGTTCTGCGTCGACATCAACCAGGCGGTGGTCACCAAGCTGGCGGACCGGGGCAGCCACCAGGCGCTCGGCATCGTCACCGACGTGGGGCCGTTCGTCCGTCAGCTGGCCGACGAGTTGCTGAGCGAGCGATGAGCGGCGCCTCCGTAGGCACCGAACCCCTGACCCCGCCGGGCGGCCTGGCGTGGGGACGGACGTTCGTGATGTGCCCGCCCCAGCACTTCGGGGTCCTGTACGAGATCAACCCCTGGATGCACCGCGAGGTCCAGGTCGACCCAGACGTGGCCTACGAGCAGTGGGAGACGCTCGTGACGACGCTGCGGTCGGCCGGGGCCGAGGTCCTGATCATGGACCCCCACCCCGAGGTGCCCGACCTCGTGTTCACGGCCAACGCCGGGGTGGTCAACGGCGGCCAGTTCGTGCCGTCCCACTTCCGGCACCCGGAACGGCAGGGCGAGACCGAGATCGACGCCGCCTGGTTCGCGGACCGGGGGTGGAAGGTCGACCGCCTCCCCGTCGCGCTCGACCACGAGGGCGCCGGCGACGCCCTGCCCTTCACCCCCGAGGGCGGGCGGACCGTGCTGCTGTCGGGCTACTCGTTCCGCTCCGACGCCCCGGCGGCGACCGCGCTGTCGACGCTGCTCGGGTGCCCGGTGCGGCCGATCCAGCTGGTCGACCCGCGGCTCTACCACCTCGACATCACGTTCTGCCCCCTCGACGGGCGCCGCGCGATCATCGCCCCGCTCGGCTGGGACGCCTACGGACGCCGGGTGGTGGAGGCACTGGTCCCGGAGCCGCTCGTGCTCACGGACGAGGAGACGCTCTCGTTCTGCGCCAACTCGGTGGTGGTCGGGCGGACCGTGGTCATGCCGACCGTCCCGCCCCGTGTCGGCCGCCAGCTGGAGGCGTGGGGCTTCACGGTCGCCCAGTCCCGCGTGGACGAGTTCCTCAAGGCCGGCGGGGGATGCCGCTGCATGACCCTGGCGATCGACACGGTGCTCGCCCCGTCCGCGCCGCCGACGCCGACGGACGCCCCGGCGACGGGCTGAGGGCTCAGGCCCGGGTCGACGTGCCGGTGCGGGACGTCGGCCCGGCCGGGGCGTCGGGGCCGCCTCCCGCCGCCGCCTCGGCACGGCGGGCCTCGGCGCCCGCCGCGACCGCAAGGAGGGTCGAGCCCAGCGCCAGCACCAGGTGGACCAGCTTGAACGCGAGGCCGTGGTCCGCCAGCAGGATGCCGACGCCGCGTACCAGCCAGACGGCGATCGTCCAGGCGGCGAGGGCGTCGACGGCGAGGCGCGCCGTGCGAGGCGACGTCCGGCGGGCCAGCGTGACCACCACCGCCAGGGCGAGGACCGTGAAGCTCAGCGCCAGCAGCGTCCGGGACACCTGCTCGCCGGTGTCGAGTTCGTCGTCCCGCCAGACGTTGCCGATGCGGGTGGTCCAGACCAGGAAGGTCCACACCACGAAGGCGAGGGCGGCGGGACGGCGGATGCGCTCGACGAGGGACACCGCCGACTGACGGTAGCGCCCGCCGCTCGCCGCCCCGCATTCCGCCCGGCGGGTCACGTCACCGGCCCTCGAGTGCCCTTCCGCCGCCCCGGGCCAGCGGGCATCATCGGCCGATGGCGATCGGCGCACACCATGGTCCGCTCGACGAGCAGGTCCGCGAGGGTTGGGTCGAGGCCCTCGAGCAGAACGCCGCCTTCGAGCGGCCCTGGGTCGACGAGGCAGCGGCGTGGCTGCTGGCGGGGCCGGTGGCGGCCACACCCCTCCCCGGGCCGGCGGTCGACGTCGGGGCGGGCGCCGGCGGTGCCGCCATCGCCTTCGCCCACCGCCTGGCGTCGCCCGACAGCGGCGGCGCCACGGACGGCGAGGTCACGCACGGCGGGGCCTCCTCCGGCCGGCCGCTCGACGCCGCCGGCGGCAACGGCGGCGCGGGCGGCAACGACCCGGCGGTTGCCCCGGTCGTGGCGGTGGACCGCGACCCGCGCCTGCTCGCCCTGGCCCGACGGTTCGCCGAGGCGGAGGGTGTCGCGGAGCGGATCCGGTTCGAGGAGGGCGCCATCGGCGACGTGCCCGTGGAGCCGGAGTCGGCGGGGCTGGTGTGGGCGTCGGGGGTGGTCCACCACATCGCCGACCAGCAGGCGGCGATCGACGAGCTGGCCGGGCTGCTCGCCCCCGGCGGGACGCTGGCGATCGGCGAGGGCGGCCTGCCGCTGCGGTGCCTGCCGTTCGAGATCGGCGTCGGTCGGCCCGGCCTGGAGTCGCGGCTGGACGACGCCCGCTCCCGCTGGTTCACCGACCTGCGGGCCGAGCTGCACGGGCCGCCGCTCCCCTACGGCTGGCC
>DATFOS010000238.1:0-13222 GCA_035265325.1 Acidimicrobiales bacterium
ATGCAGGACATGCTCGCGTCGTTCAGAGCGATAGCTCATCGTGCCCTCGTCATCGCTCGCTCGTCGCCCGTGCGGGGGCCCGCCCCAGCCGCTGGCGCGCACCCTAGCGAGGGGTCCCGCCGGCCTCGATGGGGGCGCGCCCCCACCGGGCCGGGACGGCGAGTGGGCTACGAGAGGACCGGCGTGGGGCCGACGTGGTCGTACAGCGTGTTGCGCTGCACGAGCGTGCGGCCGAGCGGCTCGACGAGGGCGCGGAAGCCCTCCTCGTCCATCATCTGGCCGTGGGAGGCGCCCGCCGCCCGCGAGATGTTCTCGTCGATCAGCGTGCCGCCCAGATCGTTGCAGCCCGCCTGGAGCAGCTGGCGCCCGGCGACCGGCCCGAGCTTGACCCACGACAGTTGCACGTTGTCGATGAGGCCCCGATAGGCGATGCGGGCGACGGCGTGCATGAGCAGCACCTCGCGGAACGTCGGGCCCCGGCGGGCCTTGCGCTGCAGGTAGATGGGCGAGCCCATGTGCACGAACGGCAGGCCGACGAACTCGGTGAAGCCGCCCGTCTCTGCCTGGAGCGCCCGGGTGCGCAGGATGTGCCGCGCCCAGGACACCGGTGACTCGACCGCCCCGAACATGATCGTGACGTTGGACCGGAGCCCCAGCGAGTGGGCGGTGCGGTGCGCCTCGAGCCACTCGTCGGTGGTGATCTTGTCGGGGCAGAGGATCTCGCGCACCGGGTCGTCGAGGATCTCGGCGGCGGTGCCGGGCAGCGTGCGCAGCCCGTTGTCCATGAGCCGGCGCAGGTAGTCGGCCAGGGGCTCGCCCAGCCGCTTGGCGCCCTCGGTGACCTCGAGCGCGGTGAACCCGTGGACGTGGATGTCGGGCGCGGCCTGCTTCACCGCCCGGGTCACGTCGATGTAGTAGTCGCCGTCGAAGCTCGGGTGGATGCCGCCCTGGAGGCAGACCTCGGTGGCGCCCATCTCCCACGCCTCGCGGGTGCGCTCGGCGATGTCGTCGAGCGTGAGCAGGTAGGGCGTGCCCCGCAGGTTGAGCGACAGCGGGCCCTTCGAGAAGCCGCAGAACTTGCACTTGAACGTGCAGACGTTCGTGTAGTTGATGTTGCGGTTGGCCACCCACGTGACCACGTCCCCGACGGCCTCGCGCCGCAGGTCGTCGGCCACCTCGGCCACGGCGGCCACCTCGGCGCCCCGCGCCGAGAACAGGGCGACGATCTCGTCCTGGCCGACCTGCTGGCCGAGCCGGACGCCGTCGAGGACCTCCGCGGCGCGCCCCCGCACGTGGCGGGTGGCACCAGGTGCCACGGGGACAAGGGTCGGCGGGGTCGCGTCGGCGCCGGAGTACCAGGCCCCCGAGCGCACGCCCGTGAGCAGGACCTCGACGCCCGTACCGGCCTTGGCGTTCTCGATCGTCTTCTCGGGGAACACCGCCCCGGGGTCGTCGCGGCCCAGGCCCTCGGCGTCGCTGCGGTCCATCACCGGGAAGCGGAGGCTCTCGTCGAGCCACCGCCCGGGGTCGGCCACCACGTGCGGGTACACGGTGAGGCGGGGCGCCAGCGCGAAGCCGCGCGCCTCGGTCACCGCCCGCAGGCGGTCGAGGGCGGGCCACGGGCGCTCCGGGTTCACGTGGTCGGCGGTGACGGGGGAGACGCCGCCCCAGTCGGCGATGCCGGCGTCGAGCAACACGCCGAAGTCGTCGGACAGGTTGGGCGGCGCCTGGACCACGATGTCGGCCGGCAGGACGAGCCGGGCCAGGGCGATGGCCTCGAGGTGGTCGTCGAGCGGGCACGGGTCGGCCCGGTGCATGCCCGTGCCGGGCTTGGGCAGGAAGTTCTGGACGATCACCTCCTGCACGTGGCCCCAGCGCGCGTGCGAGGCGGCGATGGCCTCGAGCGCTGCAAGCCGGTCGGCCCGGTTCTCGCCGATGCCGACGAGGATGCCGGTCGTGAACGGGATGCCCAGCTTGCCGGCCGCCTCCAGCGTGGCGAGGCGGCGGGCGGGGACCTTGTCGGGCGAGCCCCGGTGGGCGTCGAGGTCGTCGCGCAGGGTCTCGATCATCATCCCCTGGCCGGGGGCGACCTCGCGCAGCGTCGCCAGCTCGTCCTCGTAGAGGGCCCCGGCGTTGGCGTGGGGCAGCAGGCCGGTCTCGTCGAGGACGAGCCGGCACATCGCCGCCAGGTAGTCGACGGTCGAGGCGTAGCCGTGCGTGGCGAGCCAGTCGGCGGCCGCCGGGTAGCGCTCCTCGGGGCGCTCGCCGAGCGTGAAGAGGGCCTCGTGGCAGCCGGCCTGTGCCCCGGCGCGGGCGATCGCCAGCACCTGTTCGGGGGAGAGGTACGGCGAGTCGAGGCGGGCCGGGGGCTGGGCAAACGTGCAGTAGCCGCAGCGGTCGCGACAGAGCATCGTCAGCGGCACGAACACCTTGGGGGAGTACGTGACCCGGGTGCCGGTGGCACCGTCACGTACGTCGCGGGCTCGGGCGAGCAGCTCGCCGAGCGGCAGGTCGAGCAGGCGCTGCATCGTCGCGAAGGCTACCTACGCCCTGTGCCAACGGGACCGGCGCGCTCACCCGGCGGTGGCGCCCGGCCTACCCCTACCCGATGACCTCGAACTCCCGCGTCACAGCCGACCGCCGGACACGGCGAGCGCGGTCGGCGTCTCAGCGGGAGCGGGTGGCGTGGGCGTCGACGACCGGCTCGAAGAGGGCCGTGGGGGCGCGGCGACCCCGGAGGGCGGCCGAGCCCACGTCGTGCCAGCGCTCGGCCTCGTCGGGGGCCCGGCGGACGCACTCGCCCGACGCCAGCACCTTCATCGACCGGCCCTTGGCTACGTCGGTGAGGCGGGCGGCCTCGTTCACGGCCGGCCCGATGACCGTGTACTCGTAGCGGGCCTCGGTGCCCACGTTGCCGGCCACGACCTTCCCCGACGACACGCCGATGCCGGCTTCCAGCCCCGGATGGCGCTCGTGGAGGGACCCCAGCGCCCGGTGCAGGGTGCGGGCCGCCCGCAGCGCCCGGCCGGCGTGGTCGGGCTGGGTGCCGGGGACGCCGAAGATGCACAGCGCCCCGTCGCCCTCGAACTTGTTGACCCAGCCGCCCTCGGCGTCGATGGTGCGCACGACGATGTCGAAGAAGTCGTTGAGCGTGGCCACGACCTCGTCCGGCGGGAGGACCTCGGCCATGGCCGTCGAGCCCACCAGGTCCACGAAGACGACGCTGGCGTCGGCCTGCCGGCCCCCGAGGCCGGTGCCGTGCTCCAGGGCGTTCGTGGCCACCTGCTGGCCCACATGGCGGCCGAACAGGTCGCGCAGCTGGCGCCGCTCGCGCAGCCCCTCGACCATCTGGTTGAAGCCGGCCTGGACCTCGCCGACCTCGCCGCCGTCATCGACGATCAGGCCCACGGACAGGTCGTCGTCGCGCACCCGGGCGAGGGCGTCGCGCACGCCGTCGAGTGGCTCGGCCAGCGAGCGGGCCGTGGCCATGGCGGCGATGAACCCGCCGCCCAGGCACAGCCCCGCCAGGGTGGCCAGGGCGGCGCGCGGCGTGGCGTCGTCGCCCACGATGGCGTCGAGGGCGATGCCCGCCAGGGGGACCGCCGAACCCACGACCCACGTGAGCAGGACCCGCATGCGCACGCCCAGCGTGCGCGGCCGGGGCGGCGGGTCGGACCGGAACACGACCGCGAACAGCGGCCGGAACGAGCGCTCGACCAGCAGATGCGCGAGCGCGCACACGGTGACGCCGCCGAGGACGATCGTCCACACCAGCCGCGACAGCGTCATGAAGTCGGCCCCGGCGAGGGCGGCGAACATGCCGAACAGCCCGGCGGCCATCAGCCACAGCAGCAGTGGGCGGCTGGCCTGGCGCCACGGCTGGCGCACCATGTCCCGGCGCTCCTCCTGGGTGGGCGCCCGGCCCTCGAACGCCCAGCGGACCGCCCGGCCGTAGGCGGCATGACCGGCGCCGTAGCCCAGCACGACGAGCGCCACGAGCGTCGCCCCACTCACGACGCCGGAGAGCCACAGGGGGGCGTCGGGCGCCAGGCGCGGCCCCGAGGACAGCGAGAGGAAGACCAGCACCGACGCGGCCCCGGCCAGGTTGGCGAAGAACAGGCGCGCCCGCAGGCTCGCCCTCGCCCGCTCGGCCAGCGTCGGAAGGTCGTCGGCCGTGACGTTCACCGTGTAACCCCCTGGCCCGCGCCAGGACGTTACCGCCCGGCACCTCACCGTCAGCAGGCCGGGGCCAGGCGGGCCTCAGGCCAGGTCGCCCGCGGCCGCCGGGTCGGCGATCCACACGACCTGGTCGGCCCGGACCCGGGAGCCCGGCGCCGTCCGGTCTCCCTCGACGACCCGGCGGAGGGCGTCGTGCTTGTCCTTCCCCGACACGGTGACCAGCACGAGGCGGGCACGGGCGATGCCGGCGAAGGTCAGCGTCATGCGGGGGAAGCGGTTGCGGCCGGTCGGGTCCTCGTTCATGACCACGAGCCGGCCCGGGTCGGCGTCGAGCGCCGGTGAGCCGGGGAACAGCGAGGCCGTGTGGGCGTCGGGCCCGAGGCCCAGGTGGACGACGTCGATGCGGCCCAACTCGCCGAGGCGCAGCTGGTACGGGTCGGGCCCCTCGCTGCAGCGCATCGGGTAGTTGGCATTGACCGCCCCGACCCGTTCGAGCAGCGACTCGCGCACCAGGTGGTAGTTGGAGTCGGGGGAGTCGAGCGGCACGCACCGCTCGTCGCCCCAGTAGACGTCGACCTTCCACCAGTCGATCTGGCTGCCGGCGTCGTCGGCGAGCCGCTCGTAGGACCGGCGCGCCGTCTCGCCACCGGACGCGGCGAACGAGAAGCCGTCGTGTGGTCGACTGTGGAACGCCTCGATGACGCGCTCGGCGAACTCGCCGGGCACGTCATCGACCACTACGAGTTCGCCGTGCAACGTGTGCCTCCCCATCGAGGCGCCGGAAATGGCCGGCACCGAAGCTGTACGTGCGGGCCCCGGCCCGTCCTTCGTCGTCGATCGGTGGTGGTGTCGGTGGCCGACCCCGCCGCCTAGGAACGCCCGGTGAGCTCCTCGGCCTTGGTGGTCAGCGACGACATGAGCTCGTCGAAGCTCTTCGCGAACGATGCCACACCTTGCTCCTCCAGGACGCGACCCACCTCGTCGAGGTCGACGCCGACGGCGCGGATGGCGTCGAGGGTGTCGCGGGCGGCCTGGAAGTCGTCGTCGATCGAGCGGGCCAACCTGCCGTGGTCCTCGAACGCCTCGAGGGTCACCTCGGGCATCGTGTTGACCGTGTTCGGGCCGATGAGCGGGTCGACGTAGAGCGTGTCGGGGAACTCCGGGTTCTTCGTCGAGGTCGACGCCCACAGCGGGCGCTGGACGCGGGCCCCGCGGGCGGCGAGCGCCTCCCACCGGGGGCCGCTGAACTTGGCCAGGAAGTGCTCGTACGCGACCTGGGCGTTGGCCACGGCGGCCTTGCCCCGCAGCGCCAGCGCCTCGTCGGTGCCGATGGCCTCGAGCCGGCGGTCGACCTCGGTGTCGACCCGGCTCACGAAGAACGAGGCGACGCTGGCCACGCGGGACAGGTCGCCGTCGTAGGCCTCGAGGCCGGCGATGTAGGCCTCCATGACCTCCTCGTACCGGTCGATGGCGAAGATCAACGTCACGTTGATGTTGAGGCCCTCGGAGACGGTCTGGCGGATCGCCTCCACGCCCTCGGCCGTCGCCGGGATCTTCACGAACAGGTTGGGCTCGGCGATGCGGGCGCTGAGGTCTCTGGCCGAGGCGATCGTGCCGTCCCGGTCCTTGGCCAGGGACGGCGCCACCTCGAGCGACACGTAGCCGTCGAGGCCGTCGCTCTCGTCGTACACCGGCCGCAGCAGCTTGAGGGCGTTGCGGATGTCGTCCATCACGAGCGTCCAGTAGGTGTCGTCGACGGAGGTGCCGCCGTTGATGGAGGCGGTGAACTGGTCGTCGTACTCGTCCGAGCCGGCGATCGCCTTCTGGAAGATCGTCGGGTTGGAGGTGATGCCGCGCACGCCGCGCTCGAGCCACCGGGCGAGTTCGCCGCCGGTGAGCCAGCCGCGGCGGAGGTTGTCGAGCCAGGGGCTCTGGCCCTGCTGGGCGTAGAGGTCGTGGAGGCGGGTCATGCCGGGTCCTCCTGCAGGTCGGCGATGAGCTGGCGGGCGCGTTCGGCCACGTTGTCGGGGGTGTACCCGAAGTTGGCCAGGGCCACGCTCCCGGGCGCCGAGGCGCCGAAACGATCGATGCTCACGCTGTCGTCCGCCCAGCGGTCCCACCCGAAGCCGGTGGCGGCCTCGACCGCCAGCGTCGGCACGTGGGGCGGGAGGACCGACAGCTGGTACTCCTCGGGTTGCTCCTCGAACAGGCCCCACGACGGCATCGACACCACCTGGGCCGCCACGCCGGACTCGCCGAGCGTCTCGGCGGCCCCCACGCACACGGCCACCTCGCTGCCGGTGCCGATCAGCACGACGTCGGGGTCGTCGGCCGGGACGAGGACGTAGGCGCCCTTGTCGACCGGGGCGCCGGCCGTGCCCTCGAGGACGGGAAGGTCCTGCCGGGACAGCACCAGCGCGGTGGGCCCGAAGTTGCCGAGCGCGACCTTCCAGGCCTGAGCGGTCTCGTTGGCGTCGGCGGGGCGGACCAGGCGCAGGCCCGGCATCGCCCGCAGGGCCGCCAGGTGCTCGATGGGCTGGTGCGTCGGCCCGTCTTCGCCGAGGCCGACCGAGTCGTGCGTCCAGGAGTAGACGACCTTGGCCTCGGAGATCGCCGCCAGGCGGACCGAGGGGCGCATGTAGTCGCTGAAGACGAAGAACGTGCCGCCGACCGGGATCACGCCGCCGTGCAGGGCCATGCCGGTCATGGCGGCGCCCATGGCGTGCTCGCGGATGCCGTAGTGGAGCTGGCGGCCGCCGGGCTCCTCGCGGGAGGCCACGCCGTCGCTCAGCGTCGTGCCGGTGTTGCCGGTGAGGTCGCCGCTGCCACTGAACAAGGCCGGGACCTTCGGGGCCAGGGCCTCGAGGCACTTCCCGGACGCCTTGCGGGTGGCCACCTTCTCGCCCGGCTGCCAGCTCGGGAGGGCCGCTTCCCAACCCGGCAGCGCCCGGCGCTCGAGGCAGGCGTCGAGGGCCTCGCGGTCGCCGGAGAACCCGGCCAGCCGCTTGTCCCAGGACTCGTGCTCCCTGCGGCCGGCCGCACCGGCCTCGCGGTAGTAGTTCAGCACGTCGTCGGGGACCCAGAAGGTCTCGTCGGCCGGCAGGCCGAGGATCTCCTTGGTCGTCCGGACTTCTTCCTCGCCGAGGGGCGAGCCGTGGGCGTGCGCCGTGTCGGTGTACTTGGGCGACGGGTAGCCGATGTGGCTGCGGAGGATGAGGAGCGTGGGTCGCCCGTCGTCCTCCTTCGCCGACCGCAGGGCGGCCTCGAGCGTGTCGAGGTCGTCGGCGACCTCGCCGAGGCGTTCGACCCGCCAGCCGTACGCCTCGAAGCGCTTGCCGGCGTCGTCCGAGTAGGCGAGTTCGGTTTCGCCGTCGATCGTGATGTGGTTGTCGTCGTAGACGGCGATCAGGCGGCCCAGGCCCTGGTGGCCGGCGAGCGAGCTGGCCTCGTGGCTGAGGCCCTCCATGAGGTCGCCGTCGGAGCAGATCACGTAGGTGTGGTGGTCGCACACCTCGGGGCCGAAGCGGCTGCGCAGGAAGCGCTCGGCGAGGGCGAGGCCGACGGCGTTGCCGATGCCCTGGCCGAGGGGGCCGGTCGTGACCTCGACACCGAGCGTGTGATGCACCTCGGGGTGGCCGGGCGTGGCCGAGCCCCACTGGCGGAACGCCTTGAGGTCGTCGAGGGTCAGCCCGTACCCGGTCAGGTGGAGCATCGAGTACAGGAGGATCGAGGCGTGCCCGGCGGACAGCACGAAGCGGTCGCGGTCGGCCCAGTGCGGCGCCGAGGCGTCGTACTTCATGATGCGCGTCCACAGCACGTGGGCCAGGGGGGCGAGCGCCATCGCCGTGCCGGGGTGGCCGCTGTTGGCCGCCTGCGGGGCGTCCATGGCCAGGCCACGGATCACGTTGATCGCGCGCTGCTCGAGAGCGGGGTCAGCGGTCATGCCCGGCCCACCCTACTGGCGGCGTCAGTCGGCCTCGCCGAACACCGCCACGCTGGCGGTGAACCCGTGGACGAAGTTGCGACCACCCACGGGACCGAGCTCGCCGGCACACGACATGCCGCCGATCGCGTCGGTTCCCAGGGCGTCCCGCACGGCGGAGGCATCGTGGTCCGGCTCATCGAAGAACCGCCTACCCCGCCCGTTGCAGGTGAACAACAACGCGCCGTTTCCGTGGGCCGGCGCCAGCAGGGCGCGCAGGTCCTCGTCGGCCGCGTCCCTGTCCCGCACCTGGAACTGGATCGTGGTGCCGACGTCGACCGCCTGGCCGATCACGACCGCCCCCGACGACCGCTCGGCGCCCAGCACCCCTCGCACCAGGAAGTCGCCCGGGCCGAAGGTGTCGCGGTGCTCGTCGATCGCCACGCCCACCTGGAGGCCGGTGGCGAGCAGCTCGCGCTCCTCCGGGCCGGCGGAGCGGGCGATCTCCTCCACCCGCTCCAGCGCCGGCCGACCGGCCAGCTGGCGGACCACGTTGCCCTCGGACTCGGTCACGATCATCGGCTGGCCCACCGGCCGGCAGCCCTGCGACACGATCGTCCGCAGGGGGACCTCCGGGCCGAGCACGACGCCGACCCCGCCGTGGGCGTGGACCTCGCCGTCGATGACCAGGCGGTTCCCGCCGGCGCTGCGGGCGGCGGAGGCCAGCCCGCCGATGACACGGACGCCGGCGCCCGTGCCGTTCACCGCGTCGAGGATCGGGTCGACCGGCAGCGAGAACGGGTCGGCCAGCAGGACGAGCGCCCCGTTCTCCGGCAGTTCGGCGAGGCCGAGGCCCTGGACCGCCACGCCCGACGGCGTCCGGGCCGCCGTCACCCGCACGGGCCGGGGCACGGCCGGCAGCCGGGCGGCCCACAGGCTGAGGGCCGGCTCCTCCTCGGCCTCGACGTCGCCACCCACGACCGACTCGGCGGCGGCGCCCAGCAGGACGCGTGCGGAGGTCAGCGAGCGGACCGTGGCGGCGATGTCGGAGATCGCCGCCCGGTGGTGCGCCGAGCACACGAGGACGGCCAGGTCGGGGACGGCGTCGAGCCTCTCGAGCACGCGGCCGACCACCTCACCGGTGGCCTCGGCCGATTCGGGGTGCAGCGACAGGGCGGCGACGGCGTCCATGACCTTCCGCCTACCCGGCCGCCGCCGGGACGAGCGTGTAAGGGACCACCGTCGCCGGCCCTGTGTCGACCCGGCAATGGGCCTCGACCGTGCCGTAGTCCGCCAGGTCGAGCTCGGCCCGGACCAACCGGTAGGTGAACTTGCCCGGGTCGACCTGCAGCGGCTGGACGTTGCGGGCGACCTGGTCGCCCTCGTCTCCCGTCCCGGGCTCGTCGCCGCCCTTGCGGAACACGACCTCGAGCACGCCCGTGCCGGGCTCGTCCGGCCGGCAGCGGACCAGCACGACGAGGTGCGGGGTCATGGTGACCGGGGGCGGGCTGGGGGCGGGGGCGGAGAAGTGGACCCCGGTGAGGTCGATCAGCGTCGGGCCCCCTTCGAAGGCGCTGCGCAGGTCGATCCCCTCGACGAACAAGGCGGCCACGATGTCCATGCCGCAGACCGTAACCAGTGGGCCGGTACCCTCCGACTGTGGCAAACGACGGTGAAGCCGGTTCGACGCGCGAGGCCATCCTCGCCGAGGCGCGTCACTGCTTCGCCGAGCACGGGTTCGAGGGCACTTCGCTCAACGACATCGCGGCCGGCGTCGGCATCCGCCGGGCCAGCCTGCTGCACCACTTCGCCTCGAAGCAGACCATCTACCAGGCCGTCTTCGAGCGGGCGCTGCTCGACTGGGGCGAGCGCATCGAGTGGGCGGTCAAGGCGGGCGAGATGCCGGCCAGCGCCGGGTGGAGCCAGACCGACCGCGTGCTCACCGCCGCGGTGCGCTGGTTCGCCGACAACCCCGACTTCGTGCGGCTCATCCGGCACGAGGCCCTGGCCGACGGCGCCCACCTGGGGATAGACCTCGGCGAGGCGCTGCGGCCGTGGTTCCAGCGGGCCGTGGCCTACTTCGAGCGCGAGATGGGCGCGGGCCGCCTGCGCAAGCACGACCCCGAGCAGCTGATCATCAGCGGCTACGGGGCCATCCTCAACTACTTCAGCGACGTCCACTTCCTGGCCGGGCTGCTGGGCCGCGACCCCATGGCCGAGGACGCGCTCGAGGCCCGCATCCAGTCGATCCGCGACTTCTTCCGGGCCGCACTCGAGCCCTGAGCCCGGTTTCCGGCGCCGTTCGTGGCGCACCTAGATTCCCGGCATATGCCCACACTGTCCGAGGCGGCGTCGAAGGAGCTCCTGGGCGCCTTCGGTGTGCCGTTCCCCGACGAGCGGGTCGTGGCCACCGCGGAGGAGGCGATCGCCGCCGCCGACGCCATCGGCTACCCGGTCGTGGCCAAACTCGGCGGCGACGCCATCGCCCACAAGACGGAGCGGGGCCTGGTGCGGCTGGGGTTGGGCTCGCCCGACCAGGTACGCGCCGCGGCGCAGTCCCTGCTCGACGCGGCGACGCCCGAGGACGGCGAGGTCCACGTGCTGGTGGCGCCCATGCTCCGCGCCACCCGCGAGCTGATCGCCGGCCTGGCCCACGACCCCCAGTTCGGGATGACCGTGATGCTGGGCGTGGGCGGCATCCTGGCCGAGGCGGTCGCCGACGTGAGCTTCCGGCTGGTGCCGATCGAGCGGGTCGACGCCGAGGAGATGATCGACGACCTGCGCCTCCAACCCCTGCTGGGGGAGTTCCGGGGCGAACCGGCGGTCGACCGGGCCGCCGTGGCGGACGTGCTGGTCGCCTTGTCGGAGGCGGCCGGGCGGCGGCCCGACATCGCGTCCGCCGACCTCAACCCGCTGCTCCTGGTGGACGGCCGCCCGATCGCAGTCGACGCCCTGGTCGAGGTGCGGGCATGACCGCCACCGACCGGTTCAGGGCGCTGTTCGAGCCCCGTGGCGTGGTCGTCGCCGGCGCCTCGACCCACCCGGGCAAGTTCGGCTTCGTCAGCCTGCACAACATCCTGGCCGCCGGCTACGAGGGCAAGGTCTTCGGGACCAACCGCGAGGGCGCCGAGGTCCTCGGCATCCGGACGGTCCCCGACATCGCCGACCTGCCCGAGGGCGAGGTCGACCTCGTGTTCGTGTGCACGCCGGCCGCCGCCAACCCCGACCTGCTGCGGGCCTGCGCCAAGAAGGGCATCACCGCCGCCTTCATCGCCTCCGCCGGCTACGGCGAGATGGGGGAGGAGGGCCGCAAGGCGCAGGCCGACCTCGTCGCCCTGGCGGACGAGCTCGGCATCCTGCTGGCCGGCCCCAACGGCCAGGGCGTCGTGTCGCCCCCGGCCAAGCTGTTCGCCCAGATCGTCGCCCCCTACCCGCCGCGGGGCCACATCGGGATCGCCAGCCAGTCGGGCAACTTCGTTTCGTCCTTCGAGAACTACGCCCGGATGACCGGCGTCGGCGTGAGCCGGGCGGTGTCCGCCGGCAACGCCGCCGCCGTGGGCGTGCCCGACTACCTCGCCTACTATGCCGACGACCCGGAGACCCGGGTCTCGTTGGCCTACGTCGAGAGCGTGGGCGACGGGCGGGCCTTCTACGAGACGATGCGCGGCCTCGCCGAGCGCAAGCCGATCGTCCTCGTCAAGGGCGGGGCCACGGCCGGCGGCCAGCGGGCCGCCGCCAGCCACACCGGCGCGCTGGCCAGCGACGACACCGTGTTCGACGGCATGGCCCGCCAGGCCGGCATCTCGCGGGCCGCCACGGTCGAGCAGGCGTTCGAGGCCGCCGCCACGTTCGCCTCGCAGCCCCTGCCGAGGGGGGACCGGGTCGCGGTCGTCACGACGGTCGGCGGCTGGGGCGTGGCCGCGGCCGACGCCATCGCCCGGACGGGCCTGCGCCTGGCCGACCTGCCCGGCGACCTGCGCACCGCGATCGACGCCGAGTTGCCGCCCCGCTGGAGCCGGAACAACCCGATCGACATGGCCGGCGGCGAGACCCGGGACACGGTCCCCAAGGTGCTGGACATGGTCGCCTCGCACCCGGACATCGACGCCGTGCTGTTCCTCGGCATCGGCATCCAGTCGAACCAGGCGGCGTTGATGCGGCAGGGCCCGTTCTACCCCGACCACGGGCTCGAGAGGATCGTCGGCTATCACGAGCGCCAGGACGCCCGCTTCGCCGAGGCCTCCGTCGAGGTCAGCGAACGGACCGGCAAGCCGGTCCTCGTCGCCACCGAGCTGAGCGTGGCCGCCCCGGACAACCCCGGGCCGGCCACCCTGCGCGCCGCCGGGCGGCTGTGCTACCCGTCGGCCGAGCGAGCGGTCGTCGCCCTCGACCACCTGCGCCGGCGCGCCCGCTGGCTCGAGCGCCGTGGCCTGGCCTGACCCTCGGGGGGCTCCGCCCCCCGAGCACCCCCGTCCGGGCTCCGCCCGGAACCACCCCGTACCACCGGAACACCCTCGGGGGCCTGCGCCCCCCGGCCGCCGCGAGGTCCCGGGCCGGTGGGGCGCGCCGCAGGCCCCGCCTGCGCCCGGCCGGGCGACGCCCGGTGCCCCCGGCACGTGGGAGCCCCCGCGTACGGGCGCGTACGGGCGGCCCGGCGGCGACCGGCCCGGCCTGAGTGACCGCTCGACCGTGACCGACGCCCCGCCCCGGCCGGGCGAGGTGCGGCCCGGCGGGCCCGACGACGACATCCCGCCCCCGCCCCGCCACCTGGCGCCGCGCCCGAGCCCCGGCGGCCCGCGCGGGCCCCGCGGCGGCGACGGGGACGACGAGGGCGGTGGCGGTGGCGGCGGTGGCGGCGACGACGACCACCGCGGCCGCTGGGCCGTGCCCGTCCTCCTGCTGCTGGTCGCGGCCGGCAGCGCCGCCGGCGCCATGGTCCTCGACCGGGAGGACACCACCACCGAGGTCGGGACCGGCGCCGCCGTGACCACGCCGGTCCTGTCCGCCCGGCGGGTCCCGGAGCTGGTCGCCGAGCCCGTCGCCCGTCGCCGCCTGGACGCCGACCTCGACGCCTGGCTGGCCGCCTCCCCGGCCGACACGTGCCTCGTGGTCGAGGACGCC
>DATFOS010000239.1:0-3704 GCA_035265325.1 Acidimicrobiales bacterium
ACGACATCCGCGAGTGCCTCCTCTACGCGGCGGCTGCGGTCGACGAGCGGGAGATCCCGCTGCGTCCGGCCGGGTGAAGGTCCTCGTCGACGAGTCATTGTCCGTCCGGGTGGCGAAGGCCCTGGAGTCCGCCGGTCACGACGCCGTCCACGTGAGCGACCTCGGGATGCTCGGCGCCCCGGACACCGACGTGATGGCGGCCGCGTCGGCGGACGGTCGCTGCCTGGTGTCCGTGGACACCGACTTCGGCGAGCTCCTGGCCATCGGTCGTCACTCCGGCCCCAGCGTGATCCTGCTTCGCCGAGCGCCGCACCGCCCCGATGCGCAGGTCCCATTGCTCGTCGCCGCCCTCGACCAACTCCAGGAGGACCTCACCGCGGGCGCCATCGTCGTGCTGCGCGGCGAGCGCGCTCGGATCCGTCGCCTGCCGATCTAGTCGAGCGGGGTGAGGGTGACCTGGCGGGAGATGGGGTCGGCGGCGGTGACCTGGGCCTTCAGCTCCTCGCCGAGGGGGAGTGCGGCCGGGACGCGGGCCTGGAGGGCCGGGTGGCGGGCGACGACGGTGGAGGAGTCACCGTCGGTCGAGACGACCGTGACGTCGAGGGTGTGGCCGACGAGCGGGACGAGGATGAGGGCCTCGACCAGGTCCACCGCCGCCCGCACCGCCGAGGACTCGCGGCTGCCGGCCCGGTTGAGCGCCGCCGGGAGGTCGGGGAGGGCGTCGGTGACCCAGGCGGCGGGCGGCGTACCGGACTCCGCCGCCAGGCACGCCTCCGTGGCGTAGCGGTCGCCCAGCCGGCGGAGCGGGGCCGTGACGTGGGCGTACGGGGCGGCGACGGCGGCGTGCTCCAGGGCGTTGCCGGTGGCGTCCGCCGACGGGAGTGCCAGGTAGCCGGCGCCGCGCAGGCCGCGGGCAGCGAGGGCGAGGAGCGCGGCCTCGTCCGGGTCGGTGCTGCGCAGGCCGCCGACGAAGGCCGCGTACGAGGTGTCCGGCGGCCACGTGACGCCGAGCGCCCGGGCCGTGCGGCGGACGGTGGCCTCGACGTCCGGGCCCGGCGGGGGCAGCGTCCGGAGGAGCCCGACCCCCGCGCGGACCATCCGCTCCGCGGCGACCATGCCCACGAGCAGCGAGACCTGGGCGTTCCAGCCCTCGACCGGGAGGGTGGCCTCGAACTCGATCCGGTAGCCGCCATCGCCGGCCTCGACCCGTTGGGCGGGGAGGTCGAGGTCGGTCCCGCCCCGGGCAAGCTCGCGGGCCCGGCGGGCGGCGCCCACGAGCGGGAGCAGGGCGAGCGAGGGGGAGGCCCGGCCGCCGTCCAGGTCGGCCTGCGCGCCGGCGTACGTCAGCTGGGCGCGGCTGCGGACCACGGCCCGTTCGACCGAGGAGGCGACGACCGCACCGGTCCCGTCGAGGTCGACCGTCCACAGCACGGCGGGGCGGTCCTGGTCGGGGAGGAGGCTGCCCGCCTCCTCGCCCAGCACCGCCGGGTGCAGCGGCGCCCGACCGTCGGGCAGGTAGTGGGTGAAGCCGCGATCCCAGCACGCCCGGTCGAGGGCGCCGCCGGGAGCGACGAACGCGGCCACATCGGCGATGGCGTACCGCACGCGCCAGCCGCCGGCCCCACCGCCGGGGTCGCCGGCCGGGTCGAGCGCGGAGAGGTGCAGCGCCTGGTCGAGGTCGCGGCTGCCGGGCGGGTCGACGGTGACGAACTCGACGTCGCGGGCGTCGCGCCGCTCCCCGGACGCCACGGCGGCGTCGAGCCCCGCCAGGGCCCGGGCGGCGGCCGCGGTGGCCTCGGCCACGGCCTCCTCGTCGTGGGGGCCGGGGACGTGCTGCTCCTCGCGGATGCGGGCGAGGCCCTCCACCACGGCGGGGTCGTCGACGGCGATGTGCAGCGGCACCCGGACCATCGCCGGAACCTACCCAACCGCCCGCCGCGTGACGGCGGCGTAGGCCGCAGCGAGAGCGAGGTAGAGCAGCATCGCCGTCGTCAGCCCGGCCCGGTCGGCCACCGCGCCGGCGAGCAGCGGCACGACGATGGCGGCCTGGGCCACGACCGACACGGCCGCCGAGGTGGCGCCCGCCTGGCCGGGTCGCAGGGTGAGCGCCCGAGACTCGATCGTGATCCAGCCGAGGTTCACGGCGGCGCCGACCGCGCCCGAGCCGGCGGCGGCGAGGACGGGGTGCGGCGCCACCAGCACGGCGAGGACGCCCCCGACCAGCAGCCCGCCGACCAGCGCCCGGGGCGTCCGGCGGCCCGAGCGGGACGCCCAGGCCGTCGCCACCACGCTGCCGACCAGGCCCAGGCCGACCGCCGTCGCGGCCACCTCCTCGGAGTGGCCCTGCGCCGCCGTGAGGTAGGCGACGACGAAGGCGAGGAAGGGCTCGTCGAAGACGTCGATCAGCGCCGACAGGACGCCGAGCCGGACGACCCGCCGGTCCCGCATGACGTCGACGAACCGGGACGACTCGCCCTCGCCCTCGTCCTCCTCGGGACCTCCATCGTCCCTGACCTCAAGGGCATCGTGAACCTCAAGAGCAACACCACCCCCAGGACCCCCCGCAACCCTCAAGCACAACTTGAGGCTCAAGCTCAACAAGAGCCTCAGGGCGCGGGCCCCGCCGCGTCGCGGCGCGACGTACGGGCGGCGGCGGGAGCGGCTGGGTCGCGAGGACGACCCCGTAGGCGATGACGCCGAGGCCGGCGAGCGCGAACGCGCCGCGCCAGCCGAGCGCGGTGGCGAGGCAGGCGGCCAGGAGGGCCGGACCGGTGAGGTCGCCGAGCGTCCCGAGGAACGTCACCCGGGCGACGGCGGCCTCGATGTCGTCGCCGGCCACGTCGACGAGCGCCACCTCGGTGGCGCGCGCGAGGGCGTCGCCGGCCAGGCCCATCACGACGATGGCGACGACCAGCGCGGCGTACCCGCCGGCGGCCGCGAAGAGCAGCAGGCCGGCGCCGTACCCGAGGGCGCCGGCGGACGCCATCACGCGGCGGCTGCGGCGGTCGGCGAGCACGCCGAGGCCCGTGCCGAGCAGGCCGATGCCCGGGTAGAGCGCCAGCAGGGTGGCGCCCTGGGAGTACGTAATGCCGAGGTCGCGGCGCAGCGGCTCGAGCGACCCGGCGGGAAGGAAGGCCACGGCCTCCTCGACGAACCCGGAGACGAGGAGGGAGAGGACAAGCGCCGACGGAAGCCGGCGGACGAGACGACTAGCTCAACATCGGTAGCGCCAACGCACGGCTTCGACCCTAACGCCGGCACCACCGGGATCACGCGCCGATTTTCGTCGCGGTCGCCGGCCGGCCCACCGCCCGCCGGCGGCCGGCCTGCCGCCCGCTCGTCCCCCACGGCGTCGCACATCCGACCGTGGTCGGATGACGCCGATGGCGTGCGTCGGTACGGTCGCCGGTGATGTCCCTGGTCGACCGGTTCCTCGACCCCTGGCGCCGCCTGCCGACCCTCGTGGTCGACGGGCTGCTCGCCGCGGTCGTGGGCGCCGTCACCGTGGTGGCGGTCGTGGTCGAGGCCAACAGCGAGGGCCCGGAACTGCGCCCGATCGGCTGGCCGCTGCTGGCCCTCCAGGTCGTTCCGCTGGCCTGGCGGCGGCAGGCGCCCACGGTCGTGGCGGCCCTGTCGACGGGCGGCGCCCTGCTGTACGGCATGAGCTACCTGCCCGACGCCCCGGTGATGTTCGGGCCGCTGCT
>DATFOS010000240.1:0-2235 GCA_035265325.1 Acidimicrobiales bacterium
GGCATCGGCGCCGGCCACGTCGAGGGCGAGTTCGCCCTGCTGGGCGTCGACTTCGCCGGCCGGGGCCGGGTGCTGGAGGCGGCGCTCCCCGCCATCCGGGCCGCGCTCGACGACGAGTACCCGGCGCTGCCCGGCGGGGCCTCGGGCCTCGACGGATCCGCCGGCATCCGGCCCCGCCCCGTGCAGCCGTCGCTGCCCGTGTGGGTGGGCGGCTCGTCGCCCGCCGCCGTGCGCCGGGCGGCCCAGCTCGCCGACGGCTGGCTGCCGCAGGGCACGATGCCGGCCGACCTCCCGGGGGAGGTGGCCCGGATACGCCGATTGCGCGCCGACGCCGGCCTCGACGCGGCGTTCGACATCGGCGCCAACGTCTTCCCGGTGTACGTGGGTGACCCCGGCTGGGACGTGGGTCGCTACACCATCACGGGGAAGGCCGACGAGATCGCCGACCGGCTGGGGACCTGGACCAGCGCCGGCGTCAACCAACTCCAGATGCGGTTCCGGTCCCGTGGCACCGCGGAGTTGGTGGACCAGCTCGAGCGCTTCGGCCGCGACGTGGTCCCGCTGGTGACCGCAGGTTGACCACTCCGCCCGGGCCCGCCGACGCTCCGCGCGAGGGCCGCGCGACACTGGGCGGCGTGGGCGACGAGGTCCGCATCCCGATCGAGTCTCGGATCGAGGTCGAGCGGGGACAGCCCGGCCCCAAGGCCGCCGGCGACAGCGCGCCCCCTGGCCGCGGCTCGTCGGCCCGGGTGGTCCAGGAGCCGAGCCGGTGGACGAGGGCGGCGATCGTGGTGGTGGCCGTGGCCGTGGTCGGCGCCGGCATCGCGCTGGTCACGCGGGGCGATGGGGGGACAGGCGACGCCACCGACGACGCCGACCGGCCCCACGACACCGATCAGGCCGACGGCGCCAGCGACCACGGTGCAGAGGAGCTACCCGCCGAGCCCGGCTCCGAGCCAGCTACCGCCACTCCGGGCGGCAGCCCCCAGGCGACCACGGCCCGGGCTGCGTTCGCGGAGGCCGTTCTCCGGCTCGAGCGGGCCGGGTCGTTCACCTACCAGGGGCGGGTCCACGCCGCCGCCGCCTCCCCCTTCCGGCCGGGCACCTGGATCTCGCCGGACGTGACTGTCCAGGGCGAGGTCATGCTGCCCCACGTGTTGACCCACGAAGTGGCGGTCGGCCCGGGCGGTGCGGCGGTCGAGACCGTGACGTCGGGCCCGACGGTGTGGAGCCGCACGGCGCCGGCGTCCGGCCTCCTGCCCGGTGCCCAGTGGGCGGTGGAGCCGTCGGGATCCACCCAGCTGCCCCTCGGCATGGCGGCGGTGGCCGGCCGCATCGGCCGGGCCCGCGACCCGCGGGGCGAGGCCCCGGACGAGGCCGCGCGCCGGGTGATCCGGGGGACGTTCCCCATGGGCGACGACGGCCCGTTCGGCGAGCTGCTGTCGGGCGCCGACCTGCTGCTCACGCTCCACTACTCCGGCGACATCGCCCGCGTCGTGATCACCTCGGCCCCCGTCGCTCCCGAGCTGGTGATGGAAATCGACATCATGGGGCTCGGTGCGGCGAAGCGCATCGCGGTGCCGGACGAGGGTGACGCGGCCATACGCCGCACCGTGCCCCTCGGCGCCCTCGCCGACGCGGGCGTGTCGCCGGTGGAGCTGGCTGCGCTACCGGAGGGCTGGACGCTCGTCGGAGCCTGGGTCGCCGCCGGCGTGGCGGGGCCCGCGGAGTGCCCGGTGCTGAACCTGCTGTACCGCGACCCGGCCCGGGTGTTCGACGGCTTCATGGCGTTGGGCGTCATGACCGGGATGTGCTCGCAGGGCACAGGGCCGCCGATCGGCCGCGACGTGCCCTTCACGACCGGGTCGCTCGTCGGCACGGCCGTCGTGTCCAGGTCCAGCACCGCCGGCCGCCTGTCCGACGACGGTGACCTCGCCGTCGAGTTCGCCACCGACCTGTCGGTCGAGGACTCCAGCACGGTGCTGGCGTCGCTCGTGCCCTTCGACATCAGCACCGATCCGGCACCCCTCGAGGGCATCTCGTCGCCGTGACCAGGAAGGTCGTCGCTCGATCAGAAAACGGGGGACCAGTCGCCGGGAGCGTTGGTAGCCTGCTCGCACCAGAGAAGGGAGGTGGTCCACACATGAACGACGGTAGTCATGGGACCCTGGAGGTGGCTGGCCGCTAGCGGCCCGTCGGACCACTCGGTGGAAACCAACCAGTCCACCGCCGATC
>DATFOS010000241.1:0-2655 GCA_035265325.1 Acidimicrobiales bacterium
ACCATGGCGACGACCCAGAGCCAGGAGAGGGCGAGCGGGGCGTCGTCGGCCAGGACGAGTCCGAGCGCGGCGCCGATCGCCAGCATCTGGGCCAGGGCCCGGGTCGCTGCCCACAGGATGGAGCGCTCGAGGCCCAGTTCCTGTCGGCGGGAGAGCAGGGCGGCGACCGCGATGAGGACGAGCGAGGCCGCCACGCCGGCGAGGCCGACGTCGGCGGCGTTCATGCCGCCCCCCGCTCGCCGCCGCGGCGGGCGGTGCCGCCGGCGAGGAACCGGCGGACGTCCGGCACGGGGTCGGCCACGACTTCGGCGTAGGGGCCGGCCTGGGCGACGCGGCCGCCGATCAGGACGACGAGGTGGTCGGCGATCCGGCCGACCTGGTCGAGGTCGTGGCTCACCCACAGGACGGGAGTGCCGGTCCGGGCGAGCCGGGTGGCGAGCGCCTCGACCACCCGGGCGCTGGCCGGGTCGAGCGCGCTGGTCGGCTCGTCGAAGAGCAGGGCCGTCGGGTGGGTGAGCAGCGTGCGGGCCAGGCACATCCGTTGCGCCTCGCCGCCGGACAGCTCGCCGGCGTCCCGGATGGCCAGCCCGGTCAGGCCGACCTCGTCGAGTACTGCGTCGACGTCGGCGTCCGGGGCGTCGGGGGTGCCGATGCGCAGGTTGTCGGCCACGCTGCCCGGCAGGGGCGTGGGCCGCTGGAACACGGTCCCGACCCGCCGGCGCAGCGCCAGCGGGTCGCACCCGGCGACGTCGTCCCCGCGGTGTCGGACCCGGCCCGAGGTGGGGGCCTCCAGCCGGTTGCACAGCCGGAGCAGCGTCGACTTGCCGGCGCCGGACGGGCCGACGACGACGGTCACGCCGTCGTCGGGGACCCGGGCGGTCACCGTGTCGAGCAGTGTCCGGCCCCGGCGCTCGACGGTCACGGCCTCGAACTCGAACAGCGGCGGCGCCATGCGGACGACGGTAGCAACCGCACGCCCGCATAGCTATGCGGATGACGACATTGCTAGTGTGCGGTCGTGCCGAGCAGCGAGGACCACCCGGCGCCGTCCCGCCCCCTGGAGGCCGACGAGGCGGCTGGACTGGCCGAGCTGATGACGGCGTTCGCCACGGCGAGCCGGTTGCGCATCCTCTACGCGCTGCTCGGGGTCGAGCGGACCGTCGACGAGATCGCCGGCACGGCCGGCCTCGCCCCGAGCGTGGTGTCCCAGCAGCTGCGCGTGCTGAGGTTGTTCCGCCTGGTGGTGGGCCGCCGCGACGGCCGGAACGTGCGCTACCGCCTCTACGACGACCACGTGGCCGACCTGCTGGCGTCGATCCGCCACCACGGCGAGCACGTCACCGAGGGCCCGGCATCCGCGGCAGCCCGGGAGGCCCGCCCGGGCGACGACGCCGGCGCCGGCTGACCGCCGTCAGCCCTTGGCGGTGGCGAAGGCGGCCCGGGACCGACGCACTGCCAGCGCCCCGCCGACCGTGGTGACGGCCAGGGTCACGGCGAACATGGCGGCGCTCGCCAGCACGATGGCCGGCCCGCTGGCGATCTCGACGTGGAATGAGACGAAGAGGCCGATGACGGCGGCGGTGATTCCCAGCCCGGCGGCGAGGGCGACGAGCGCCCCGAACGACCGGCCCACGAGCCGGGCGCTCGACGCGGGGATGACCACGACGGCGGCGATGAGCAGCACGCCGACGATCCGGATCGACACCACGACGATGGCGGCGAGGGCGATCGTGAACGCCAACTCGACCGTGGCGGCCCGCACGCCGTGGGCGGCGGCCGCGACCGGGTCGACCATGGTGAACGTGAGGGCCTTGAAGGCCACGAACCCGAGCGCGGCCATCACGACGGCGACGGCGGCGACCAGGCGGATGTCGCCGTCCGTGACGCCGAGGATGTTCCCGAAGAGCACGGCAGTGAGGTTCACCGTCCGTTCCCTGTTGGCGGAGACGAGCGCCACGCCGAGGGCAAACATGGTGGTGGACACGATGCCGATGGCGGCGTCGGGCCGGACGCCGTGCTGGCGCCCGACCTGGTGGATCAACAGGCCGGCCACCAGCGTGGCGGCGAGCGCGCCGAGGTAGGGGTCGACCCCGGCGATGGCCGCGGGCGCCACGCCCCCGAGGACGCTCTGGGACAGGCCCTGGCCGATGTAGCTCATGCGGCGAAGGACGACGAAGACGCCGAGCGCCCCGCAGAGGGCGCCGACGAGCACGCCGGCGACCAGGGCGTTGGTGAAGAACTGGTACTCGAACGGTTCGGTGATGAGGTGCACGGTCAGCCCGCCCGTCGTCCGTCGGTCACGAGCAGGCGGTCGCCGTCGCGCACGACCCGGACCCGGGCGCCGTAGGTCTGTTCCAGCACCTCGGGCGTGAGCACGTCGCCCGGTGGCCCGTCGGCGACGACCCGTCGGTGGAGGCAGACCACCCGGGGAGCCCCGCCGCCACCCAGTTCAGGTCGTGGGTCATCAACACGATCGTGGTGCCCTGGTCGCGCAGCTCGTCGAGGAGGCCGAGGACCTCCTGCAAGGTGCGCAGGTCCACGCCGCTGGTCGGCTCGTCGAGGATCACGAGCGCGGGCTCGGCCACCATGGCACGGGCCAGCAGGAGGCGTTGTTGCTGGCCGCCGGAGAGTTGGCCGACGGGGCGGCGGGCCATC
>DATFOS010000242.1:0-19040 GCA_035265325.1 Acidimicrobiales bacterium
ATCGTCGCCGGGCGCAACGTCTTCCCCGAGGACGTCGAGCGGGCGGTCGGCGAGCTGGACGGCGTCCGGGCCGGCAACGTCATCGCCTTCGGGGTCCAGAGCGAGCGCCGGGGCGAGAACCTCGTGCTCGTGGCGGAGACCAAGTCCGAGGATTCCCAGCTGGTCCGCAAGGTCGTGTCCGAGCGGGTGCGCGAGGTGGTCGGCATGCCGGCCAAGGAGATCGTGCTCGTCGCCCCCGGCACGCTGCCGAAGACCAGTTCGGGCAAGCTCCAGCGATCGCTCTGCCGCCAGCGCTACCAGGCGGGCCAGCTGGCGCTGGTCGGCGTCGCGCCTGACGGCCGTACCTCGATCGTCGTCCCCGCCCGCTCGCATGCGGCGTCGAGCGGGTGGGGCGGCGACGCCGCAGGGCGGGACCGCTACCCGTCGCCCTGGTCCCGGAGGTAGCGCTCGAGTTCTGCCGCCAGCTCGTCGCCCGTGGGCAGGTCGGCCGGGTCGACGCTCTCGGGCGAGGTCGTCGCCTCGTAGGCCGACTCGAGCTGGCGCAGCATCGCCTGGTGGTCGGGGTTGTTGGCGATCAGCTCGTCGAGCCGGGTGCGGGTCGCCTCGGCCTGGGCCGGGAGGTCGCCGAGCGGCAGCGTGAGGCCGCCGACGCGCCCGAGCGCCTCGATGAGCGCCACGCTGCCGGCCGGGTAGGGCATCGTGCCAGGCGGCGTGACCAGGTAGTGCGGGACCTGGGCCCACAGCCCGACTGCCGGCACCCCCCGCTCGTCGCAGCGCTGCTCGATGGCGGCCTGGACCCCTCCCGGGAAGTCGAGCGACGCCCGTAGGAACCCCTCGTCGGCGAGCCGCGGCGTCGATGCCGTGCAGGCCACGCCGGCCGGGCGCGTGTGGGGGGCGGGGGCGGGGTAGGCCCCGAGGCCGACGCAGAGCCGCGTGCCGAACCCGGACGCCAGCTCGACGACCTCGTCGGTGAACCGGTGCCAGTGCCGGTCGGGCTCGGCGCCGACCAGCATGAGGAGGTCCTTGCCGTCGAGGTCCTTGGCGGCGCGCAGCTCGACCGACGGCCACGTCAGCCCCCGCTGGACGCCGTCGACCAGGTGCACGATCGGGCGGCGGGCGCGGTAGTCGATGAGGTCCTCGGCGGAGAACCGGGCGACCGTCGTGAAGGCGAGCCGGTCGCCGAGCACCTCGGCGGCGACCGCCGCGGACGTGCCCGCGTCGATCCAGCCCTCGAGGGCAAGGACCAGGACCGGGTGGTCGAGGGTCGGTCGTTCGATCAACTCGTGGAGGGGCATCGACGCGTCCACGCCGTCAGGCGGTTCTCGGAGGCAGGGGAGGGGATGTGGCGGCGGTCAGGCGAGTCGGTCGACGGCCGCCTGCGCCGCCTCGGCCAGTCGCTCGACCTGCGCGGCGAAGACCTCGAACAAGCCGTTGTCGTCGCTGGTGCCCATGGCGCCACCCCGGTAGCGGGCGTAGACGCCCTCGAGGATGCAGGCCAGCTTCCAGTAGCCGAACGCCACGTAATAGTCGATGGCGTTGACGTCGCGGCCCGAGACGGCGGCGTAGCGCTCGACCAGCTCGCCCTTGGTCGGGAAGCCGTCCATGGCCGTGGCGGCGTCGGGCAGGGCGGGGTAGGCGTCGGAGTTGTCGGTCCAGTAGACGAACAGCAGGCCCAGGTCGGCCATGGGGTCGCCGAGCGTGCACAGCTCCCAGTCGAGGACGGCGGCGATGGTCCCGTCGGGCGTCACCAGGCAGTTGTCGAGCCGGTAGTCGCCGTGGACGATGGCGGCCGGCCCCTGCTCCGGGATGCGCGCCGCCAGCGCGTCGTGGACGGCGTCGATCGGCGCCAGCTCGCGCGTCTTCGAGTCGTTCCACTGCCTGTACCAGCGCTTGAGCTGGCGCTCGATGTAGCCGTCCTTGCGGCCCAGGTCGCCCAGGCCGACGGCGTCCGGGTCGACGGCGTGGATGCGGGCGAGGACCTCGGCCACCTGATCGCCGGCCCGTGCCCGGGCGGCCAGGTCCAGCTTCCCGGCCGCCTCGGCGTTGCGGGCGACGATGCCCTCGACGAACTCCATCACGAAGAACGGGGCGCCGTTGACCGACGTGTCGGTCTCGAGCCCCACCATCGGCGGGACCGGGACGTCGGTCGGGGCCAGCGCGGACATGACCTTGTGCTCGCGGCCCATGTCGTGCGCCGTCGCCAGGACCTGCCCGAGCGGTGGCCGCCGTAGGACCCAGGCACCGCCGGCGGCGTCGCGCACCGTGTAGGTGAGGTTCGAGCGCCCGCCGGCGATGAGGTCGAAGGTCAGCGGCGGCGTCACCGAGCCGGCGTGGTCCTGGAACCAGGCCGTGACCCGCGCCGGGTCGATGCCCTCGGGAGCCGGCGCGGCGTCGGTCGGGGCGGCAGTGGTCATCGACCGTTCAACCTAGATCCTGTCCACCATCGCGAACAGCTCGACGGGTGGCGGCCTACGCATCCCGGGCGCGCCTCCGCGGCGTCGGCACGCGGCGGCGAGGCCGTTACCCTGCTCGGGATGACTGCTGTCGACGTCACGGATGCCACGTTCCAGACCGAGGTGCTCGACCGGTCCGAGTCGACCCCGGTCGTGGTCGACCTGTGGGCCCCGTGGTGCGGCCCGTGCCGGACGCTCGGCCCGATCATCGAGAAGGTGGTCGACGCCACCGAGGGCAAGGTCGTGTTGGCGAAGGTCAACGTCGACGAGAGCCCGCAGGTGGCCAACGCCTTCCGCGTGCAGGGGATCCCGGCCGTCTATGCCCTCGACAAGGGCAAGGTCGTCGACGGGTTCGTCGGCGCCCAGCCCGAGCAGATGGTCCAGGCCTTCGTCGACGGGCTGCTGCCGAGCGACGAGGAGCAGGAGATCGAGCGCCTGCTCGAGAAGGACGACATCGAGTCCTACCGGCAGGTCCTCGAGCTGCGTCCCGACCACCACGACGCCATCGTGGGCCTGGCCGAGCTGCTCGCCGACCGACGCGGCGAGGGCGACGCCGAGGAGGCCCTGGCGCTCCTCGGCCGCATTCCGGAGACGCCGGACATCCGCCGGGTTGCGGCCCTGGCCCGCACGGGCGAGTCCGCCGACGCCGCCGAGGACGACGCCGCCACGGCCGAGATCACGACCGAGCTCGACGGCCTGCTCGACCGGGTCAAGGGCGACGACGAGGCCCGCCAGCGCTTCGTCGACCTGCTCGAGGTCCTCGGGCCCGACAACCCGCTCACCGCCAGTTACCGCAAGCAGCTCACCTCGCGGCTGTTCTAGGGCCGTCGGCGCGACGTCGTCTCGTCGGATCGTCGACGTCCGCCCGATCGGGGGATCGGCCCGTGCGGATCGAGCGCCGTGACGGTTACTGGCTCGTGGTGGGCTGGGCCGCGCCCGGCGCCGCCGCCACGACCATCTGGTCGGTGATCTTCATGCGCGAGCGGGCGCTCGGGAACGAACGCCTGCTGCGCCACGAGCTGGAGCACGTGCGCCAGTGGCACGAACATGGCCTCTTCGGCTTCGCCACCCGCTACCTCGGTGCGTACCTGCGTTGGCGCCTGCGCCGCCACCCCCACTGGGCGGCCTACCGCCGCATCCCCTTCGAGGCCGAGGCCGAGTGGGTGGCCCGCCGGACCGGCCCGGCCTCCGGCGCCCGACCGGGCTCGCGTCCCTGAGGGCCCGGGCGGCGGTGGCCGGCTGCGTCGTCCGGTCCGTCCGGTCCGCCCTGTCCGCCCTGTCCGCCCGGCCGCGCTGACCGGGCGTCGGCCTCGGCGAGGGCGGCGAGGACCAGTGCCCAAGAGGCCAGGCCGTGGCCGCACCAGGCGTCGGGCGCCACGAGGCATTCGTCGGGGCAGCGGCACACGCCATCGGCGACCCATTCGGCCAGCGTGTCCTCGTCCGGCGGCGCCCAGCCGCTGTTGATCTCGAACCAGGCATGCGCCTTGCGGACGGCCTCCGCCGCGTCGCGCACGCCGCCGGCGTCGGCGGCCCCGGGGTCGGCGTCGCTCGGACCGGCGTCGGCGCGTTCGGGCATGCCGGAGAGCATGCCCACGACCATGCGCCGTACCGCCACCCCCGTCGCCTACGCTGTCCCACACCACCTCGGCACCCCTCGGTGCCGACGGCCGGCCTCGAGGGTGCCTGCCTCCCTCCTCCGCCATCCGTCGTCGCGCCTGGAGGGTCGTGATGTCCGAGCTGCTGCCGCCCGCACCGGGTGCCGACCTGGCCCGCCCGTCGCCGCCCCGCTCGTGGCGCGAATCGCTGGGCGCCGTCGCCGAATCGCTCGACCTGTCGCCGCGTCGCCTGGCCGTCGGCCTCGTAGTGCTGGCCGTCGTAGGCGTCGTCGCCTGGCGTGTCCTCGCCCCGGCACCTCCGGCCGCCGAGATGGAGTTGCCCTTCGCCACGCCCGACGGCGCGTCGTCCGACGTGGCCGCGGGCGGGCCCGAGGCCGGCGGCCCTGCGTCGAGCGGCGCCGCCGGTGCGGGCGGGCCCGGCGGCGCGCCGGGCAGCACCGAGGCCGGCGGCTCGACGGCCGCCACGTCGCCCGGCTCGCCGACCGAGGCAGTCGTCCACGTGGCGGGGGCGGTGACGCAGCCGGGCGTCCAGCGGTTGCCCGCCGGGGCACGCGTGGTCGACGCCGTCGACCGGGCCGGCGGGGCGACGCCCGACGCCGACCTCGCCCGGGTCAACCTGGCCGCGCCGGTCCAGGACGGTCAGCAGGTGTACATCCCCCGGGTCGGCGAGGTCGCCGGCGGGGGAGCGCCCGCCCCGGCCGGGGGCGATGCCGGCGGTGTGCCCGGTGGCGGCGAAGGGGGTGCCTCCGATGCCGCCGCCGGGCTCGTCGACCTCAATACCGCCACGGCCGAGCAGCTCGAGACGCTCCCCGGCGTCGGCCCCATCACGGCGCAGGCAATCCTCGACCACCGGGCCACGAACGGCCCCTTCACCTCGGTCGACCAGTTGCTCGACGTCCGCGGCATCGGCGACGCCAAGCTGGAACAGGTCCGAGACCTGGTGGTGGTCCAGTGACCGTGCCGGCTCGCCCCCGTCATCGGCCCCGGCGGCCGGCGAGGCCCGACCGGTGCGGTCCTGGCCCTCGCCGCCGGGCGATGCTCCGCCTCCGTCGTCCCACCGGTTCCCGGCCGGGCCGGGCGGCGTCGCCGGGTGGCAGGGGTCGCGCAGGCGGCGGCTCGGCCGGGGGTGGGTGGTGAGCCGTGTCCGACGTCTGGGCGCTCGGGTTGGCCTTGGCTGCGTTCGCCGGGGCGGTGGCCGGGGCCGACGGTCACCTGCCGGCATTGCCGTTCGTGCTGGTCGTCTTCGGTGTCGGGGTGGCCCTCGCGCTGCGACGGCCGCTCGTGCTCTGCCTGGCGGTCGCGGCCCTTTCCGGCGGCCTGGCGCAGCGCTCGGTGGCGGGGCTGACGCCGTCACCGTCCGGGCCCGTGCACGGCGAGGTGACGCTGGCCTCCGACCCGGAGCCCGACGGGCGGGGCGGAGTGACGGCCGACGTGCGCTGGGAGGGTCGCCGGCTGCGTGCCGCCGCCCGATCGGCCGCCGGCGCCGCGCTGGACGACCGGCTCACGGGCGAACGCGTGACGGTGATCGGCCGCGTCGGGCCGCCCGGCTGGTGGGAGCGGATGCAGCGCCACCGCCACCTGGCCGGACGGCTCGACGTCGAGACGGTCGTGGGCTGGCGGCCCGGCCACGCCGTGACCCGGGGGGCCAACGGCCTCCGGCGCACGCTGGCGGCGGGCGCCGAGGTCCTCCCCCAGCGCCAGCGGAGCCTCCTCGCCGGCCTGACGTTGGGCGACGACCGCGACCAGCCGCCCGACATGGCCGACGCCTTCGAGGCCGCCGGTCTCACGCACCTGCTGGCCGTCTCGGGCTCCAACGTGGCCTTCGCCCTGGTCGTCGCCTCGCCGGTGCTCGTGCGCCTGCGCTTCGGCCCCCGCCTCGCGGCGACGCTGGCCGTCCTGGCCGGGTTCGCCCTCGTGACCCGGTTCGAGCCGTCGGTGCTGCGGGCGACGGCCATGGCGTCGGTGGCGGCAACGGGTGCCGCGCTCGGCCGCCCCTCCTCGTCCCGGCGGGCGCTCGGGTTGGGCGTAGCAGCCATACTGCTGGTCGACCCGCTGCTGGCGACGTCGCTCGGCTTCCAGCTGAGCGCGGCCGGGGCGGCCGGCATCGTGGTGGGCGCGCAGCCGGTCGAGCGGGCCCTGCCCGGGCCCCGCTGGCTGCGGGCGCCGCTCGCCATCACGATCGCCGCCCAGCTGGCGGTGTCGCCACTGCTCGTGGCCACGTTCGGCTCGCTGCCGCTGGCGTCCCTGCCGGCGAACGTGCTGGCCGAACCGGTGGCCGGCCCGATCATGGTGTGGGGCTTGACGGCGGGGCTCGCGGCCGGTGTCCTCGGCGGCCCGATCGCCATGCTCCTGCACCTCCCGACGAGGGCGATGCTCTGGTGGCTCGACACCGTCGCCTCGACGCTTGCCGCCGCCCCTTTGGGTGTCCTCCGCATGCCTCACGTGGCGGCCGCGTTGGCCGCGGTTGCACTCCTGGCCCTCGCCACCCACACGTCCGACACGACCGACGAGACCTCGGCCTCGGGGCCTGGCCCGCCGAAGCCCGCAGCAGGACACGCCACGGCTCGGGTGCACACGGCCGACGCCGCGCTGGCGGCGCCTTCCGGGCGAGAGCGGCGGAGGCCGGCCAGACTCCGGGCGGCCGGCGCCCTTCTCTCGATCGCCGCGCTCGTGCCGGCGGTACGGCCGCCCTCACCCGGGGCACCCGGGGCATCCGAGCTCGGCCTCGGCGCCACGGTCTGGCAGGGCGAACGAGCCGTGATCGTGGTGCTCGACGGCCGCGCCCGCCCCGACCTCGTCCTCGGTGGCCTCCGCGAGCGCGGGGTGCGCCAGGTCGATGGGGTCGTCGTCCGCAGCGCCGCCCGCGCTGCGGCCGACGCCGTCGCTGCCGTCCGCACTCGCTGGCCGGCCGCCGCCGTCCTCGCCCCACCCGACAGCCCGGCGAGGACGACCACCAGCCCGCCTCCCGGTGCCGTGGCCATGCTCGGCGACCTCCGCCTCACCATCACCACCAGCACCCCCGACACCCTCGCCGTCGAAATCACCCGACCATGAGGGGCGCCATGCCGCAACCGACGGACGGGGTGGGCGGCGCGGTGGGTGGGATGGCGGCCGGTAAGTTCGCTCGGGTGTCTGCGTCCGTGCCCTCGTCCTTCGGGACCGTGCTTCTGGGTGGGACACCGGTCGACCTGAGCGTGCGGGCGCTGGTGGCGGCGGTCATCCCGACGCCGCGGTTCGGGCGGGAGAACGAGGTGGCCGCCGCGGTGGCGGCCGCCGCGTCGGCCGGGGCCGACCTCGCCGACGTCTCCCACGGGCCGCGCCTGCTGGGCCCGATCGCCCGGGCCGGGCAGATCCCGACCTGCGCCCGCGCGGCCGACCTCGACGCCGCCGCCGCCGCGCATGCCGCCGGGGCGGCACTCGTGTTCGTCCCGCCCGCGCTCGGTCCGGCCGCCGCCGAGCGGGGGTGGCCGCTCGCCCTGATCGTCGACGACGTCGCCGACATCGCCGGCGCCGGCGACGTCGCCGGGCCGCTCGGCCTCGCCATCGCGATCGACACCGCCGGCGCAGCGGAGGCCGACGCCCTCGCCGTCGAGTCCGTCGCCCTCGCCGAGGGCTGCCGCATCGTCCGCACGTCCGACGTCCGCCGCACCCGCCGGGTGGTCGAGGTCGTCGCCGCCATCCTGGAGGCCCGCAGGTGAGCACCCGTCCACCCCGCCTCTCCGCTCCCGCCCGGGCGACGAAGGGGAGTTCGCACCGATGAGCACCGCCACCGCGACGACGCCCGTGACGCTCGTGAAGGGGGACGACGAGGTCCTCCTGCGGGACGCCGCCCACGAGCTGATCCGCAAGCTCTCGGCGGGGCTCGACCCCTCGTTCGCCGTCGAGGAGATCGGCCGGGCCCAGTTCCAGCCGCCGGAGTCCTCGGAGGCGTCCATCCGCCCGCTGGTCGACGCGGCCCAGACCCCGCCGTTCCTCACCGACCGCCGCGTGGTCGTCGGGCGCGACGTCGAGATGTTCACCCGCGCCGAGCAGGTGGCCCCGCTCGTCGCCTACCTCGACGACCCGCTGCCCACCACGTCACTCGTCCTCGTGTGGACCGGCGGTCGCATCCCCAAGTCGCTGGCCGACGCCATCACGCGCAGCGGCGGCGAGCAGCTCGACACGAGCCCCGGCCGCAAGGTGGCGCCCTGGGTCGACGACCAGGTCGCCGCGGTCGGCCTCAAGCTGGACAAGGGCGCCAGCCAGCGGCTCGTCGAGTGGCTCGGCGACGACCCGCAACGCCTCGTCGGCGTCCTCTCGACGCTCAAGGGCACCTACGGCGCGGGTGCCAAGCTGTCGGCGTCCGACATCGAGCCGTTCCTCGGCGAGCCCGGCGGCGTCCCCCCGTGGGAGCTGACCGACGCCATCGACAAGGGCGACATCCCGGTGGCCCTCGACCGGCTCCACCGGATGATGGCCGGCGGCAGCCGCCACCCGTTGCAGATCATGGCGACGCTCCACGGGCACTACGCCCGCATGCTCCAGCTCGACGGCGCCCGGGTGTCCGGCGAGAAGGGCGCCGCCGCCCTGCTCGGCATGCGCGGCTCGACGTTCCCGGCCCGGAAGGCGCTGACGCAGGTCCGCCGGCTCGGCCACGACCGCATCGTCCGCGCCATCGACCTCCTCGCTACCGCCGACCTCGACCTCCGCGGCGGCAAGGCATGGCCCGAGGCGCTGGTTATGGAGGTCCTCGTCGCCCGCCTGGCCCGCCTCGGCCGTTGAGCCCGGCCTCGCGGAGCCGAGGGTGACCCGCCGGTCGGGGGCCGGGCGCGGGGATGCCGGGCGCGGGGCCCGGCATCGGTGCGTGTTCGAGGATGTGGGGGGCCGGCGCCGGAGGCGGCCGGGACCCGGGAGAATCAGGACTCGGCGGCGTCGGCGACCCGGTGGACGAGGCGGGACTTGCGCCGGGCGGCGGCGTTCTTGTGGATCACGCCCTTGGCGGCCGCCTGGTCGAGCCGCTTGATGGCCTCGCGCAGCTTGGCGTCGCCGTCGTCGGCCCCGGCCGCCGCCACGGCGGCCTTGGAGCGGGTCTTGAGCTCGGAGCGCACGGCCTTGTTGCGCTCGTGGCGCACCTCGTTCTGACGGTTGCGCTTGATCTGGCTCTTGATGTTGGCCACTGGGGGACGAGCTCCTCGAACGAAAGAACTGAGCCGAGACAGGCTAGCGGCCCCGCCGAGCACCGTCGACACGAGCCCGGCACTGCACGCGGCCGGCCGCACGAGCCGCAATCGAGGTCGCGTAGATCCGACGTAGTTCCGTTCGGGTGCGCCCTCCAGGGGCACAGCGGTGCCCGCGGCCTGGCGGCGGACTCGGGGGGCCACCGTTGGCCACCAGTAGGCTGCGACGACCCCCTATGGACCTGTCTCGCATTCGCAACGTCTCGATCATCGCCCACATCGACCACGGCAAGTCGACGCTGGCCGACCGCATGCTCGAGATCTGCGGGGCCGTCGATCCTCGGGAGATGCGCGAGCAATACCTCGACTCGATGGACCTCGAGCGCGAGCGGGGCATCACGATCAAGCTCCAGTCGGTCCGGCTCGACTACGCCGACCACGTCATCGACCTCATCGACACCCCGGGCCACGTCGACTTCGGCTACGAGGTCTCCCGCTCGCTGGCGGCGTGCGAGGGCGTGATCCTGTTGGTCGACGCCGCCCAGGGCATCGAGGCCCAGACGCTGGCCAACTGCTACCTGGCCCTGGAGCACGACCTCGAGATCGTCGCCGCCCTCAACAAGATCGACCTGCCGGCCGCCGATCCCGACCGCTACGCCGCCGAGATCGAGAAGGTCCTGGGCATCCCGGCGAACGAGATCCTGCGGATCAGCGCCAAGACCGGCGCCGGCGTCCGCGAGCTGCTCGACGCCGTCATCGAACGCGTCCCGGCGCCCGAGGGCGACCCGGACAAGCCACTTCAGGGGCTCATCTTCGACTCCCACTACGACGCCTACCGGGGCGTCGTGTCCTCGGTCCGGGTCGTCAACGGGAAGCTGGCCACGGGTGAGCGGCTGCGATTCATGCAGACCGGGGCGTCCCACCACGCCGACGAGGTGGGCGTGCGGACGCCCGACAACAAGCCGGTCCCGTCCCTCGGCCCCGGCGAGACCGGCTACCTCATCGCCGGTATCAAGGACGTGGGCGAGGCCCGCTCCGGCGAGACGGTCACCGGGTTCGCCCATCCGGCGGCCGAGCCCCTCGCCGGCTACCAGGACCCCAAGCCGATGGTGTTCTGCGGCCTCTACCCGATCGAGGGCGACCAGTACGCGGACCTGCGCGACGCCCTCCTCAAGCTGCGCCTCAACGACGCCAGCTTCACGTACGAGCCCGAGACGTCGGGGGCGCTCGGCTTCGGGTTCCGCTGCGGCTTCCTCGGCCTGCTCCACATGGAGATCATCCGGGAGCGGCTCGAGCGCGAGTTCGACCTCAGCCTCATCGCCACGGCGCCGTCCGTCGCGTACCGGGTGCTGCGCACCAGCGGCGAGCTGGAGGAGGTCGACAACCCCTCCGCCATGCCGCCCCAGGTCGAGATCGAGCAGATCGAGGAGCCGTTCCTCACCTGCACGATCCTCACGCCCAGCGAGTACACGGGCACGCTGATGGAGCTCTGCCAGTCGCGCCGCGGCGAGATGAAGAAGATGGAGTACCTCTCGCCGGAGCGCCTGGAGCTCGTCTACCGGCTGCCGCTCGCGGAGGTCGTCCGCGACTTCTTCGACCAGCTCAAGTCGCGCACCCAGGGCTACGCCAGCCTCGACTACGAGCCCACCGGCTACGAGGCGTCCGACCTCGTCAAGGTGGACGTCCTGCTCAACGGCGTGGCGGCCGACGCCTTCAGCATGATCGTCCACAAGGACAAGGCCTACGACTACGGCAAGCGCATGGTCGAGCGGCTCCGCGAGCTGATCCCGCGGCAGATGTTCGACGTGCCGATCCAGGCGGCGATCGGCGGGCGGATCCTGGCCCGCGAGACCGTCAAGGCGAAGCGCAAGGACGTCCTGGCCAAGTGCTACGGCGGCGACATCACGCGCAAGCGGAAGCTGCTGGAGCGTCAGAAGGAGGGCAAGAAGCGGATGAAGGCCATCGGCCGCGTCGAGGTCCCGCAGGAAGCCTTCATCTCGGCGCTGACGCTGGACTCCTGAGTCGTCGACGAGCGCGCACGGGTCCCCGCTCGCCTCGCCACTGACCTCTTGTCGAGGTATCTCGGGTGAACCTCGACGGCGTGGGTAGGTTCTGTTCGTGGCCGACGTGGTGATGTGGTTCCGGCGGGACCTGCGGTTGTCCGACAACACGGCGCTCGTCGCGGCTGCCGAGCGGGCGCGTGCCGACGGCGGCCGCGTCGTGCCGCTGTTCTGCCTCGACGACGTGCTGCGGGCGCCCTCCGGCAACGCCCGGCTGGCGTTCCTGTACGGGTGCCTGTCGTCCCTGGACGCCTCGATGGACGGGCACCTCGTCGTCCGCCACGGCGACCCCGCGTCGGTGGTCCCCGCGGTGGCGCAGGCGGTGTCCGCCTCCGCGGTGTTCCACGCCGAGGACTTCGGGCCCTACGGGCGCCGTCGCGACGCTGCGGTCGGGGCCGCGCTCGCCGAGATCGACGTCGCCTTCCCCTGCGTCGGCTCGCCGTACGCGGTGCCGCCCGGCGAGGTGGTGAAGGAGGACGGCGAGCCGTTCCGGGTATTCACGCCGTTCTCGAAGGGATGGCGGGCGCACGGGTGGTCCGACCCCGTGGCGGCGCCGACGAACGTGCGCTGGGCGGACGGCGTTCGGTCCGACGGCGTGCCCGAGGCCCCGAAGGTCGACGCCGAACTGCCCGAGCCCGGCGAGGCGGCGGCGAAGCGGACCGCCCGTCGCTTCTGGGACTCGGGCCTCGCCACCTACGACGAGCGCCGCAACCTCCCGGGCGACGACGGGACCTCCCGCCTGTCGCCGTACCTCAAGTGGGGCTGCATCCACCCCCGGCAGTTGCTGGCCAAGCTGGGGCGGTCGGCGGCGCACGCCACGTTCCGGTCCGAGCTGTGCTGGCGGGAGTTCTACGCCGACGTGCTCTGGCACCGGCCGGACACGGTCCGTCAGGCGTTCCTCGAGTCCATGCGGGCGATGGAGGTCGACACCGGGGCGGCGACCGACGAGCCGTTCCGGGCCTGGGCCGAGGGCCGCACCGGTTACCCGATCGTCGACGCCGCCATGCGCCAGCTCCTCGCCGAGGGCTGGATGCACAACCGGGCCCGCATGATCGTCGCCAGCTTCCTGGTCAAGGACCTCCACATCGACTGGACGCGCGGCGCGCTCTGGTTCATGCGCCACCTGGTCGACGGGGACGTGGCATCCAACCACCACGGCTGGCAGTGGGTGGCCGGCACGGGGACCGACCCGGCGCCCTACTTCCGGGTGTTCAACCCCACGTCGCAGGGCGAGAAGTTCGACCCGGACGGGACCTACGTGCGGCGGTACGTGCCCGAACTGCGGGGCGTCCGCGGCAAGGCCGTCCACCAGCCGTGGACGCTGCCCGGCGGGCCGCCGAACGGGTATCCCGCCCCCATCGTCGACCACGCCGCCGAGCGGGCGGAGGCGCTGCGGCGCTACGAGGCGGTCCGGGCGCGGGCCTGAGCCCGAGCCGCCCGAGAGCCCGGCGGTGACCCAGGTCAGGGGCGTGAACGCCCGGCGGCGGCGGCGTTCCGTCCCGCCAAACGACCTAGCACTCTGTACACTCGAGTGCTACCCGGGGCTCACACGTCGGACGGAGCCAACGCGACGATGACAGTGCTGGACGAGCGCAAAGCGGCGATCCTCCGGGCAGTCGTGGAGGAGTACATCGAGACGGCCCAACCGGTGGGCTCGGCGCACGTCGCTCAGGCGGAGGGCGTCGACGTCTCGTCCGCCACCGTGCGGAACGAGATGGCGGTCCTCGAGAACGACGGGTTCCTGCGGCAGCCGCACACGTCGGCTGGCCGCGTCCCGACCGAGAAGGGCTACCGGTTCTTCGTCGACCACCTCAGCCGTCCGGCCCGGCTCGGGCCGCAGACGGCCCACGAGGTGCGCGCCTTCTTCGCCCGCGCGCACCTCGAGGTCGAGCAGATGCTGTCGGACACGAGCCGGCTGCTCTCCAACCTCACCAACCTCACCAGCGTCGTCGTGGCGCCGACGCCGGCCGAGGCGCTCGTGCTGTCGGTCCAGCTGGTGGGGCTGCATCCCAACGTGGCCCTGGTCGTCGTCGTGCTGAGCGACGGCACCGTCGAGAAGCACACCGTCGACCTCCCCGAGGGCACCACCGATGACCGGCTCGCCGCGGCCTCGGCGCACCTGTCCTCCCACGCCGTGGGCATGACCCGGGCGACGCAGCCGGTCGTGCCACCGTCGGGCGACCCGCTGACCGACGCCGTCGTCGGCCGGGCCGTCGCCGTGCTGGGCGACTCGCCGTCGACCGAGCCCGAGCAAATGTACGTGGGCGGTACCGCCCGCATGGCCCAGGCGTTCGACGCAATCGAGACCGTTCGCGACGTCCTGACGATCCTCGAGCAACAATTCGTGGTCGTGTCCCTGCTGCGCGACGTGCTCGACCGAGGCCTCCACGTCGCCATCGGCACCGAGACCGGCATGGCTCCCCTCGCCGAGTGCGCCCTGGTCGTCGCCCCCTACGACGTCGAGGGCGAGCGGGCCGGCACCATCGGGGTGCTCGGCCCCGCCCGCATGAACTACCCCCAGGCGTTGGCGGCGGTGGCCGTCGTCAGCCACCGCCTGTCCGACCGCCTCTCCGAGGGCTGACGGAGGATCCGTGGCTGCCGATTACTACGAGCTGCTGGGCGTGTCGCGCGACGCCAGCCAGGACGAGATCAAGCGCGCGTACCGCAGGTTGGCACGCGAGCTCCATCCCGACACCGGGCACGGCGACGCCGAGGCCGAGGCCCGCTTCAAGGAGGTCACGAAGGCCTACGACGTCCTGCGTGACCCGGAGAAGCGCCAGCGCTACGACACGTTCGGCGCCGAGGGCCCCATGGCCGGCGCCGGCGACCCGTTCGGCTTCGGTGGGACCGGTGGCATCAACGACGTGTTCGAGGCCTTCTTCGGCGGCAACCCCTTCGGGGGAGGCCGGCGGGGGGCCGGCGGGCCGCCGCGGGGCTCCGACATCGAAGTCGTGGCCGACCTGACGTTCGAGGAAGCGGTCTTCGGATGCCAGCACACGGTCGTCGTGCGGACCGCCGTCGCCTGCGACACGTGTGCGGCGACCGGCGCCGCGCCCGGCACGGCGCCGACGACCTGCGGCGAGTGCCGCGGCACGGGCCAGGTCCAGCGCATCCGCCAGTCGCTCATCGGCCAGATGGTGACCTCGTCGCCCTGCCCCCGCTGCGGCGGCCTCGGCCAGGTCATCACCAACCCGTGCCCCGACTGCCGGGGCGAGGGCCGCCGGGGCGAGGAGCGGAAGTACACGGTCGACATCCCCGCCGGCGTCGACACCGGCTCGACGCTGCGCCTCGCCGGCCGCGGCGCCGCCGGGCCGCGCGGTGGAGGCGTGGGCGACCTGTACGTCCACCTGCGGGTCACGCCGCACGAGTCCTTCCAGCGCGACGGGGTCAACCTGCTGACGGAACTGCGGGTGCCTTACTCCCAGGCCGTGCTCGGCGCCTCGGTCCCGTTCGAGACCCTCGACGGGTCCGAGACGCTGGAGCTGGGACGGGGCACACCGTCGGGCAAGGTCATCCGCCTGCGGGGCCGTGGCGTCCCCCACATCGAGCGCCGGACGCGCGGCGACCTGCTGGTCACCGTTGTCGTCGACGTCCCGACCGAGCTGAACGAGGCCGAGGAGGAGTCGCTCCGGCGCTACGCCGAGCTGCGCGGCGAGCCGGTGGCGCCGCCGCCGACCGGCCTATTCGGCAAGATCCGTTCCGCTTTCCAGTAGTCAGTGACTGAATCGGTCACGCCGGTCACGGCGCGGGCGCACGCCTTCGTCGACGACCTGGACGCGCCGGTATTGAGCGCCGACGACCATCGGCATTTCACACGTGTCCTCCGGTTATCCGAGGGCGCCGATGTCACTGTGAGTAATGGACGCGGAGAGTGGCGTGCCTGTCGGTTGCAAGTGCAACCCTCACTCTTAGTGAAAAGTCAGGTCGTGTCGGAGGCGGCGCCCTCGCCGCCGGTCACCGTGGCCTTCGCGCTCGTCAAGGGCGAGCGGCCGGAACTCGTCGTCCAGAAGCTAACCGAGGTCGGCGTCGACCGCATCGTCCCCTTCGTCGCCGAGCGGTCGGTCGTCCTTTGGGATCCCGAAAAGGCGGAGAAGAACGCCGCCCGCTGGCGCGAGATCGTCCGCCAGGCGGCGATGCAGTGCCGACGTACCTGGTTACCGGCGGTGTCGGGGCTCGTACCCTTTGCGGACGTCGTCGCGCTCCCCGGGGCGGTCCGGGCGGCGCCGGGTGGGGCGCCGCCGTCGCTCGCCTCCCCGACGATCCTGGTGGGCCCCGAGGGCGGCTGGTCGCCCGCCGAGGCCGCCGTCGACCTGCCCACGGTCGGGCTCGGGCCACACGTCCTGCGGGCGGAAACCGCTGCTATCACGGCAGGCGCGATTTTTGCCGCACTACGTAGCGGCCTGATAGCAACGGTGTGACCACCTTCGCGACGCGGCGCGTCAAAGAGCCTGCACGGCTTGTGATTGTTTGATCGGCGTCCAGTGCGTAGAGTAGGCAAGCGTCCCTCCACGCGGTCTTTGGTGGATCGGGACGAGGCTGATTTCGCCGCTGGGGCGGCCAAGGAGGATCAGATGGACACCGACCTCGAAGCCGAGCGCGAGAGCGGTTACGCGGCCAAAGTAGGCGCACGATTGCGGTCGATCCGCCGACAGAAGCACCTGTCGCTGCAAGACGTGGAAGCGTCGTCGGATCACGAGTTCAAGGCGTCGGTCCTCGGCGCCTACGAACGGGGGGAGCGAGCGATCTCGGTTCCCCGGCTGCAACGCCTGGCCCGCTTCTATCGCGTACCGGTCGACCAGATGTTGCCCACCGACGAGGAGCTCGGAGGCCGGGCACCCGGCGACGAGAGCGTCGTCGACCTCACCGAGCGCCTGCGCGGGGCACGCCGCGACGACCGCCCGGTCACGATCGACCTGACCGCCGTCGAGCAGCTCGGCGGCCAGGAGGGCGAGATGCTCGGCCGTTACCTGCGCATGATCCAGGTGCAGCGTGGTGACTACAACGGCCGCATGCTGACGATTCGGCGGGACGACCTGCGGGCGATCGCCTGCATCCTCGACTGCCATCCGGACCAGGTCCCGTCCCGGCTCGACAGCCTGGGCCTCTGCCTGGTGCGCTGACACCGTTCTCGCTGGGGAATCCTGGCAACGGCGCGCCGTCCTACGGGACGGCGCGCCGTTGCGCGTCCGGGCCAGGAGCGTGCGTTGGGATCGGGCTCGGTGCGTCTGCCTCGGTGTGCGTATCCGTGACGGTGCCCGGGCCGGGAGTGGCGGCTCGGGTGCGTGCGTTCGGCGCCGGACGGCCGAGAATGGTCCGGTGAGTTCGTCCCCGTCGCCCGATGTGCCTGCCTTCGGCGTGTACCTGCACGTGCCGTTCTGCGCCGCCCGGTGCGACTACTGCGCCTTCGCCACCTGGACCGACCGGCACCACCTGCAGGAGCGGTACCTCGAGGCGTGCCGGCTCGACGTCGTCCGTCACGTCGAGGCCGGGATGCCGCCGGCGACGAGCGTGTTCGTCGGCGGGGGCACGCCGTCGCTCGTCGACCCGGCGCGGCTGGTGGGCGTGCTGGCGGCGATCCCGCTGGCGGACGGGGCCGAGGTCACGGTGGAGTGCAACCCGGACGACGTGACGCCCGCCCTGGTGGCGGCTTATGCCGCCGGGGGCGTCAACCGGATCAGCATCGGCGTCCAGTCGATGGAGGGCCACGTGCTGGCGGCGCTCGGGCGGGGCCACGACCCCGACAACGTGCGCTCGGCGGTGGCGGCGATCCGTGACGGTGGGATCCCGACGTTCAACGTCGACCTCATCTACGGCGGCGCCGGCGAGTCGCTGGAGGACTGGCGACGGACGCTGTCCCTCGCCCTAGAGCTGGGCCCGCCCCACGTCAGCGCCTACGGGCTGACCGTCGAGCCGGGGACCGGCCTGGCCGACGACCCGTCCCGCCACCCGGACGACGACGACCAGGCCGACAAGTACCTCATGGCGGCATCGATGCTCGAGGGGGCAGGACTGGCCTGGTACGAGATCTCGAACTGGGCCCGTCCCGGTCACGAGTGCCGCCACAACCGCCTGTACTGGTCGATGGGCGAGTACCAGGCGTTCGGTTGCGCCGGGCACTCGCACCGTGACGGCCGGCGCTTCTGGAACGTCCGTACGCCGGAGCGCTACCTCGACGCCGTCCTCGGCGGCCGCTCGCCCGAGGCGGCCGGCGAGCGCCTGGCGCCCCCGGACCGGCGCTTGGAGGCACTGCAGTTGGCCGTACGCACCCGCGACGGCGTTCCGGCGGCCGCCTTCCCGCCCGAGGAGCTCGACCTCCTCGGCCCGTTGGTCGAGCGCCACGCCGACCGGGTCGTCCTCACCCCGGAGGGCCGCCTCCTCGCCAACGAGGTCGCCCTGCGTCTCGCCTGAGGGCGCTCGTTTGCCCGCTCCGGCCGCTGGGGGCGGGTCTGCGGTGGGCGCTGCTCGTCCGACCTCGGTCGCCCTCGTGGTCAAGCAGGGGGTCGCTGCGGGCACGCGCGTTGCGGCCTCGTCCTCGTGCGTCGGTGAACGGCACGACGAGGACCGCCCGGAGAGCACCGTCGGCTCGGCGCCTGACCGTCCCCGAGCCCGCGCACGGGGTCGGCGCCCCTAACCGCTGCAGCGCAGGCAGCCGGGGGTCGGTGGATGCGAGGTTCGGGAGATCGTGCGAGGCGCGGCTGGCGCGGGTGCTCGGCAAGGGGGTGAGGACGCGCCCCACTGTCGAGCCGATGGCAGCCGCTGCTCGCGAACGTCCGGGTCGGCAGCTCATGGGGTCGGGAAGGAGCGCGGGCCGCCCCTCTCGTGTGTCGGGCCGGCACCGGCGGTCCGACGCGTGATGGGGCGCGAGCGACGAACGTCCTGGTCCCGGTTGGTTGGTGAGGACGTGGGGGGCAACGCGAGACTGCCCCGGGCATGCCCTTTCATCTCGTCACCGAGGAGTGGGACGCCGACCTAACGGCCGGTAACCCACTGGGCTTCCCCGGCTACGGCGACCGGCCGCCCGAGCTGGGCGAGTCGGTCCGGACCGGCCGAACGGCCGCCTACGCCTTCGTCGAGGGCCGCTTCGACGTCGTCGGCGGGTCGATGGGGGCGGCGGCGGGCGAGAAGGTCGTCCGGGCCTACGACCGGGCGATCGAGGCCCGCCTCCCGATGGTCGTGCACACACGCACGGGCGGCGCCCGGGTCCAGGAGGGCATGGTCGCCCTCGTCCAGCTCGCCCGGACCGCCAGCGCCGCCCGCCGCCACGCCGACGCCGGCCTCCTCGCCCTCGGCGTGTACGGGTCGCCCACGACGGGCGGCGTGTTCGCCTCGTACGGGTCGCTGGTCGACCTGAGGGTGGCGCACCCCCGGGCGATCCTCGGCTTCGCCGGCCCGCGGGTGGCGGAGGGAACGCTGGGGATCACGCTCCCGGCGGGGTCCCACTCGGCCCGCTGGGCGTTCGACCATGGCCTGCTCGACGCGCTGGTGGAGCCGGACGACACGCCGGCGTGGGTCGAGGCCGCGCTCGGCCTCCGGGACACGCCGCTGCCGACCCGGCCGCTGCCCACCTGGGCGGACCCGGACGAGCCGGGCGCCTGGGGCGAGGTCCTCCGGGCCCGGGCGGTGGGCCGGCCCACCGGGATCGACCGTGCGGCCCGCCTGTGCTCGTCGTGGGTCGAGGCCCGGGGCCTGGACCCGACCGTGCGGGCGGCGCTCGCCACGGTCGACGGCCGGCGCTGTGTCGTCGTGGCGACCGAC
>DATFOS010000243.1:0-8931 GCA_035265325.1 Acidimicrobiales bacterium
CCAGCACACCCTGCTCATCGTGGCCGCCGCCACGCCCAGCGGACCTGTTCGAAGCTCGCTCAGCGCCACCGTCAGGGGTTCATGTCGATCGTCCCGCCCCGCTCGATCTCCGGTGCCAGTCGCTCCAACCGGCTTGCGGCCAGCGGGGGTTGCCGCGAGTCAGGCGTCGATCCGTACCTCCGGCGCGGAACCCAAGCGGGCCGAGCGGAGCAAGGTGTCCGTGAGCGCACGGCGATGATCGACACCGTTCGTCGCGGACCCCAGCCTCCGATGATCGCCTTGAGCTGGCGGCGTCCCCCTGGGTCGTCACCGGTGCGTAGCTCGCGCTGGGTCGTCGGGGTTGGCCTCGCGAAGGGCCTCGCGGACGGTGTAGGCGTCGTCGGTGGGGTCGGTGCTGCGCCGGGCCCGGCACAGGGCGCGGGCGCGGCGGAGGACCGTGACGAGGTGGAGTAGCGCCGCGCCTCGGTGATGGGGTGGCCCCGGTAGCCGAGAGTGGCGTAGCGGGCGGCGACCGCACCGCCCGCCGACGCCCGGGGCCGCTCGCCGCCCCCCGGGCGTCGGACCTTGGTATCAGCCCGGCTCCGCGCCGCTCTGTCAGACGTCTTGTGCGAGCGGGAGACGAGGCGATGGTCGAGGCACCCGGAAGGAACTACGAGCCCAACGGCCCCGGCACGCCCGGCGGGGCCGAGCGGCACCACGGGGCCGAGGCGCTGAGCCTCGGCGGGCTGGTGACGGCCGTGTCGGCATCGATCGTCGGCACGCTGTTCACGGCTCGGCTTGGCACCGACCTGGCCGGGACCGTGGCTGGCGCCGCCGTTCCGCCGGTCGTCGCCGCCCTGTTCACGACCCGGCGCGCCGGCGGCCTCCTGCGCCTGGTGGCCGTCTTGGCGCTCAGCGCCGCGGCGTTCGCCGTCACGGTGGCCGGCTTCACGATCCCCGAGGTGGCGATCGGTCGGAGCCTGGTCGCGGACCGCCCGGCCACGCTGCTCCCCCTGACGGAGTGCGAGAACGCCGAGGACGACGACGCCGACGGGTTCACGGACAGCGACGACCCGGGGTGCCTCGACGGCCGCGACCTGGAGGAGTCCGCCGACTGGCCGCTGTGCGAGAACGGGGCCGACGACGACGGCGACGGCCTCACCGACGGCGACGACGTGGAGTGCCAGCTTGGCCTGGAGACCGAGTTCCCGGTGGCTGAGTGTGAGAACGGGGCCGACGACGACGGCGACGGCCTCACCGACGGCGACGACTTTGGGTGCCAGTCCGGCGACACCGAATTCGACACGCCGCTGCCGGAGTGCGAGAACGGCGTCGACGACGACGGCGACGGCCTCACCGACGGCGACGACTTCGGATGCCAGTCCAGCGACACCGAATTCGATTGACCAGCTCTCCGATGTCGGTCGAGCTGGAGCTTGTGCTCGACCGCGATAGCCACACGCCAGAGGCTGCGCGACCCCACCAGCCCAACGGTGGACGCGCCCCTCAAACGTTGCCGGTCCGCTCTAGGTCCGCTCGCCGAGCGGCTGAATCGCGGGTCGGGCCCCGGCAACCCGCCTGGCACGATGGCGGGGTGGAGGTCACCCGCGTCGATCGCTGGCTCTGGTCCGTCCGGGTCTACAAGACCCGGGGCGACGCCACCGAGGCGTGCCGGGGCGGCCACGTGAAGGTCAACGGGGCGTCCGCCAAGCCCGCCTCGCCGGTGCGGGTGGGCGACCGGGTCGAGGCCAACGCCCACGGCCGTCCCCGGGTGCTGGAGGTGGCCCGCGTGATCGACAAGCGCGTGGGCGCGCCGATCGCCGCCGAGTGCGTCGTCGACCACAGCCCGCCCCCGCCGTCGCGCGACGAGCGGGACGCCGCCATCTTCGTCCGGGACAGCGGCGCCGGGCGCCCCACCAAGCGCGACCGCCGCCAGCTCGACCGCTTCCGCCGCAGCTGACGCACCGGCCCGGGGCGCGTCGGTGCCGGCCGCCCGCCCCCGAAGGAGTGGACGACCGGCACCGGGAACCGGCCTCGTGCGTCGGGTCAGTCGGTGGGCAGCGTGTCGGGCCGGACGACCACGTCGTGGCGGGTCCAGCCCAGCGCCGTGCGGGCCAGCTCGTTGCCGTCGGCGTCGTAGGAGACGACCGCGGCCTCGTCCAGCCCCTCTCGGGCGACCAGCCCGCCGAACGCCTCGTGGGTGGCGCCGGCGATCGACGAGATCGACAACTCCACCGGATCGCCGTCGGCCGGCTCCAGCCGCACGGAGGCCGCAGCCGCGTCGACGAGGCCGTAGACGGCCACCGCCGCCGGCTCCTCGCCGTCGAGGTACGTGGCGAGCGCCTGCAGGGGCTCGGTGCCGGGACCGGTGAGCACGGTGTCCGCCGAGTCCTCGTGGCCCCATGCCGACAGCACGACGTTGCGGCCGCCCTCGGTGACCGCGGCGCTCCAGGCGGCGCCGTCGACCTCCTCGCTGGCGACGCCGGCCGTCGGGGCGTCGGCGCCGTCCGGGTAGACCGACCCGGTGCGGTCGGGCTCGGCGGTCTCGCCCGTCCACCCGAGGGGCACGCGGGCGACCTCGGTGCCGTCACCGTGGCGGGCCACGACCTCGGCGTCCCGTCCCACGTCGGCGGGCAGCCACCCGACCAGGAGGTCGTGCGTGGGCCCGCCCGCCGACGTGGGGGTGTCGCCGACCTCGACGACGTCGAGCTCGACGGGGGCGGCGCCGGGCCACTCGACCGTGACGGACCCGTCCGTGGCGCCGACCTCGTCGGCCACGACGCCGTACACGGCGACCTGCCCGCCGGGGAGCCGGCCACCGAGGTCCGTGGTCGCCACCCGGAGCGGGGCGTCGCCGATGTCCTCCATGACGTAGGTCGTCCGGGTCCTCTCGTCGCTCAGGCTGAACACCAGGTCGGTGCCGAGGGCGGGGACGAGGCCCGTCCACTGCCAGTCGACGGTGGGCCCCTCGCCGGCGATCGTCAGCCCGCCCCAGTCCCCCTCGGGCGGGCGGATGCCGGTGCCGTCGCCGTCGAGATCGGCCGTCGGGGCGGCCGGCGTCTCGGACTCGACCGTGGTCCGGTCGTCCCGCCCGAGGGCGAGGGCGACCCCGCCGGCGACGAGGACCACGGCCGCGGCCGCCGCCAGGGCCCGGTACCGGCGTGGCGGTGCCGTGGTCCGCTCGAGGGTGAACAGGTCGCCACCGGGCCGGCCGTCGCCGTCCACGGGGCGGGGGAGCGCGGGCGGAACGGGAGTGGGGGGAGCGGGGGCGTCGGGCGCCCCCGGCTCGGCGACGCCGAGGGCCGTGCGCAGGGAGCGGGCGGCCTGGCGGCCGCGGCGGTCGAGCTCGGCCAGGGCGGCGGCGGTGGTGGGATCGGTCATCGGGCGTCCTCCTCGTGCGTCAGCCCCAGCTGGCGCGCCAGGGCCAGCCGGCCCCGGTGCATGTGCGACTTCACGGTCCCCTCGGCCAACTCCAGGATCGTGGCGATCTCGGCCACGGGCCGGTCCTCCAGGTAGTGGAGGGCGAGCGCCTGGGCCTGGCGTTCCGGCAGGCCCCGGAGGGCGCCCCAGAACTCGGCGTCCGCCGGCTCCAGCGCCACCGCGCCCGCCGCCCGGAGGTGGAAGCGCCGCAGCGCCCGGGACTCCCGCCCCCGGCGCCGCCCCCGATCGGTGGCCCGGTTGGCCACGACGCGCCGGGCCCAGGCGCCGGGCTTGTCGTAGCCGCCGACGCGGGACCAGTCGCGCCAGGCGGTCGCCAGCGTCTCCTGGACGATGTCCTCGGACGCCCCGCGGTCGCCCGTCAGGCTCCAGGCGAACGCCACCAGGGCGGATCGCTCCCGGGCCGCGAACGCCTCGAAGGTGGCGTGGGGACCGGCGCCTGCGCCGCCTCCCGTGCCAGGTGGCGGCCCGACCGCCTGGTGCCCCGCGCTGCCGATGCTCCTCATGTCCTCCACACGCTGCTGCCCGGCCCCCGGTTTACGCGACGGGTACCGATACCAGTTGGAATATGACGACTGGTCTAGTTAGATGGAGGCATGCAGACACGAACCCCCACCACGCGCATCTCCCGGCCCCCCACCTCGCTCCTGGCCGGGCTCGCCCCCTTCGACCGCCACGACCCCGAGCTCGTGGCCGTTCTCGAGGCCCAGGCCGACCGCCTGGACCTGCGCCCGGGCACCGTCGTGGCGCGCCGCGGCGCCCGGGCGCGTGAGGCGGTCGTCGTCCTCGCCGGCGAGCTGCACGGCGAGGACGACGGCTCGATCCTCGGCCCCGGCGCCTGGGTCGGCCACGACGCCCTCCTGACGGGCCGGCCGCACGACGAGACGCTCGTCGTGGGCGGGTCCGGCGCCTCGGTCGTGGTCGTCAACGGCCCGGCCTATCGGTGGGCGCTGCGTGCCCTGCCGGGCTTCGCGGACGACGCCGGCCGCGCGCCCGGGAGCGGGCCGGCGGCCCGCCGGGCCCCGGCGATCAGAGGTGGACGACGGGGCAGGTGAGGGTGCGGGTGATGCCGGAGACCATCTGCACCCGGCTCACCACCATCTTCCCCAGTTCGTCGACGCTGTTCGCCTCGGACCGGGCGATCACGTCGTAGGGGCCTGTGACGTCCTCGGCGGACACGATGCCCTCGATGGTCCCGATCTGCTCGGCCACCTGTGCGGCTTTGCCGACCTCGGTCTGGATCAAGATGTAGGCGCTGACGGTCACCGGGCCTCCCCTCTCCGGGCGGCACTCTACCGACCCTCGGACGCCCGTTCAGAGAAGGAACAGGGCCGAGACGCGCCGAGGGCGCACCTCGGAGGTGCGCCCTGGCGGGGGAGCGGGAGGCGGTCGGACCGCGGTCAGTTCGTCGAGTTCTCGGCCGGAGCGTCGGGGGCGTCGGCCGGGCTGGAGTCGGCCTCGATGGCGGTCGGGCGGTGCGTCCCGCCGATGCTGACCTTGCGGGGCTGGGCCTGCTCGGCCACCGGGATGGTGACGGTCAGGACGCCGTGGTCGTAGGCGGCCTCGAGTCGGCCGGTGTCGAGGCTCTGGCCGAGGAGCACCCGGCGGGTGAAGGTGCCCTGGGGCCGCTCGCCGGCGAGGACCTCGTCGCAGCCAGGAGACTTGAGTCGTCAACACTCAAGTCTGAGATCCGGCCGGTGTGACACTGTCGCCGGACGCGACGGTGCCGCCTCCCCGCAGGAAGGCGGCACCGTGGTCCGAGCCCGGAGGTTGTCGCCGGCGCTAGTGGCCGGCCAGGCGCTTCTCGAGCGACTCGAGCTGCTCCTTGAGGGCGGCCGGCACGTGGTCGCCCAGCGTGCGGTAGTGCTCCTCGAGCTGGGGCAGCTCCTGGCGCCACGACTCGGGTTCGACCGAGAGCAGCCGCTCCAACGTGCCCTCCTCGACCTCGAGGCCCTCGGTGTCGAGCGCCGAGGTAGTGGGGACACGGCCGATCGGCGTGTCGACCGCCTCGCTGCCGCCCTCGACCCGCTCGACGACCCACTTGAGCACCCGGCTGTTCTCGCCGAAGCCGGGCCACAGGAACGAGCCGTCGTCACCCCGACGGAACCAGTTCACCCAGAACAGCTTGGGCAGCTTGTCGGCGTCGGTCGCCCGGCCGATCTGCAGCCAGTGGGCGAAGTAGTCGCCCATGTTGTAGCCACAGAACGGCAGCATGGCGAAGGGGTCGAAGCGCAGCTTGCCGACGGCGCCGGCCTGGGCCGCGGTCGTCTCGGAGCTCATGATCGAGCCGAGGAAGACGCCGTGGTCCCAGTCGAACGACTCGGTCACGAGCGGCACGTTCGTGGCCCGGCGCCCGCCGAAGAGGATCGCCGAGATCGGCACGCCGGCCGGGTCCTCCCACTCCGGGGAGATCGAGGGGCACTGCGACGCCGGCGTGGTGAAGCGGGCGTTGGGGTGGGCGGCCGGCGCGTCGGACTCCGGCGTCCAGTCCTGGCGTTTCCAGTCGGTGACGTGAGCGGGCGGCTTGGACAGGCCCTCCCACCACACGTCGCCGTCGTCGGTCTTCGCCACGTTGGTGAAGATCGAGTTGCCCCACAGGGTCGCGATGGCGTTGGGGTTGGTCTCCACGCCCGTGCCGGGCGCCACGCCGAAGAAGCCGTACTCGGGGTTGATGGCCCGGAGGCGCCCCTCGTCGTCGAACTTCATCCACGCGATGTCGTCGCCGACCGTCTCGACGGTCCACCCCGGCAGCGTCGGGATGAGCATCGCCATGTTGGTCTTGCCGCAGGCCGACGGGAAGGCGGCGGCGATGTAGCGCTTCTCGCCGTTCGGCGGGGTGATGCCGAGGATGAGCATGTGCTCGGCCATCCACCCGTCGTCGCGGGCCATGGTGGAGGCGATGCGGAGGGCGAAGCACTTCTTGCCGAGCAGGGCGTTGCCGCCGTAGCCGGACCCGTACGACCAGATCTCCCGGGTCTCCGGGAAGTGGACGATGTACTTGTTGTCGGCGTCGCACGGCCAGGGCACGTCGTCGCGGCGGTTGCCGTCCATGTCGACGAGCGGGTAGCCGACCGAGTGCAGGCAGGGCACGAACTCGCCGTCGGCCCCCAGCACGTCGAGGGGGCCCTGACCCATGCGGGTCATGATCCGCATGCTGACCGCCACGTACGGCGAGTCGGTCAACTGGACGCCGATGTGAGCGATGGGCGACCCCAGCGGGCCCATCGAGAAGGGGACCACGTACATCGTGCGTCCCCGCATGGCACCGGAGTAGAGCGCCACCATCTCGTCGCGCATCTCGCCCGGGTCGCGCCAGTTGTTGGTCGGACCGGCGTCCTCCTGCGTCTCGGAGCAGATGAACGTCCGGTCCTCGACCCGGGCGACGTCACCCGGGTCGGACAGTGCGAGGTAGCTGTTCGGGCGCTTGGCCTCGTCGAGCTTCTCGAACGTCCCCCCGTCGACGAGGAGTCGGGTCAGTCGATCCCATTCCTCGTCGGACCCGTCGCACCACTCCACCCGGTCGGGTTGGAACACGCCTTCCCAGTGGGCGACCCAGTCCTTGAGCTTCTGGTTGACGGTTGATGCGGCCATGGTCCTCCGGTGGGTGTGCTCGGTCAGCCGGATCCAGTCGGAGGCCGCGTTCGACTCATGCTGGAGGCGCGCCACGCTCTGGATCGAGACCTGGCGTCCCCATGTCGACCTCCGACCCCAACCGCAGATGCGTGGCCTGGCCCTCGCCGTTGAGGTCGAAGATCACACGTTGTCCCTGACGCAGCAAGCGGAACACGGACCCGGACAGTGCGTCCGGGGCCAGGTCGACCTCGTTGAGGTCGGTGTCTCGTACGACGATCCCGTCACCCGAACCGGGGTCGTACGACTTGATCACTCCCTGCACCTTGTGGACTTCCTCTCCTGGAAATCGCGCGGGTTCGCCACGATTGGGTGTGTTCACGGTACCGGACCGGTCGCTTTGGCAACCAAACGCCGAACGGTCGCGTCACGGCACGTGGCGGGCCTGTGACGGTCGTTGCGGGCCCGTGTCGGACGCCGGTCCGAGATGGCAGGGAGACCCCCGTGGTGGTCCGGGCGCGACGATGGCGGGCCCCCGGCGGAGGCCCGCCACCGCGCACGGACTAGTGGACGAGCTTGGTGACCTTGCCCGACTTGATGCAGCCGGTGCAGGCGCTGACGCGGCGCGGCGACCCATCGACCAGGGCGCGCACGCGTTGGATGTTGGGGTTCCAGCGGCGTTTGGTGCGGCGGTGGGAGTGGCTCACGCTCATGCCCCACGACGGGTGCTTGCCGCACACCTCGCAAACGGCTGCCATTGCTTGCTCCTCGAACACAGAATCGGCGCGACAGGCCGATCACGGACCGGGAGACCCTACTGGGCGTGGGGGACCAGCGACAACTGGCACCACCCGTCACGTCCCGTAGCATCGCCCGCGTGACCACCCTGGAACGCCTCGGCGCTGCGGAGGTGCGCGCGGTGGTGGAGGCCTACCGCGATGCCCTCGCCGCCCACCGTGAGCCCATCAACCGCCTCAACGTCTACCCGGTGCCCGACGGCGACACGGGGACGAACATGGCGCTCACGCTGGCCTCGGTCGCCGACGCCTTCGACGGCGTGCCGGGCGACGACATGGCCGCGACGTGCGAGGCGTTGTCCCGGGGCTCGCTTATGGGCGCGCGCGGCAACTCCGGGGTCATCCTGTCGCAGGTCCTCCGCGGCATGGCCGGCGTGGTGGCCGAGGCCGGCCACGTCGACGGCGTCGTCCTGACCCGGGCGCTCCGCGCCGCCTCCGACGCCGCCTACCAGGCCGTCATGCGGCCGGTGGAGGGCACGATCCTCACGGTCGTCCGCAACGCCGCCGAGGCGGCGGAGGTCGCCGTCGGCGACGGCGGTGCGGGCCCGGGCCTGGTCGCCGTCCTCGACGCCGCACTGGCACAGGCGCAGGACGCCCTGGACAAGACGCCGGAGCAGCTGCCGGTCCTGGCCGAGGCCGGGGTCGTCGACGCCGGCGGGGCGGGGTTCGTGCTCCTGCTCGACACGTTCCTCCACGTGGTCGACGGCCGTCCGGTGCCCGAGCCCCGCATCGGCGAGGGTGCCGTCCGGCCCGACGCCCACCTGGTCCTCCACACCGCCGACGAGCACGGCGAGGGCGTCGGCGACCTGCGCTACGAGGTCATGTACTTCCTCGAGGCCGACGACGCCGCCATCCCCGCCTTCAAGGACGTGTGGGCCGGCATCGGCGACTCGATCGTCGTGGTCGGCGGCGACGGCATGTGGAACTGCCACATCCACACCGACGACATCGGCGCCGCGATCGAGGCCGCGCTCGACGCCGGGCGCCCCTGCAAGATCCGGGTGACAGACCTCATGGAGCAGGTCGCCGAGGAGCGCTGGGTGCGCGAGGCCACCGGCGCCGGCGAGGTCGTGGCCGAGCCGCCCCACGCCAGCGAGCCCGTCACCACCGCGGTGGTGGCCGTGGCGGCCGGCGACGGCATCAAGCG
>DATFOS010000244.1:0-3036 GCA_035265325.1 Acidimicrobiales bacterium
CACCTCGGTGACGAACTCCCACGCCCAGGCGATCGCCTCGGGCTTGAAGTAGTCGCCGAAGCTGAAGTTGCCGAGCATCTCGAAGAAGCTCAGGTGCCGCGGCGAGCGGCCGATGGCATCGAGGTCGTTGTGCTTGCCGCCTGCCCGCACGCAGCGCTGCACCGAGGCCGCCCGGGCCGGGTGGTACGGCACCCGCTCTTCGCCGAGGAAGTAGGGGACGAACGGCATCATCCCCGAGTTGGTGAACATCGGCGCGCTGGGATGCGTCGGGATCAGGCTTCCCGACGGCACGATCGTGTGCTGCCTGGCGGCGAAGAAGCCGTTCCAGGCGCGTCGCAGCTCGGCGGAGGTCCGCGGTGCCATAACGGATGTCAGCCTAGTGGTGACTGGCCGAACCGCCGCCGGGGCGCAGCTCCGACCGCAGCTCGGCCTCGCGGTCGCGCATGGCGTTGCGGCCCTCGGCCACGGCGTCGCGCACGCTGGTGCCGACCCGGCGCACCGACGTGGTCACGTCGGCCTGCAGCTGCTCGGGCGCGTAGCGGTTCACGGCCCGCAGGACCCGCCGCCGGATCCACATCGCGCCGCCGAAGCCCGCGGTGGCGCCCGTCGTGAACCAGACGAACCGGCGGACGACGAACATCAGCCCTCGTCCTTCCGCCCCCGCAGCCGGCGGGCGGCCCTGGCCGTGCCGCTGGCGAACGCCACGCCCTTGATCACCGGGTTGGCCATCGCGATGTAGGCGAGGCGCGATGCCGAGTCGACGGTGCCGGTCACCGACTCGGCGGTCGCGACGAGGCGGTCGAGGCGCTCGATCTCGCCGTTGGCGGCGTCGACGGTCTGACGCAGGTCGTCGATGACCGGAACGGTCTCGGTACGGAGCAGCTTCGCCACCTCGCGCAGCGCCCGGAGCGTGCGGACCAGTGCAACCAGCCCCACGGCCAGCAGCACCACCGCGACGACGCTGCACGTGGCGACCACGACTGCGGCAAGATCGGACGCGGTCATCGGCCGTGCTCGTCGGGCGCCTCTGCGTCCTTGGGTTGCGCCAGCCGTTCCATGCGCGTGCCGATCTCCTGCTCGAAGCCGTGGTCCGAAGGCTCGTAGTACACGGCATCGGCCGCGTCGTCGGGGAGGTAACGCTGGGCCACCCACCCGCGCGGGTCGTCGTGAGGATACTCATAGCCCACGCCGTGCCCGAGCGAGCCCGCCGACCGGTAGTGGGCGTCGCGCAGGTGCATCGGGACCTCGCCGCCGACGCCGTTGCGCACGTCCTCGCGGGCGCGCCAGATGCCGGCCGCCGCCCGGTTCGACTTGGGTGCCGTGGCGAGGTGCACGACCGCTTGGGCCAGGTTGAGCTGGGCCTCCGGCAGCCCGACGTACTCGACGGCGTGCGCAGCCGCCGTGGCGACCACGAGGCCCAACGGATCGGCCTCGCCGATGTCCTCACTCGCCAGAATCACCAACCGCCGGGCGATGAACCGGGCATCTTCGCCGGCCTCGAGCATGCGGGCCAGGTAGTGCAGCCCGGCCTGGGGGTCGGACCCCCGGATGCTCTTGATGAAGGCCGAGATCACGTCGTAGTGCTCGTCGCGCCCGTAGCGGTGCAGCTTGGTGCCGAGCGCAGCCTCCGCGTGCGCGATCGTAACCCGCGGGGTCCGGCCATCGTGGCTCTGGCGGTCGCCCTGGCCGGGCGCCCGGGCCAGGGCCACCGCGACCTCGAGGCTCGTGAGGGCCTGCCGGCCGTCGCCCCCGGCGCGCTCGGCGAGGTGGGCGAGCGCCTCGTCATCGGCCTCCGCGCCCTCGGCCTCGAGCCCCTTGTCGAGGAGCTGCCTGACCGCCCCAGGCCCGAGCGGCTGGAGCCGGAAGAGCGTGGAGCGTGACAGCAGCGGCGGGTTGACCTCGAAGTAGGGGTTCTCGGTCGTGGCCCCGATGAGCACCAGCAGGCCGCTCTCGACCGACGGCAACAGTGCGTCCTGCTGTGCCTTGTTGAAGCGGTGCACCTCGTCGAGGAACAGGATCGTCCCTTGGCCCCGCTCCCCCAGCCGCTGCCCGGCCCTGGCGACGACCTCGCGCACGTCCTTGACGCTCGCCGACACCGCGGACAACTGCTCGAACGCCTTGGCGGTGTGCCGGGCGATGACCTGGGCCAGGGTGGTCTTGCCCGTGCCCGGCGGCCCCCAGAAGATGGCCGACGACAGCCGATCGGCCTCGACGAGCACCCGCAGCGGCCGATCCTTGCCCACCAGCTCGTCCTGACCGACGATGTCGTCGAGCCGGTGGGGCCGCAGCCTCGCGGCCAGGGGCGCCTGCTGCGCCAGCTGCTCCTCCGCCGCCGCGGCGAACAGGTCGGGCCCCCCGGGCCCGGACGAACGAGGCATCGGCGGCGAGGGTACCGGCCCTCACGCGATCCCCAGAACAGGTCGGCGATCGTGAGGAGACCGAGCGTCTTGTGGGCCCGCTCGGCGATGGCCCCGTCGAACGGTGCAGGGGCCATGGCCGGCGACGCCATCGGCGGGGTCTGACAGCGAGGGCTGAGCGCGGGATGATGGCGTCGTGGCCGACACGCGGCGGCAGGCGAGGCTGACCAGGGACGAGGTGGCGCGCGTCCTGCACCGGGCGGCCGAGATCGACGCCGCAGCCGACGGCCTCGACAGCGCCGACCACTACGACCCCGCCGCGATCGAGCAGGCCGCCGAGGAGGTCGGCCTGTCCCCCGCCTCGGTGCGGCAGGCCGTCGCCGAGCTGCGCGTCGGAGCCCTCCCGCCAGAAGTGCCCACGGGCGGACGCAGCACCAGGGCGGTCGGATCCCGCCTCGTGACCCAGCAGCGCCTCGTCGCCCAGTCGCCCGAGGCCGTCGGCGCCATCGTCGACCGCTTCCTGCGCAGCCAGATGTTCGAGCTGCGGCGACGCAGCGGCGACCGCTCGGTGTTCCGGCCCCGGAGCGATCTCGTCGCCAGCCTCCGGCGGGGGCTCGACTTCGCCGGCGCCATCAAGCTCGACGGCATCCGCACGGTGTCGCTCGTCGCCAGCCCCGCC
>DATFOS010000245.1:0-19878 GCA_035265325.1 Acidimicrobiales bacterium
CCCGACGTCATACCACTCCCGGCCGCCCGTCACCGCGCCCAGCACCGGCAGGCCCAGGCGGGTGTAGAGCCACCAGGCGCCGTGCCAAGCCCGGGCGGGTGGGACGTGGAACTCGAGGCTGGCGACGGTCCCGCCCGGCCGGACCACGCGGGCCAGCTCGGCCAGGGTGGCGGCCGGGTCGTCGACGTAGCGCAGCAGGTAGGTGAAGGTCAGCGCATCGAAGGAGGCGTCGGGGAACGGGAGCGCTTCGGCCTGCCCGTTGACCAGCGCGATCCGGTCCTGCGACCCGTCCTCCACGACCGCCGCCTGCCCCTGGCGCAGCATCGCCTCGGTGAGGTCGATGCCGGTCACGCGGGCCGTCGTCCGGCGGGCGAGCTGGAGGGCCACGCCGGCGGTGCCGGTGGCCACGTCGAGCACGGTGCCCGGATCGCCGTTGGCGATGGGGTCGACCATCGCCCGCCGCCACCGCCCGTTCTGGCCGAACGACAGCGCCTCGGCGAGCAGGTCGTAGCGCCGGGGCAGGCCCTGGAAGAGCTGCTGCGCGAACCTGGTGGGATCCTGACGCGACCGGGTGAGCACGAGCACCTCCGCACATCGGACAGCCCGCCGACTGTACCCACGGGAGGGCGGTCCCGTGCCGGCGGAGCGCGCTGACGTCGCCGTGATCGGGGCCGGGCCGGCCGGCAGCATCGCCGCCCTGGTCCTCGCCCGCGGCGGGGCCAGGGTCGCGCTGGTCGACAAGGCCGAGTTCCCGCGGGACAAGGCGTGCGGCGACCTCGTGGGGCCCCGGGGCGTGCAGGTGCTCGACGAGCTGGGCCTGCGGCTGGCCGGGGCCGAGCCGATCGGCGACATGCGGGTGGTCGGCCCGACCGGCCGGTCGGTCCTCCTCCCGTGCCGGGCCGGCCGGACCTACCCCGGCCACGGTGTCGCGCTGGCCCGCGCCGAGCTCGACCAGGCGCTCCGCACGGCGGCCCTCGACGCCGGCAGCGTGGCGCACACCGCCCGGGCGGCCGCCCCGCTGCTCGACGACGGGCGGTTGACCGGCTTCGAGCTGTCGGACGGGACCAGCGTCCGGGCCGACGTGGTGATCGGTGCCGACGGTGCGACGAGCCGGGTGGCGGCCGCGGCCGGCCTGGTCGATCAGTCCCGGGTGCTGTGGGGGTTCGCGCTGCGCTCATATGTCGATGCGTCCGTCGACCTGCCCACGATCGTGTTGTGGGACGAGGCGCGCTGGCGCGGCTTCCCGGGCTACGGCTGGGTGTTCCCGGGGCCTGGGGGGCGGGCCAACCTCGGCGTCGGGGTCGGCGTGCTCGGCGACCGCTCCGCGGCCGGCCATGCCGGCCGGTCGCTGGGCGCCTTCGTCGGCGTGCTCCACCGCTTCGGCCTCCTCGATCGTGCCGTCCCCCTCCCCGCCGAACGGCTCGGGGGTTGGCTCAAGATGGGGATGGTGGGCACGGTCCCGGCACGCGGGCGTGTGCTGCTCGTCGGCGACGCCGCCGGGCTCGTCAACCCGCTCCAGGGCGAGGGCATCTCCGAGGCGCTGGCCAGCGGGCGGGCCGCCGCCGAGGCCGTGATCGCCTGCCCGGGCGCGCCCGCCGACCGCTACCGCGCGTTCCTGGCGGACCGCTACGCCGGCTTCCATGCCGCCAACGCGGCCATCCAGGCCGCGCTCGTACGGCGGGCCAGGGTCGTGGCGGCCACGGGGCGGCTCCTCACCGCCCCCGTGCTCGGGCGGGCGATCGCCGGCGGCTGGGCCCTGTACTGGAACGAGTTGCTCGACGGCGCCCTGCCCGGCGGGGCCAGGAGCACCGCCGCGCTGGCCAGCGCCGTCGCCCGGGCGGCCACCGACCGGGGCCGGACCCGGCGCTCGATCACGGCCGCGCTGGCCGGCGACGTGCCGGCCAGCGCGGCCAGCGCGGCCAGCGCGACCAGCTGAGCGCGCTCGGGACGCGCCCCGACCGCAGCCGCGGGCGAGGTGTCCAGTAGCCGTTTCAATCGCCTGCCCTACGAGGTGGCAACGACCGCCCGCCCTGTCTCCGTCAGGCCGACCGACCCCGCCCGCTGGTGGCGGCGGCTCCACCGACCTGCACAGCCCCCGTGTCGACGGCGCGGACGAGCTCGAGCCGAGAGGCGCAGCCGGTCTTGGCGTAGACGCGGGACAGGTAGACCTCGATCGTCTTGCGGCTGTAGTGCATCGCCGCGGCGATCTGCCGGTTCGTCAGGCCGTCGCTCACGAGCCGTACGAGCTGGGCCTCGGTCTCCGTCAACTCGGAGGCCGCCCGGGACGCGCGGCGCGGCACCGTGAGACTGCGGGCGCGTAGCCCCGCCGCGGCCCGGCGGCGCCAGGGGGCGGCCCCGAACGAGTCGAACGCCCGGTACGCCTCGGCGAGGTTGCGGGCCGGCTCGTGGTCCAGCTCACCGAGCACCAGCAGGGCGTGGGCGCGCTCGACCTCCCAGGACTCGGCCTCGGCCACGTCGCGCCAGGTGCGGGCCACGTCGACGTCCTCGTCGACCAGCGCGCGGGCCCGCAGCGCCAGCACCTTGCACTCGAGCCAGCCGGTGCGCTCGGCCAGCGTCTCGAGCTCCGCCATCGCCGCGCGCGCCTCGTCGGTACGCGTCGCGGCGAGGTGGATCTCGAGGGCGAGGCCCAGGACCTCGGCCAGCTTCCACACGCTGCCGCCGGGTGCGGACGCCTCCTCGCGCTCGTTGTCCAGCAGCGCCAGGGCGACGTCGTGCTCGCCCACTGCGTGGTGGATGCGAGCGCGAACCAGGGCGGCGTTGCGGGCCAGCGACACGATCGGGGTCACGAAACGTGCGGCCGTGCCAGCCGCGTCGTCGAGGTCGCCGCGGTCCACGAAGATCTCGCCCGCCACGCACGCCAGCAGCTGGGCGGTGGTCACCGTGCCGCGCTGGTCGAGGGCGAACCCGGCGCTACCGATCAGCTCGAGGGCCTCGTCCCACCGGCCGCGCATCCACAGCACCCGCGCCCGCGCGCCCTCGGAGCTGCCGCCGATCGACAGCGCGGCGCCTTCGGGGCGCATGGCCGACGCCACCCGCAGGTGCTCTTCGATCCGGGCGACCAGGCCCGGGCGCCAATCGGCGAACGCCACCAACTCGTGTGCGGCGAGGCCCACGGTGGACGACGCCCGCTCCGGCAGCGCTTCGACGCGTCGCAGCAGGTCGGCGGCGAGCCCGACCTCGGCCACGTGGTTCGCGTATTGCACCAGGTGGGCAAGCGCCATCAGCTCCGCAGCCGGGGCGACATCGGCGTCGCCGAGGGCGCCCAGCGCGTCACCGAAGGTCCCCGTCGCCTCCGGGTAGCGGCCGGCCTGGAGCGCCAGGTTGGTGCGCATCGCCAGCAGCGGGCACGGGTCGCCGCCGAGCGCCAGCTCCGCGTCGATGACCCCGAGGGCGTCGCCCGCCCGCCCGTCGAGGTACAGGTCGTTGACGACAAGCGCTGCGGTCGCACGACGCATCGGCCCCGGAGGCAGGCCGGCCAGGGCCTCGAGACCCTCGGCCGCCGCCTCGCGTGGACGGGCGCCGATGTGCAGCGCCCGGGCCCGGCCGGCCTGCGCCTCGGCGCGTCGCGGCGTGTCGACCGGCAGCAGCTCGAGCGCGCGGCGGTGGTAGTCGGCCGACACCAGCGGCGCCGTCGCCCCGACCGTCCGCCCGGCCTCGAGCAGCACCTCGACGGCCGCCGCATCGCCGGGCTCGGCCGAGGCCGCCACGTGCGTCGCCAGCTCGAGCACGTCGAGCAGCCTGCCCCCGCGACGCTCCACGGCGAGGTCGGCGGCGATGGCCGCGTGGATGCGCTGGCGCTCGGCCGGACCGATGTCGTCGTAGAGCCGGTCCCGCAGGATCGAGTGCGTGAACTCATAGCCTCCACCCGCAGTGGACGCCAGCAGGCCCGACGCGACGAGCCGGTCGAACGACGCGGCCACGCCGTCGCCCGACAGCCCGGTGAGACGCCCCGCCAGCCCCAGGTGATGAAGCGAGAAGCGGCCGAACACAGCCATCACCTTGGCGAGCTCGAGGTCGGTGGTGCCGAGCACGAGCCGCCGCAGCAGCGCGGTCGACCGCGGCAACTTCGCCGCGGGAGCACCGGGCACGAGCCGGGCCTGCCCGTCCTCGACCGTCACGGCACCGCCGTCCACCAGCGCCTGCGCCACCTCGCGGGCGAAGAAGGGGTTGCCCCGGCTCGCCTCGGCCACCGCGTCCGTCACCCCGTCGTCGAGCGCGGCCCCGATCACCGCGGCGGCGAGCGCCCGGGTGTCGGCTCGGTCGAGGGGCTCGAGGTCGACGACCGACCCCCGACCGTCGAACGCCACCCGCTCGCAGAGCTGCTCGAGCTCCGCGGCGCCCCCGCCGGGCCGCAGGGTCACCACGGTGAGGACGGGCAGGCCCGCGAGCCGGATCAGGAGGGCGGCCAGAGCCAGCGACTCGCCGTCGGCCACGTGGAAGTCCTCGAGTACGAGGACCAACGGTCCCCCGTCGGCGAGGGCTCGGAGCAACTGCGTGGCCGCCCTGAACACGGCGGTCAGGTGCTCGGCGTCGGCCTCCGCGTGGTGGCCGTCGATGGCGGCGCTGAAGCCATCGGCCTCGTCGGCGCCGGGCCCGTCGGGGTCGAGCCGGGCGAGCAGGTCGCGGAACGCGGCGAATGGGATGCCGTGGTCGAGGTCGTCGGCCCGGCCGACCACCACCGGGTGACCGAGCCGGCCGGCGGCATCTGCCAGTTCGGCGACCAGGCGCGACTTCCCGATGCCGGCCTCGCCGCGGACCAGCAGCGAGGCGGGGGTCCCTCGTGCGCTGCGCGTCAGTTGCTCCCGGGCGACCGCCAGGTCGAGGTCGCGCCCGACCAGCGGCGGCGTGGTCACGGTCGAACTTCCCCCTTCCGCCGGGAGTGTAGGACGACGCCACGCCGCCGGCCCGGGCGTGCACGTGTAGGGAGCCCCCCACTACGCCTCGCCACCCGCACGGCGCACACTGCCGGCAGAGGGGCCGACCCAGGGGGCACGAGCGATGGACGTACAAGGCCACTGTGACGACCGGTTCGCCGGCGTCGCCCAGGAGTTCGAGCGCAACCTCGCCGAGCGAGGCGAGCTCGGGGCGTCGGTCACCGTCACGGTCGGCGGTGAGTCGGTCGTCGACCTGTGGGGCGGCCATGCCGACCCCGCGCGCACCCGCGCGTGGGAGAAGGACACGCTGTGTGTGGCCATGTCCACGACCAAGGGCGCCACGGCGCTCGCGGCCCACCTGCTGGCGGGGGCCGGCGAGTTGGACGTCGACGAACCCGTCGCCACCTACTGGCCCGAGTTCGCGGCCGCCGGCAAGGACCGGGTGCTCGTCCGGCACCTGCTGAGCCACCAGGCCGGGCTGCCCGCACTGCGCGATCCCGTCCCGGCCGGCGGCTTCTACGACTGGGACGACGTGGTCGGGCGCCTGGCCGCCGAGGCGCCGTTCTGGGAGCCCGGCACGCGGCACGGCTACCACGCCCTCACCTTCGGCTTCCTGGTCGGCGAGGTCGTTCGGCGGGTCACCGGTCGCAGCCTCGGCCGGTTCGTCGCCGACGAGATCGCCTCTCCGCTCGGTCTCGACCTCTACGTCGGGCTGCCCGAGGGGCTCGCCGACCGGGTCGCCACGCTCGTGCCCCCGCCCGACCCCGAGCCCGGGGGCCCGCTCCCGCGCTTCCTGGTGCAGGCGATGACCGAGCCCGACTCGATCCCCGGGCTCGTGATGCTCAACAACGGGGGCTACCTGGTGCCGGGCGAGTGGGACTCGCCTGCCGCGCTGGCCGCCGAGCTACCGGCGTCGGGGGGCGTGATGAACGCCCGGGCCGTCGCCGGGATGTACCGGGCGATCGTCCACGACCGCCGGGTCGGGCGGTTCCCCCTCGACGCCGAGGACGTCGCCCGCATGGGCGCCGTGCAGTCCGCCGGCGGTCAGGACGCGGTGCTCGCCGGTTCCGGCCGATGGACGCTGGGGTTCCACAAGGCCGGGGCGACGCCGGCCGGCGTCGAGCCACCCGTCCTCGTCTCACTGAGCGAGGAGGCGTTCGGGCACATCGGCAACGGCGGGTCCATCGGGTTCGCCGACCCCGGTTGCGACATGTCGTTCGGCTACGTGATGAACCAGATGTCGGCGGCCATGGGGCTGGGGCCGACCGGGCAGTCGCTGGTCGACGCCGCCTACCGGGCCCTCGGCTACCGCCGGGCCAAGTACCACACGTGGGTTCGCTAGGCCGGGAGGCGGAACGATGCCACGACTCCAGCTCGACATCGCCGTCGACCGGCGACCGACGACGGACCGCAGGGCGGGCGACGTGACCGACGACGGGCCCCACGTCAGCGGCACGGTCCTCGGCCCCGACGGGCGTGTGTCGGCCTTCGTCGGGTGGGTCGGCCTGTTGGCACTGCTGCAGCAGGCGATCGCCGCGCCGGGGCCCGATCCCTCCTCGGCGCCGGGGACGAGTTGATGGGCCTGTCCGCACGATCGCTCACGGTCACCTACGGCGGCGTGCGCGCCGTCGACGGCGTGTCCCTCGACCTTGAGGCGGGCACCCTGGCCGGCCTCATCGGGCCCAACGGGGCCGGCAAGACCAGCCTGATCGACGCGCTGTCGGGCTTCGTCGCCTACGAGGGCTCGGTCGAGCTCGACGGTGTCGCCCTCGACGGGCTGCCTCCGCACGAGCGGGTGCGTCGGGGCCTGGTCCGCAGCTTCCAGTCGGTCGAGCTCTTCGACGACCTCGACGTGCGGGGCAACCTGTTGGTGGCGGCCGAGCGCCTCACCGTCTGGGGCGCGCTGCGCGACCTGGTCGCGCCCCGCCGCAGGCCTACGGCGGCTCGGCTCGACCGGGCCGTCGAGGTCGCCGGCGTCGGCCACCTGCTCGGCCGCGGCACCGGCGAGCTGTCGGAGGGCGAGCGCAAGCTGGTCGGCCTGTGCCGGGCGCTCGTCGCCGACCCGGGCGTGCTGCTGCTCGACGAGCCGGCCGCCGGCCTCGACACGGGCGAGAGCGGTCGGCTGGGCGAGCGGCTGCGGGCCGTGGTCGAGGCGGGCACCGCCGTGTTGCTGATCGACCACGACATGGACCTCGTGCTCGAGGTCTGTGACGTCGTGCACGTCGTCGACGGCGGTCGGCACATCGCGAGCGGGACGCCCGCCGAGGTCCGCAGCGACGGGCGGGTCGTCGCCGCCTACCTCGGGGTCGACGCCCGATGAGCCCGCTTCTCGAGGTGCGGGACCTGCACGCCGGCTACGGCCGCACGGTCGTGGTGCGCGACCTCTCGCTCACCGTCGAGCCGGGCGAGATCGTGGCCCTTCTGGGCCCGAACGGGGCCGGCAAGACGACGACGCTCATGACGGTGACCGGGCTTCTGCCCGCGCTCGGCGGACAGGTGCGCCTGTTCGGCGGGCCGGCCGACACGGCAGCACCGCACCGCAACGCACGGCGGGGCCTCGGCTGCGTCACCGAGGACCGGGCGCTGTTCGGCGGGCTGAGCGTCCGGGACAACCTCTGGCTGGCCGGCGATCGTCGAGGCGGCCGAGCCAGGCGGGCTCGTGGCGACGTCGCCGAGGTGGCCCGGTACTTCCCGGCGCTGGGGCCGCTGGCCGACCGGCGGGCCGGGCTCCTGTCCGGCGGCGAGCAGCAGATGCTCGTCATCGCCCGTGCCCTCGTCGCCCGGCCGCGGTTGCTGCTCGTCGACGAGATGAGCCTCGGCCTGGCCCCGAAGTTGGTCGACCAGCTCGCCACCGTGCTCCGCCGGGTGGCGGACGACCTCGGCATCGGCGTGCTGCTGGTCGAGCAGCACGTTCCCGTGGCCCTGTCCATCGCCGACACCGCCGTCGTCCTCGTCCACGGCGAGGTCGTGGCCCGCGGGCCCGCCGCCACCCTCGCCGACCGGCCCGAGCTGCTCCAGGCCAGCTACCTGGGGGCCTGAGCCGGCGCCGGCTCACGCCAGCGCCTGCATCACCTGGGCGAGGTCGTCGGTCACGGCGTGGAGGTGCCGCGGGTCGTCGCTGGTCGGCTCGAGACGCCGGAGCTCGTGCCCGAGGGCCAGGATCAGCTCCCTGTAGGCGGCCGCCCGATCGGGATCGGTCACGCGCAGGTCGCGGGCGGCGGGCACGGCCTCGCGTGTCAGCGTCGCCAGGACGGTGACGCCCTCTCGGGCGGTGAGCCCGCCGTCGAGCACCCTCGTCGCAGTCTGGATGACCTGTTCGACGGCGACGCGCACACGGCGACTCTAGGAGCGGAGGGCCACCGCTTCTCGTCGGACGAGGGTGTTCACCCCCAGCTCGCGCAGCAGCCCGGCGGCGTCGTCGGCGCCCCGTCCTCGCACGACGGCGCTCGCCATCGTCACGCGCGTCGCTTCCACTCGTTCCAGTACGTGACGGCCTCGACCGGCTTGCGGTCCGCCGGCCGGAAGTCGCCGGTCACGTGGGCGACGGGCAACAGGGCCACCATGGTGACGGTGTCGGGGATGCCGAGCAGCTCGCCCGCCTCCCGCTCGTGCTGCAGGTGCAGGGTCGTGTACGCCGAGCCCAAGCCGCGGCTGCGGAGGGCGAGCATGAAGCTCCACACCGCGGGCAGGATCGACCCGTAGAAGCCCGCGGTGTCGGCCGGGGTGGGTCGCTCGGGCAGGCGGCTGAGCAGGCACGGGATCACGTGCACCGGCACCTCGTGCAGGTGCTCGGCCAGGTAGTCCGAGCTGCGCAGGATGGGGCTGTCCTCGTCACCGCCGGCCGCCACGACCGCCGCCTTCTGCATCTCGATGTACGGCCCGTAGCCCTTGCGGTAGATGTCGGCCAGGCCGGCGCGGACGTCGGGGTCGTCGACGACCAGCCAGCGCCACGGTTGGGTGTTGCCGCCCGAGGGCGCCTGCGTGGCCAGGCGGAGGCAGTCGAGCACGACCTGGCGCGCCACCGGGCGCTCGAGGTCGAGGCGCTTGCGCACCGCACGCGTCGTGGTCAGCAGGCGGTCGATCTCGGCCAGGTCGAACCCGGCGGGCGAGACCGCGTTGGTGGGGGTCGTCATGTCGGTGCTCCTGCGGTCACGGGCGCCGGCTCGGCGCCCGCCCGGCGGTCGGACGTGGTGGTGTGCGAGGCGCGGCCCCGCCCCGACGGCGGCCGGCGTCCGGTCATGCGGGACCGCACGGTGCCGGCGATGCCGCCCGGGTTGAGGACCGCGGTCGCGACCAGCAGGATGCCTGACGCCAGCAGGTAGTGCTCGCCGATGTCGGTGGTGCGGTCGAGGACGACGTAGCCGATGCCGAGCGGCGCCAGCCCCCCGGCCACCAGGGCGCCCCCGACGGTGGTGATGCCACCGAGGTAGGCGAACGCCAGCAGCGTCAGGCTCACCGACACGCCGAAGGAGTCGGCGGAGAGCTGGCCGCGGCTGTAGCCGATCAACGCCCCGCCCAGGCCGGCCAGGAAGGCCGACATCCCGAACGCCACGAGCTTGGCCACGGCGACGTCGACGCCGATCGACGCCGCCGCCCGCTCGTTGGATCGCACGGCCAGCAGGGCACGGCCGGTGCCGCTGCGGCCGAGGTTGGCCACCGCCAGCGCGGCCAGCGTGAGCACCACGAGCACGAGTGCCCCGAACTGCCACCGGGCCAGCTCGGCCCCCCGGCGGATGGCCAGGTCGAGGCCGAAGATCCGGGCGTCGGGGATGAGGTTGCCGCCGGTGGGGGTCAACCGGGGGTTCTGGAACACGAGCTGCTCGATGGCGACACCGGCCGCCAGGGTGACCACGGCAAGCTGGACGCCCCGCACCCGCAGCGCGGGCACGGCGACCAGCAGCCCGAGCGCGGTGGCCGCCAGGGCGGCCGCGAGGAGCGACAGCGGGAACGGCAACCCGGTGCCGATCTTCGAGAGGACGAAACCGGCCGAGCCGGCGAACGCCGCCTGCGCCAGCGAGATCTGGCCCACGAAACCCGTGAGCACCACCAGCGACAGCGCCATGACGGCGACGATCATCGACGTGATCACGCCGAAGCGGTAGCTGCCGTCTGTCAGCAGCAGGGCGGCGAACCCCGCAGCCACCAGGCCGGCGACGACCGGCGGCCGGCGGCGCGGCGTGGGCACCGACGGCAGCGGGTCGACGGTCGCCGACCCCCGTCCCGGCAGCCGGGGTCCGACCACGAACAGGGCGACCACGATGACCAGCAGCGGCACGGTCTCGGCGACACCCACCGTCGCCCAGTCGGGCCACCATTCCTTGGAGGACAGGAACGTGATCTCCGACTCGACCGCGCCCAGCGCCAGTCCCGCCGCACAGGCGACGCCGACGGACGTCAGCCGGCCCACGAGCGCGCACGCCAGGCCCGGCACCACCATGAGGGACCAGCTCACGGGGTCGAGCCCCACCGACGGCGCCACCACGATGGCGACCGCGGCGCCGACCACGGCGGCCAGCACCCACGTGGCGGCGGCCAGCCGGTCCGGCGACCAGCCGAGCAGGGTGGCGCCGCGCTCCGACTCGGCCGCCGCCCGGGTGGCGAGGCCCCACCGGGTGTACCGCCCGTAGGCCCAAAGCAGCACGGCGATGAGCGTGACGACGGCAGCGAACCAGATGCGGTCCTCGGAGAAGCTGAGCGAGCCCAGGTGGACCGGGTCGTCGGGCAGCGCGGACGGCACCGCACGGCGGCCGGTGCCGAAGCGCAGCAGGACCAGCGCCTGCAGGACGATGGCCACGCCCACCGAAGCCACGACCTTGGCGAGGGGCGGAGCAGACCGCAGCGGGCGGAACACTGCGACGTGGAGGATCAGCCCCAGCGCCGCCGCCACCGCCACACCGGTGAGCAGCGCCGGCCACACCGCCAGCCCGCCGCCGAGGTCGAGCCGGCCGACGGGCAGCACCAGGTCCCCCGCCCGGCGCAGCTCGTCGTAGACGAACGCCGCCCACATCGCCATGGCCCCTTGGGCGATGTTGATGACCCCCGTGCCCCGGTAGGTGGTGACCAGGGCCATGGCGAGCGCCGCGTAGGCGGCGCCCGCCCCGAGCCCGACGATCAGGAACAGTAGGTGGTCGGTCACCCGAGCATCCCGGTCACGTCGACGTAGTCGTCGGTGACCGCCTCGACCGAGCCGTCGTCCTGCACCTGGAAGAACAGCAGGTCGGTGCTGCACGCCGAGTTGCCGGGCAGCACCGACCGGTCGCAGCTGATCGTGGGCCCGGCGTAGCTGTCGAAGCCGGTGGTCGCCCGCAGGGCCCCGGCGACGGAGGCGCCGTCGATGGGCCCGTCGATCGTGGCCATGATCCGCGTCAGGTTGATGAGGTCGGCGAAGCTGATGATGGCGTTGCCGGCGATGAGGTCCTCGTGGCCCGCCTCGCGCATGACCGCGCCGTACTCCTCGAGCTCGGCCTGCTTGGCGGCCGGCGCCGAGTCGAGGTCGCCGGGATGCCAGTGGTCGGCGTCGGTGTCGACCCCGACCGCGTCCTCTCCGAGGGCGTCGTGCAGGCCCACGCACGAGGCGGCCAGGATGCGACCCTGGTAGCCGGCGTCGCGCAGCGCGCCGATCATCTCGGCGCACTGGGCGTCGGTTGCGGCGATGGTGCCGCTGACGTCCGGGTTCTCCGAGACGGCCGTGGCCGCCAGCACCGCCCAGTTGGGCGAGGCCGCGTCGTAGTACACGGTCGTGTAGTCGATGCCCAACATGTCGCTGGTCGGCTCGAGTGAGGTATCGGTGAACGCGTGGCTCGAGGGCTCGTCGGGCAGGAACCAGGTGACCGACTCCGCCCCCTCGTCCGCGTAGAACTGCAGGGCGGCGGCGCCGTAGGCCAGCGCGGCCGCACCGAAGTAGGTCGCGTTCTCGTCGAACATCCGGGCGGGCCCGAACTGCACGTGGCCCACCAGGGGTATCCCGGCGTCGTTCAGGATCGGCAGCATGGCGTCGCCGCCCAGGTCGGTGCCCTCCACCACGGCCACCACGCCGTCCTCGACGAACTGGTTGGCACAATCGATCGACGCCTCGGGTGAGCCGTCCGTGGCGCACCGCGTCACCTGCAGGGGGCGACCCTCGACCCCGCCGAGGCGGGTGTTGATGTAGTCCTCGGCGACCTCGTTGCCGACCCGCAGCTCGGGCACCGAGAAGGCGCCGCCCTCGCTGTTGACGAACCCGACCGGGATCGGCTCGCCCGTCGCCTCGGTCCCGGCGCTGGTCGCGGTCGTGTCACCGAGGTCCGACCCCGAGTCGGCGTCCGAGCTGGTCGTGTCGTCGCCCGAGCAGGCGACGGCTGCGCCGAGCACGGCGAGCAGCGCGACCGCGAGGATCCGCTGGTGCTTCCGGCCGCGAGAGAAGCGGTTCATCGCTCATGTCCCCCTCTTGTGTCGGGCCTGGTCCGACCCGTGTGACCAGCGTCCGCTGCCGAGGTGGGGTGTGGTAGTAGGCGGCGCCCTACTTCCAGCTCGCCGACGATGACCGAGGCGGCCACCCGGCGGCAGCAGGCACCGCCCTACACCAACCGTCGGCCCAGGACTGCCGGACGGATGCGTACCTCGTACCTGGGTCGCGGCGATAGCAACGGTGGACCTCTGGTGGGAGCCGGGGGACGAGGGGAGCTGGGATGCGAACACGGGGTGGGCTTGCGGCGCTCTGCGTGCTGGCGGCGGTGGCCGGCGTCGGGTGCGAGGCCGAGCCGTCGCCGTGGCGGTCGACGCTGGTGAGCATCAACTGGGCGGGGACCGACGCCGGCAACTACGAGTCCTTGCTGCCGGTGTTCAGCCCCGACGGCACCGAGGTCGCCTTCACCAGCTACGCCGCCGACCTGGGCCCGGACTACGGCAACGGCGGGGCCGACGCCTATGTGCGCGACCTGGCCACGGGCACCACCTCGCGGGTCATCGGCACCTACATCGGCCGCGCCATCGAGCCGGCCTTCAGCCCCGACGGCTCGGCGGTCGCGTTCACCAGCGGGGGAACGCACTTCGGCCCACCGGACGCCAACGGCCAGCTCGATGTGTACGTGCGCGAGCTGGGCCCGGAGGGCCTCCTCGAGTTCACGCTGGTGTCGCCCAACGGCGCCGGGACGAGCGGCGGCAACGGCTGGTCCCGCGGGCCGGTGTTCAGCCCCGACGGCACGAAGGTGGCGTTCACCAGCAACGCCTCCGACCTCGGGCCGCCCGACACCAACGGGGCGACCGACGTCTACGTGCGTGACCTGGTCGCCGGCACCACGACGCTCGTGTCGATGAACGTCGACCGGAACGACAGCGGCAACGGGATGTCCCTCGTGCCGGTGTTCAGCCCGTCGGGCACCGAGATCGCCTTCCTCAGCATGGCATCCGACCTGGGCCCGACCGACACCAACGGCCTCGGGGACCTGTACGTCCGCGACCTCGTGACGGGCACCACCACGTTGGTCACGGTCAACGCCGCCGGGACGAGGGCGGGCAACGCCGGGATGGGCATCGATCGGCCGACGTTCAGCGGCGACGGGTCGCGCCTGGCATTCGCCAGCTCGGCGTCGGACCTGGTCGCCGGCGACCACAACGGCCAGGGCGACGTGTTCGTGCGCGACCTGCGGGCGGGCACGACCACCCTGGCGTCGGTGGCCGCCGGTGGCACCAGGTCGGGCGGCAACGGCGGCTCGTTCGACCCGGTCCTGAGCCCGGACGGGACCAAGGTCGTCTTCACCAGCATGGCCTCCGACCTGGGCCCGAACGACAGCCCGCGCGCCAACCCGGATTACGACGACGACATCTACGTGCGCGACCTGGCCGCCGGGACCACGACCCTGCTCTCTGCCAACGCCGCCGGGGACGACAGCGGGGCGGCCCAGTCCTTCGGCCCGGTGCTCAGCCCCGACGGGACGAAGGTGGCCTTCGGCAGCGACGCCGGCGACCTCGGCCCCACGGACACCAACGGCGCGAGCGACCTCTACGTCCACGACCTGGCCTCCGGCACGACGATGCTCGTGTCGGCGGCCGCGGACGGCGGCGACACCGCCGCCGGGTCGTCGTACCACGGCCGGCCCGCCTTCAGCCCGGACTCGTCGCGCATCGCCTTCGAGAGCCAGGCGAGTGGGTTCGGGCCGACGGACAGCAACGGGTCCCGGGACGTCTACCTGGCCGAGGTGCGCGGAGCGGACCTCGCGGTCACGCTCGACGCCGCCCCGGTGACCGTCGCCGCCGGCGGCCAGGTCACCTATCGGGTCGAGCTGGCCAACGACGGTCCGGACCCGGCCGACGGGGCGGCGTTCGGATTGGTCGTGCCCGCCGGCACGGACGTGACGTCCGTGGAGCCGGACGGCGTCACCTGCACGGCGCCCACCCCCGAACATCCCGACGTGGTGTTGTGCGACGCCGGCAACCTCGCACCCGGCTCCCGGGTCGGCGCCACCGTGGGCGTGACGGTCGCCGCTGGCACCGGCCAGCCGCTCCCCCCGACGGCGGTGGCGGTGGCCGTCGCCTCCTCCGACACGCTGGACCCGGCCCACGCCAACGACACGGCCCGCGCCACCATCACGATCACTCCACCGCCCACCTGACGCACCCCGGCGTCCGCGGCCCGTCGTCGGCGTGGCTGCGGCGTTCTCCCCTAGGCCGGGCCGCTCCGGTCCGCACGTACCGCACACGCGCCGATGACAACTGGACGTCGTCCCCTGACCGGGCGCTGGGGTCAACGGTGCGGCGGCGACACGAACTCGAAGTGGCCGGCGTCGGGGACCAGCCACCCGCTGCCCTCGGTGAACCCCCAGCGGGCGAAGATCGCCACCAGGCGGGGGTCCTGGACCGACGCGAGCCCCGTCGGGTTGGCGCCGAAGTTCAAGTCGATGGCGACGCCCCAGGCATGGCGGGAGACGGCGCTGCCGGCGCGGGTCGTCCGGGCGTTCCAGCATCCGGCGAACCCCTCGGGGTCGATGAGCGCCGCCAGGTTGGCGTCGACCACCTCGCCCAGGGCGCCGGCCAGGGCAGGCACCACCGCCTGGTGGCAACGGGCCCGCCCGATGATCGGCAGGTCGACAGTTACCAGGCTGGCGGCCTGCCACGCCGGGTCCTGCTCGAACTCGTCCCCGGGACCGCGGCGGTAGGCGAACTCCCCGAACCGCTGCTTGATCAGCACCTGGGGAAGGACGGCGTCGCCGTTGCGTAGGAACGGGGCCTCCCCCGGCCCCCGGAACCGCACGGCGCGTCCCGGTGGCAGCGCCGCCGTGAGCCGCTGCTCGAGGGCGGAACGGTCGCCCCCGTAGGCCAGGAGGAGGTAGCGGTCGGTCGTGAGGCCCGCATGCTCGCCCGTGGCGGTGTCGAGCGCCAGTTCGGCGCCGCCGATGGCGGTGTCGGCCACCACGCTCCCGACGGTGACGGTGGGGCCGCCGGCCAGCTCGATCGAGTCCCCGGGGCCGAGGCGGCGGATCTCGGCGGAGGTGTCCCCGAGCACGGCCTGCCCGGGCCGCAACCCGGCGACGGCGGCCCGGTCGCTGCCGGAGGTGAACCGGGCGTGCGCCTCGGGGTCGACGGCGATCGCGTCGAGCGGGATCGCCCAGCCCGCGCCGGGGGCGTCCACGACCGCCCCACCGGCCCGGCGCGACGCCACCAGGTCGACGGTCCCACCCCGGACGACCGAGATGGCGGACACGTGCGGGTCGCCGGTGGCGGTGGCCACGAGGCCGGGGTCGAGGCCCTGGGGGGTCCAGGCGAGGAGGACGGCCGGCGCAGGGGCGGGGTCGGGTTCGGGTGCGGGGCCGGTGGCGCCCGTCGCCCCCACGCCGGGGGGCCGGGTGCCGATCGGGCCGGGGCCCCCGGAGGTGGGCGCTGCGGGCTCCTGCGCGCGCGGCTCCTGCGCCCCCGCGTCCTGGGCGACCGGCGTCGTGTCCGAGGACGAGCCCGCATCCTGGATGCGGGTCATCGCCACCGCCCCGCCGACCAGGCCGGCGAGGGCGGCGGCTGCCACCGCCACGAGCGCGCCGACCCGCCTCACGAGGGCTCCAGCCCGCGGGCGATGTCGAGGAGGTCGGCGAGGCCCAGCGTGTCGCTGCCGAGGCTGACCGCGAGGCCGGACTCCACCCACTCGAGCTCGCCCCGCTGGGGGCTGTAGCGGCCGGCGGTGCCCCGTACCTCGGTGGCGATCTCGTCCCCGGCGGACGGCGGGACGAGGGATGCCGACCGCCACTGCGTCAGCGTGAAGGCCCGGTCGCCCGGGCCCGACCGGGCCTCCGTCACGGACACGTCGTCGCGGGGCCCGGTGATGCGGAAGGCGGGCGGGCCGAACCCGTCGATCGGCCCGGCGGTCAGCAGGCCGGGCAGGGCGGCCGTGGCGTCGGAGTCGCTGGCCGACGTCGCCTCCGCCCAGTCGTCCGGCACGGGTACGCCCACGATCCCCAGGTCGGCGGCGATGTCCCGAATGTCGCCGGAGGGCAGGCTGCCTCGCACGACCACGTCCAGCCCGCCGGTGTGGACGGCGACCTGCTGGCCGTCGCCGCTGGCGTAGCCGGTGCCGGCGGCGCCCAGGTCGACCGGGCGGACGTCCGCCCCCAGGCTGCCGAACAGCCGCCCGCCGGGCCATTGGGCCGTCGCCCGGACGGCGAACCAGGCGCGCCCGTCGCTCCACGACCGGACGCCGACGCTCGGCCCGCCCGGTGTGCTGACGACCCCGCGGCGGTACGCGGCGAACCCGGCCGGCACCCGCTGCGGCTCCGGGACCTCGGACACGACGGGGTCGCCTTCCGGCGCCGCCCGGAACCCGACGTCGACCGCCTCGTCGGCCCCCTCCGCCGGTGCGGCGACCGGGTCGTCCGGGTCGTTGATCCGCACGTCCGTGGCGTCGAGCCGCAGCACGACGTCACCGGGCACGTCCTCGACGGCCGCGGAGGTGGCCCAGGCCGCCCGTTCCGGATCGCCGGCCGCCCGGACGACCAGCGCCAGAGGGACGAAATGGTCCTCGTCCAGCCACAGCTCGACGGGGTCGGTCGGGTGGACGGGTCGCAGCTCGACGGCCGCCGACAGCCCGTCGAGGAGGCCCGCCACCTGGGCGGCAGTGACCGACACACCGACGGCCTCGTGGCCGGCGATCGTCCGGTGCCCGAGGCCGGTCGGGGGAGCCGACAGAGCGAAACCGTCGACCGGGCTCACCAGTTCGAGGGGGACGGGGGCGTCATCCGAGAACGGCTCGCGTCCGGTGACCGAGCGCGACCAGCGCAGCGGCTGGGCCGGGCAGCGCACCAGCCCGGCCGCGGGGGAGCACTGGCGTGTCGCCTCGTGCCACCAGCGACCGGCGTCGACGACCAGCGCCCCGTCGGACCGCTCGGCCGGGGCGGGGCCGGCGGTCGTCTCCTGCACCCGCAGCGCCAGGGACTCGGGAGCGCGGTAGGTGAGGTCGGCCTCGAACGTCCGCCCTCCGCCGCCCTGCGGCTCCGACACCGTGTACCGGCCGTCCACCGCGGTGATGCCGTCCTGCGCCGCCAAGACCCGGGCGGGCACGTCGGCCGCCGCCGGCGATCGCCCGTCCGACCCGATCCCGACGAACGTGGCCCCCGCCACGAGCCCGGCCACGGCGGCCACGGCGGCCGCCACCGCCACCCGCCCCCGGCGCTGTGGCGGTTCCGCCCGGGCCAGGGCGACGACGGCGGGGCCGACGTCGGGGGCGCGGCCGACGGGCTCGACCCGGAGGGACGACCGCACCCGGGCGACGTCGTCGACGAAGCGGCGGCAGTCGTCGCAGCCGGCCAGGTGCATGTCGAGGGCGTCGCCCTCCGCCGGCGGGAGTTCCCCGTCGGCGCGGGAGGAGACCGCCACCAGGGCGTCTTCACACCTCATCGCCGGCCTCCCCTCGCCGTCGGGCCGCCCGGCCGGCTCGGGCGGCCGCGTCGCGAGCATCCACGCCTCCGCCCTCGTCCTCGCCCGCCCGTGCCCACGCCGCCAGCCGGAGCCGGGCGGTGAACACCCGGCTCTTGACCGTGCCTACGGGCACCGACAGCACGGACGCCGCCTCCGTGTATCGCAGGCCCAGCACCTCGACGAGCAGCAGGGCCTCCCGCAGGTCGACCGGCAGCGTGGCCAGCGCGGCGTCGATCTCGACCCGTGCCTCGCCGGTCCGGCCGGTGGACGTCGACGTGCCCCCGGAGGTCGTCGCCAGCGCCCGCGGCAACCGGTCGCGGCGGGCGCGTGCTCGCAACTCGTCGATGCCCGCATTGCGGGCGATCTGGAAGACCCAGGCCGTGAAGCTCGACCGGAACCGGTACGTCGGCAGCCGGCGGTGGACCCGGAGGAAGGTCTCCTGCGTGACGTCCTCCGCAGTGGCGGCATCGCCCAGGAGCCGGCGGAGGAACCGCCAGACGCTCTGCTGGTGCTGCCGCACGACCTGCTCGAATGCGGCCAGGTCGCCCGCCATGGCGGCTCGGATGACAGCCGGGTCCGTTTCCTGCACGCGGCGCTCCCGGGTCACCGGCGGCGGTCGCCGGCCCGGCGACTGCGGTCACGGTGACGCGTCGGCCGCTCGCCGTCCAGGGCCTGGCGCATCTCGTCGTCTCCGCGACCGCGCTCACGTCCGAGCGAGCGCCGCCTCCCCGGCACCCTCGCCGGCCGGGTCGGCACCGTTGGGCGCCGGTTCGGCGCCGCCGGCCCCCATGGGCCGGCGGGCGCCCGCACCGGACACGGATCGGGCGGCCGGGGGCTGCGACGCATCGGCGCTCGCCACCGCCTCGGCCGCCGGGCCGTGACCCTGCGCCGCGTGCCGGGCGCATCGCCTGCGGGCCACGAGAGCCCCGCTGGCGAGCGCAAGGGCCGCGAGCCCGGCCAGCCACGCGCCCAGCGGCCACCAGCCGTCGTCGCCACCGACGGGCGGGCCGGGGTCGACCTCCACGCCGGACACGTCGGGATCGGCCGTGGTGACCGGCGCGTCGCCGGTCACCCGCGAGTCGGCGGCACCCGCCTGCCGGGACACCGGCGCCTCCGCCGCCGGAGCCGGGGCGGTCACCGCCGGGGACGGCGGGAGCGTCGGCGGGGGCGGAACGCGGCCGGCGCGATGGTCGGCGGCGGTGACCGGCTGACCCGACGGCCCGGACAGCAGGGCATCGTCCTCCAACCAGCGGATCGCGGGCTCGGTCGCCGGCCAGTTGCGGACGATCGGGAACTCGGGCGCCACGCCGACGTTCAGGACCTCGGCGATGAGGTACCCGGGGGCTTCCGTGCACAGGTCGTTGCACAGGATCGGCGCGTAGCGACCCCGGCTCAGGTCGCTCGGGAGCGTGAACGAGATGGTGGCTCGCAGCGGGTAGACGGGGTCGCCGGTGGTGGAGGCCTCGACGACGACCGGCGCCACCCGCACGTCGGTCGGATCGACGTGGACGCCGACCGCCCCGGCGCGGGACTCGGCCCCGGGGTCGACCCGCAGCCACGCGTAGTAGGGGCCGCCGGGATCAGTCCCGCTCGGGCGGGCCGTCTCGGTGTAGCCCACCATCAGCACGACCTGTCCCGGCTCGTACCGATCGCGCACCGGGTACATCCATTCGCCCCCGCCGGCGCCGGCCGGCGCCGGTATGCCCGCCAGCCCCAGCGTCGCCAGCGACGCGGCCAGTCCCACCGCCACCGCGGTCGCACCCGACCGTCGCCAGAACCGTGTCCCCGTCATTACACGAACCTCCGTCGTCACCCGGTGGAGACGACCGCCGCGCCGGAATGGTTCAGGGGATCTCCGGCCGCCGAGGCCCGCGATCGCCGAGATCGTCCGGGCCGACCTGCCCTGGCGGGCCTTCGACCTGTTCGCTTCCCGGGTGCCTCAGGTGTCGGTGGCGGGCGGGACCGGACGGGACGGCTGCGGAGACGCAGCGGCCGACGCCGACGGCGCCTCATCCGGCGTGTAGAGGGTGTCGTCGCCCAGGCACAGGAGGAGGACCGGGCGGATCACCAGGCCGAGGGCGATGATGACCACGGCCAGGGCGCTCAG
>DATFOS010000246.1:0-8503 GCA_035265325.1 Acidimicrobiales bacterium
GAGCCGGTCGTCCCGGTCCTCACGACCGAGCCCAACCCCACGCCGGCGGCCGAGGCGCCGGCGGCCACGCCCGGCCCGGCCGCCCCGGAGCCGGACGAGACCGAGGACGGCCGCGACGCCACGGTCGTCGCCCTCGCCGCCGCGGCGGGCCCGGCGCGCCTGCGCTACGGGCGCACGGCGGCGGCCACCGAGGGCGCCTCCCGGCCGGCCGCGGGCGCGGACGCAGCCGGCACGGACCAGGTCGACGAGGTCGACGTATCGAGCAGCTCTGCCGAGCCGGCCGGTCCGGACGACCTGGACGACCTGGACGACCCGGAGGGCACCGGCGAGTCGGGGGCCACCGGTGCGCCGGGCGTCACCGTGCTGCGGCCGCTGGCGGGGATGGGCAACGCCGCCGCCTCCAAGGTCGCCTCGTCCGGCATGACCGCCGCCGAGGCGCTCAAGGCCGCCCGGCAGTACGGCAGCGCCCGCCTGTTCCCGGAGGGCGTGGACGCCCGCGAGGCCCGCAACGCCAAGCTGCGGCGGGCCGGCACCCGCGTCGGGTCGGTGGCGGTCGCCGGCGTGCTGATCTACGCCGTGTTCCCCGTGCGCACCTACCTCGACCAGCGGGCGGCCACCCGCCGGGCGCAGGAGCAGATCGAGGTCATCAGCGAGCAGAACGCCCGGCTGGAGGAACAGGTCGGACGCCTCGACACCGACGAGGAGGTCGAGCGGATCGCTCGCGAGCAGTACGGGCTGGTCCGGCCGGGCGAGGAGCCCTACGGACTGCTCCCGGTCCCCCAGGCGACCACGACGACCACCACGCCGCCGACCGACTGAGGTCCTCGGCCACGTCGTCAGTAATCGGCCGATGCGTATCGGACCGTCCGTGACGAGGCGACGAGTTGCGGCGGCGGCGTGCTGGTGGCCGGCGGTTCGGCGGAAGAGGCCCCAAGGGCTCGCTCGGCGACGGTTGCGGAGGCGCTGGTCGAGTGCTGGCTCAGGCCGGCTCGGGCACCCGGGCCAGCGCCTCTTCGCGCCGGGCGGCCTGGCGGCGGCCGGCCCTGCCCACGCGCTCGATGCGGGTCATCAGCGACTTCCGGGCCTTCTCGGCCTCCGGTGTGAGGCCCTCGAGCTTGTCGACGCCCCAGTGCCGGACCACCACAGGCAGGAGGATCTGCTCGTAGTGGATGAGGAAGTCGTAGATCCCGGCGGCGGCGATGGCTCGGGCGTGGGTCTCGAAGTCGACGATGCCGGTGCCCGGCATCTCGAACTCGCGGACCTGGCGCTCGATGGCGAGCACCATGCCCGACGGGTCGATCTCCAGCGCCGCCGACGCGAGGTCGCGGTAGAAGAGGTAGTGGCGGTTCTCGTCCGCCGCCACCCGCTTCATGACCTCGTAGCCCGCCGGGTCCTCGAGCATCTTGCCCGTGTTGTGGTGGGCGATGCGGGTGGCCAGCTCCTGCAGGCTCACGTACGCCAGCCCGTCGTGGGGCAGCTCGGGCTCGGGCACCTGGCCGCACGACACCTGGGCCATGCGGGCCCGCTCCAGCGCCACCGGGTCAATGGCCCGGGTCACCGTGAGGTAGTCGCGGATGACGATCGAGTGGCGGCCCTCCTCGGCCGTCCACCGCCGGCTCCACTCGCCCCACGCCGATTCCCGGCCGAACATGGCCTCGATCGTGCGGAAGTAGTACGGCAGGTTGTCCTCGGTGAGAAGGTTGACGAACAGGCTCGACCGCACGGGCTCGGGCAGGGGGGAGGCGTCGGGGGCCCACTCCCACCCCCGCTCGAAGTCGTCCCCCCGTGCCCACGGCACGAGTTCGTGGGGGAACCACTCCTTCGACTGGGACAGGTGCCGGTCGAGCAGCTCGGCCACCTTCGGCTCGAGCTCGGCGATCAGCCGGTCCGGCGCGTAGGTGCTCTGCGTGGAGGTGTCAGACACGACCTCTACCCTACCTACTGGTCGGTAGGCACACGAACGTTGCAGGCTCATCTCCGCCGTCATGAGCCGAAGCTTCCCCGTCCCGGGCCCGTCGAACCCGTCCGTCGGGGGCGTCGGCACCACGGCGCCACGCCCCGGACGATCCCGCAGCGTGACCCCGGGCACCCGGGGCGCAGGCGACGATGCCGGGCGCGAGACTGCGGGAATGGACGAGTCGCCCGCCACGCGGATCGGTGATCCCGAGCGGAACCAGGTGCTCGAGGTGCTGAGCCGGGCCACGGCCGAGGGGCGCCTCACCATGGACGAATTCAGCGACCGGTCCGGCGCGGCGTACGCGGCCCGGACCCGTGACGAGCTCGACGTCCTCGTCGCCGACCTGCCCCGGGGTGGCACGCTGCCCGTCCCGTCGCCGGGCGCCCAGCCGCAGGGGCCCGCCCCCGGCGCCGCGGCCGGGTACCCCCGGGTCGGACAGCACGGTCAGCCCCTGTCGGGGCCGCCCCGCAAGCGGTTCATCGCCATCATGTCCGGCGCCCGCCCGCGTGGCCGCTGGCGGCCGCCGCCCGAGGTCACCGCGTTCGCCTTCTGGGGCGGGGCGCAGATCGACCTGCGGGAGGCCGTGATCGAGTCGCCGGTCGTCGAGATCACCGCCTGGGCGATCATGGGCGGCGTCGAGGTCGTGGTGCCCGAGGGCATCCCGGTCGACGTCGACGGCTTCGTGCTCATGGGCGGCATCGTGGACACCACCAGCACGGCGCCCCCGCTGGAGGGCGCCCCGCTCGTGCGGGTCAAGGCCCGGGGCATGTGGGGCGGGGTCACGGTCCGCACAGCCAAGCCCAGGAAGTCCCGCGAGCAGCGGCTCGCCGAGGCCCGCGAGCGCGCCACCGGCGACGAGCCCGACGAGATCGCTCACGTGGCCGACGACATCACCGCGTTCCTCCCGCCCAGGGTGGCCGACCGGTTGACCGGTCACCTGGCCCGCAAGGGCCTGCCGCCGCCCACGATCGACGACCTCATCCCGCCGATCCTCGGCGGTCGCCGCGGCCCCGCGGGCCGCCCCGGGCCGCCCCCGTGGCCGGCGGGCCCCGGCCACCGCGGCCACCGGACCTCGCACTCGTCCCGGGCGCCGGAGCCAGCGGCGCCGCCCGAGCCGCCCGGCCCGCCGACGCCGGCCCAGGGCACGCCGACGGTGCCCCGGGTCGATGTCCCGCACGTCCAGGTCACGTATGGCGGGGCGCCCGCCGGCACCGAACCCCATCCCACGCCCACCGACGGCATCGGCATCGTCCCCGGCGCCACCGCTGACGTCCCCGACGGCAGGTCGGTGTTCCGGGGCGAGGGGCCGGAGGGCAACGTCCGGCCCACCGGGCGTGTCCTCACCATGATGGTCAGCGACATCTGCGACTCGACGGCGACCGCCGTGAAGCTCGGCGACCAGCGTTGGGTCCAGGTGCTCACCGCACATGAGACGCTGGTGCGCGAGCAGGTCCGCCGGCACCACGGCACCGAGGTCAAGGCGCAGGGCGACGGCTTCATCGTCACGTTCACGAGCGCCCGCCAGGCGGTCCTCGCCGGCATCGCCGTGCAGCGGGCCATGGCCACGCACCGCACGGCCCATCCCGACCTCGACCTCCACATCCGGCTGGGCATCCACACCGGCGAGGTCGTCGAGCGCGACGGCGACATCTTCGGGCAGAACGTGGTCGTCGCGGTGCGGGTGTGCGACGTGGCCGAGGCGGACGAGGTGCTGGTGTCCGGCATGACCCGCGACATCACCGAGGCGTCGGGCGACCTCCGCTTCGACGCCGGCCGCGAGACGACGCTGAAGGGCCTGTCCAAGCCCTCCCGGGTCTACGCCGCGGCGTGGGAGTGACGCCGGGCGCCGGCGAGCGGGCCGAGGAGCGCGACCGCGAGGAGGTCGAGCGGCTGCTGGGGCGGCGTCCGCAGGGCGCGTTCTCGGTCGTGGTCCGCCACGCGGACGGCTCGCCGCTGGTCATCCGCAACGCGCCGCTGCTCGACGACGGCACGCCCATGCCCACCCGTTACTGGTTGGTGGGTGAGCCCGAGCGGACGCAGGTCGGGCGGCTGGAGGCGTCCGGCGGGGTCGCCGCCGCCACGGCCGAGGTCCCGGCCGACGAGGTCGCCGCCGCCCACGCCCGCTACGCGGCCGAGCGCGACGCCCGTCTGCCGCGGGGCCACACCGGTCCGGTGCCGTTCGGCGGCGTCGGCGGCACGCGGGTGGGGGTCAAGTGCCTGCACGCCCACTACGCCTGGTTCCTGGCGGGCGGCGACGACCCGGTGGGGCGGTGGGTCCACGAGCGGCTGCACGAGCAGCCGGACGAGCGGCGGCACGAGGCGACGGCCGGGCGACCCGGTGCTCCGACGGTGATCGGGGACTCGCAGCCTGCCGGGTAGCGTCGGACGCCATGACGATCGCGGCGATCGACCTCGGGACCAACTCGACGCGTCTGCTCGTCGCCGACCGCCGCCCCGACGGGACACTCGACACGCTCGACCGGCGCAACACGATCACCCGGCTCGGCCAGGGCGTCGGCGCCACCGGCCGGCTCGCTCCCGAGGCGATCGAGCGCAACCTGGCCACGCTGGAGGCCTACCGGGTCGAGATGGATCGCCTCGGCGTCGACACCGTCCGCGTCGCCGCCACGTCGGCGGCCCGCGACGCCGCCAACCGGGACGCCTTCTTCGACGCCGTCGAGAAGGTGGTCGGCGCCCGTCCCGAGCTGCTCAGCGGCGAGGAGGAGGGGCGGCTGTCCTTCCTCGGCGCCACGGGCGAGCTCGACCCGGCGCAGGGCCCGTTCCTCGTCGTCGACATCGGCGGAGGGTCGACCGAGTTCATCGTGGGGACCAGCGAGGTCGAGGGCGTCATGTCCATCGACGTCGGCTGCGTCCGGCTCACCGAGAAGTACATGGAGCACGACCCGCCCCTCCCCGAGGAGCTGACGGCGTGCATCAGCCTGACCGACGCCTACCTCGAGGACGTGATCCGCGAGGTGCCCGGCGCGGCCGAGGCCCGCACGCTGGTCGGCCTCGCCGGCACGGTCACGACCATCGCCGCCGTCGAGATGGGGCTCGCCACCTACGATCGTGACCGCATCCACCACTTCGTGCTCACCCACGAGGCCGCGGAGGACGTGTTCCGCACGCTTGCCACCGAGGCGCGCGCCGACCGCATCCACAACCCGGGCCTCGAGGAGGCGCGGGCCGACGTCATCGTCGCCGGCTGCTGCGTGCTCGTCGCCGTGTTCCGTCGGTTCGGGTTCGACGAGATGGTGGTCTCCGAATCGGACATCCTCGATGGCCTCGCTCTCACGTCGTCGTCGTAAGTACCGTCCACGAGGTGATGACGAGGTGATGACGACGCTCACCGGACGGCGGGTGGCACTGCGGCCGCTCCTGGCCGCCGACTTCCCGGCCTGGCAGGAGGTCCGGCGGCGCAACGCCCAGTGGCTCACCCCGTGGGAGCCGGCGCGCACGCCCGGCCTGCCCGACGTGGTCGAGTCGAGCGAGGCGTTCGCCATGCGCTGCTCGGCCCGCGAGCGCGAGCGCCAGCTCGGGACCGGCTTCGGCTTCGGCATCTTCGTCGGCGGCCGGTTCGCCGGCGAGATCAACCTGTCGTCGGTCCAGCGGGGGCCGTTCCAGTCCTCCTACGTGGGCTACTGGATCGACCAGGCCCAGGCGGGCAACGGCTACATGCCCGAGGCGCTGGTCGTGGCGGCCAAGTTCGCCTTCGAGGAACTGCACCTGCACCGCCTGCAGGTGTCGATCATCCCCCGCAACCACCGCAGCCGCCGGGTGACCGAGAAGCTCAAGCTGCGCGACGAGGGCATCGCCCTGCGCTATCTCGAGATCAACGGCGTGTGGGAGGACCACGTCCGCTACGCCATCACGGTCGAGGAGTGGCAGGACCGGCGCGAGGAGTTCGTCTCGGAGTGGATCGGCTGACGTGGCCCGGATGACGTCCGCGTCCTCCTCGACGAGGACACCGCCGACCGCGGCCGACGAGGCCGAGCCCGAGCCCGACGAGGCCGGCGCCGCGGCCGAGTCGACCGTGGGGTCCGAGGAGGCCTCCGAGCCGGGCGCGCCGTCCGGGCCGGCCGGGCCCTCCGGAGGTGGCGCGGCACGCATCCCGCGCGGCGGGCGATGGCGGGAGCCCCGGCTGTGGGTGCCGGCGGCGGTCGCCGTGGTCGCCCTGTCGGCCGGCGCCGGCCTCGCCTTCGCCGCGCGCGATTCCGGGCCGGAGGTCGAGCCGCTCCCGCCGCTGCCCGTGCAGGGCGACGTCGACGCCGGCGGGCTGGAGGTCCCGGTCCCCCAGGGCTGGTTCGCCGCCCCCGTGCCAAATCTCGGTTTCGGCGTGGCGCTGCCCAACGGCTGGGAGGCCGTGGTCCTCGCCGACGAGGTCCTCGACGGGATCGAGTCGTCGACACCCGCCGTGCCGGGCTTCCTCGAGTCCGCCCACGCCGCCCAGCAGTCGGGCGCGATCTTCTACGCCGCCGGCGCCGACGAGGAGGAGCGGGTCACCGACCTCAAGGTCCGGGCCGCGCCGAACACCGGGGTGGAGGACACGGCCGGCCTCGCCGACTACGCCCGGGCGCTCGCCGCCGACGCCGGCCTCGCCGACCCGCAGGTCGAGGAGCTCGACGCCGCACGTCCGACGGTGCGCACGCGGTTCACGGTGCGCGCCACCGACGACGCCGGGGCCACGGTCGACATCACGGGGACCGAGACGCTGATCCTCGGCCCCCGCGGCGTCGTCTGGTCGCTGATCGTGACGAGCGAGGACCCCGACGCCGTGGACGACCTCGGCCCCCGCATCGTCGACACCCTCACGCTCGCCGACGCCCCACCCGAGGCCTCCGACACCACCGGGACGACGGCCGCGACCGGGACGACCGGCACCACCGCCGGCTGAGCCCCGTCTCGGGTCGGCACTGGCGTGGCGAGCCCTAGCGGCCGCTGATCTTCTGCTGCAGCGCGGCGAGGCGCTCCTTGAAGGCCGGCTGGTTGAGCGACCAGACCTGCTCGTCCAGCTCGCGCTCCATGGCGGCATCGTGCTCGTCGAGGGCCAGCACGTCGCGCAGGGTCCCCTTCATGCGTGGGGCCAGCTCGGGCGGGGCGCCCGCCGCCGTCCGGGCCATGGCGACGGCGGCGTCGAGCAGCTGGTCGTCCTCGTAGCAGCGGAAGGTCAGCCCGATGCGCTCGGCCTCCGTCCCGTCCACGACCTCGCCGAACAGGACCAGCGCCGCCGCCGTCTGCGGGCCGACCTTGCGCTGGAGCATCCACGTGTGGCCGCCGCCGGGGTGCAGGCCCAGCTTGAGGAAGCGGGTGTCGAAGCGGGCGGAGCGCCCGGCGAGGATCACGTCGCAGGCGAGGGCCAGGTTCGCGCCGGCGCCCACGGCGGCGCCGTTGACGGCGGCGATCGTCGGCAGCGGCGAGTGCGCCACCCGCAGGAAGCCGGCGTAGATGTTCAGCAGGCCATCGCGCTGGCTGGCGCCCAGGTGGGACAGGTCGGCGCCGGCGCAGAACGCGGGCGGGGCGCCGGTGACGACCAGGGCGCCGACGTCCGGGTCGGCCTCGGCGGCCTCGACCGCGGCCACGAGCTCGTCGCCCAGCGGGACGGTGAGGGCGTTGCGGCGGTCGGGGGCGTCGAGCGTCACGACGGTGACCCCGTCGGCGGTGGCGGTGCGGACCTCGGCCATGCCGCCAGTCTGGCCGGACGCCCGCTCGGGGCACGTATTCGCGGTTGGCCGTGCCCCAACGCAGGCCCTGCGACGATGACGGGAACGTGACAAACGGAGCTGCACCGCGTTACAGTTCCGTGTCGCCTCCCGCTGGGGGGAGAGCTCGCCGCCACCACGCCCGACCGCCCCGGGCCCACCGCTTCGAGGAGCATGTTGACGACAGTGCGTCGTTCCCGTGTCGCGCGCCTACGGCTCGTCGCCGGGTTGATGATTGCCGGCCTGCTCGCCCGTCCGGCCGTCAGTGCCGCCACGCCGGCCCAGGAGGGCCCGAGCGGCACGGCTGACCGGCCGAGCGCCGAGGTCGACGACGCCGGCCGCGGTGGCATGGCCGAGATCGACGCCGACCCCTTCCGTGACTCCGGTGTGGTGGTCGACGACGCCCTCGGCTCGCTGGCCGAGAACCTCGAGCAGCAGCTCGACCAGCTCCAGGCGGCGCGCACCGTGGCCACCGACGCCCAGCGGGCCGCCGACGAGGCCCGTGCGGTCGTCGACGAGACCCAGGCCCGGGTCGACGACCTCACGGCGCAGAGCGACGAGGTCGTGGTCGACGCCTTCATGAACCCGCCCGAGATCGGGCTCGAGGCGCTGCAGGTCGACTCGCTGGCCGAGGCGACGGTCAAGCAGCAGATCCTCGATACGCAGGCCACCGCGAACGCCGACGTGCTCGAGCGGCTGGCGACGGCGCGGGACGAGCTCGAGGTCCAGCGTGCCGAGGAGGACGAGCGGGCGTCCGCCGCCGAGGATGCCGCCGCCGACGCCGCCGTCGCCCTCGACGACCTCGAGTCGGCGCAGAGCCAGCAGGCCCTGTTCATCGCCCAGGTGC
>DATFOS010000247.1:0-13085 GCA_035265325.1 Acidimicrobiales bacterium
GTGCGCCGGGTCGGCCGTCGTTGGGTCGGCCCGTGCCGGTACCGGGAGGGGGCCAGGGATCGTCCGTCGTGCGGCTGGCGGGTGCGCCGGGTCGGCCGTCGTTGGGTCGGCCGGTGGCGGGAGGGGGCGAGGGGTCGTGGGTCGTGCCGCTGGCGGGTGCGCCGGGTCGGCCGTCGTTCGGTCGGCCGGTGCCGGGAGGGGGCCAGGGGTCGTCGGTCGCTCTGCTGGCGGGTGCGCCGGGTCGGCCGTCGTTCGGTCGGCCCGTGCCGGTGGCGGGAGGGGGCCAGGCGTCGTCGGTCGTGCCGCTGGCGGGAGCGCCGGGTCGACCGTCGCTGGGTCGGTCGGTGCCGGGGGCGGTCGCCCGGCCGTCCGAGGCGGCGAGGTTGGTGCGCCAGCTGCCGGCCGCCCGGAGGACGGCGTTCTCGATCCCCGGGTCCGTTGGTGCCGCTGGGTCGGGCTGATCGTCGCCGACGAAGGCGGGGTCGGCGGGTTCCGGCGGCGCGAACGGGGAGGGACCGGCGTCAGGCGACGGGCCAGCGAGGGCGGCACGGCCGGGCGTGCCCGGGGGCGGGGCATCACCACGTCCGGGGAGCCCACGGGTGAGGTCCGGAGCCGCCGGCGGATCGCCGGCCAGCTGGTCGTGGCGGCCGGGCGCGCCGGGTACACCTGCGCCGCCGTGGAGCGAGGTGTGTTCGGCCGGAGGGCCGGGAGGCGAGCCCGAGCGGCCGAACGGGAGGCGGAGCGACCGAAGCCGGGCGCCGGCGGCGGCCGCCGCCGAGCCGGCGCCCGTCCGGCGGGTAGGCGCGGGCGAGCCGTCCGGGGCCGAGGCCGGAGCGGCCGGTGCGGCCGGGGCGGCCGGTGTCGGTGTGGCCGGGGCGGCCGGGGCGGCCCGGGCGGCGTGGAGCGGGCCGTAGCCGTCGTCGGCACCGGCAGGGAAGAGCAGGTCCCGGGTGATCCGGCGCCGGACGCGCCGGGCCAGGTGCGCCGGCCTCGCGTCGGCGTCCGCAGCATTGCTCGAGGGGGAGGCGTCGAACGGGGTGCCTCCTACGGCGGCGGACGTGCCGAGGACGGGGGCGGGCCCCGGCGGCGCGCCGGACGGCGATCCCGAGGCAGTGTCCGTCGCGACGGCGCCAGCACCAGCGCCCGAGGCGATGCCGGTGTCTGCGGGGACAGCGCTGGCACCCGGGCCGGTGCCGAACACGCCTCCTGCTCCCGCCGTCGAGCCGACCGTCGCCCCGACGGCGCCCGGGCCTGCGGCCCGGAGCGGGCCGCCGGTGGACGCCGTCGGCCGGGGCTCCCCCGGGACGGCGTCGTCGTGGGCCGCCGGGTTGCCCGGCGTGAGCAGGTCGCGGGTGATCCGGCGGCCGACCCGGCGGGCGAGGTGGGCGGGGCCGCTCGTCGCGGGGCCGGCGCCGGCCGCTTCGCCGGCCCGGTCTGGTTCGTCGGGAGAGGGCGGCAGGGCGGGCGCCGGGCCGTTCGGTGGCGGGGGCGGGCCGTCCGGCGCACCCGGCAGCGGGTCGGTCCCCGGCAGCGCCCAGTGGGCACCGAACGGCACCACACCGGGCGGCAGCGGCGACCCCTCGCCCGGACGCGCCGACGGGCGGGGGGCCGAGGGCACGTCGCCGTACCCGGAAGGACCTTCCGACTCGAACGGGTCCCCACCGGACGTGCCTCCGTCGCTCGGGGTGGCGTCCGAGGGCCGGCTCCCACGGAGGCCGGTGTCCGGCGACCCGGAACCGCCCGAGGGGACGTCCCCTGACCCGGGCCCGCTGGAGGGCGAGGTGGCGTCGTCCGATGCCTCGCTCGACAAGGGGGCGCCGCTCGGGTCCGAGCCGGACGAGCCGGCTCCACCCCGGCGGGTATCCCACCTGGCCGGGCCGTGCGAGCCACCGGCCGACGACCCGGAGCCGCCCGACCCGGAACCCGACGAGCCCGGAGCGCCGGGGCCGGCGGGCCCATCTGCGTCGGGGGCGCCGGCGTCGCTGGGTCGCCACGGCGGAGGGGCCCACCCGGGCGGCTCGGAACCGCCGGCGTCGGGGCCCGCTCCGCCGGTGCCGCCGGTCCCCGACGCGGTCGGGGCATCGGCGGCGGCGGGGACGGGCACAGGCGCCGAGGCGCCACCGGCGCTGGTCAGGTCGCCATCGCCCGGAGCGGTGCCGGCGGAGACGATCAACCGGACGCGCTCGTCGGCGGGCCCGCCGACGGTGACGACCGGGCGGACCGGGGCCGCCGCCGTCGCCTCCACCCGGGCCGACACGGGGGCGACGGCCCGGCGGGTGGCGGCCCACTCCTCGGAGAGCGTGCCCTGCGGCACGGGGAAGCGCAGGGGGCGCCGGCCGGACCGGTCGTCGTCCCGCCCGGCCGGTCCACGCGGCACGGGCCCGACCCCGGCGGCCACCACGACCCGCCGTCGCCCGTCGCCGCGGTTCGGGACCACCGACTCGTTCCCCGCCGCACCGGCGTCGTCGCCGTCCCGGTCGCCGCCGCCCGCCGAGTCGCCGTCGGCCGCCGCCTCGCGAGGACGCCCGTCGTCGGTCGGACTCGGGCCGGCGGCGGCGCCAGCGGACGCGCCGACCGACGCACCAGCCGCCTCCTTCTCAGGACCGGCGTCCTCCTTCTCGGGACCGGCGTCGTCCGAGCACACATCGTCGGGCGTCACCGAGCGGTCGTCACCGTCGCTCACCGAGTCGTCGCCTGCCGCGGAGTCGCGGCGTCCCTCGTCGGCGAGGTTGGGCGCGGACGTGGTGCCAGCGGGTGCATCGGCGGGGCGGCCCGAGGTGCCTACTGCGCCACTGGCCCCGGCCGAGACCACATCGCCGGTCGATGCCGGGCGGGCGTTTGGGTCCTCGCGCTGGTCCGGGCTGGCGCCGGTGGGGGTGTCGTCCGGGGTGGAGTCGGTCACCGCGATCAGGCCCTCCGACGGCTCGTCCGGCGAAGGGGGCTCGGCGGACATCGCCGGCGATATCGGGGTGGGGCGGTCCGTCGGCAGGCGGGGGCTCGCCGGGGCGAGGGGCAGCCGGGCGGGCGGGGCCGGGACGGTGCCGTCCGCCGGCGTGTCGACGGGGGACGGGAAGCTGGCGACGACCCGGGGGTCCGTGGGCCGGCGGGCCGAGGCGGCGGACGGCGACACCGTCCCGCCGGCGGCGCCGGACACGCCGGCGTCCGACACCGGGGAATCCGACACGGCCCTCCGCGGGCGAGCGCCGTACGTCGGTGCCGCCGAGCGGGAGCCGAACCGCGCCGGGTACGTCCCCGAGGCCGCAGGAGCGGCCGAGGCGGACGACGTCGCCGACGCTGACGGGCCCGAGGACGCCGGGGACGACGGTGCCTGGTCCGGCGTGGCGTGCGACGTGGACGGGGCGGAGGAGGCCGGGGACGACGGTGCCTGGTCCGGCGAGGCGTGCGACGCGGACGGGCCCGAGGAGGCCGGGAGCGACGGTGCCCGGTCCGGCGAGGCGTGCGACGCTGACGGGCCCGAGGCCGGGAGCGACGATGCCGGGTCCGGCGAGCCGTGCGACGCCGAGGAGGCCGGGGGCGGCGGTGCCGGGTCCGGCGAGGCGTGCGACGCGGACGGGGCCGAGGACGCCGGGGACGACGGTGCCCGGTCCGGCGGCGAGTTCGACGCCGACAGGCCGGAGAACGCGGGCGACGGCGTCGAGCCGGCAGACGAGGTCGATGGCGCCGACGTCGCCGACGTCGCTGACGACCCGGGCGAGCCCGGGGGCTGTGCCGCCGGGGTGGGGAACGTCGCGACGATGCGGGGGTCGGTGGGCGGGGCGGCGGGCGCCGGCCGGGGGATTCGAGGGATGCGGATGTCGTCCTGGCGGCGAGGGGCGCGCACGGAGGAGGCGATCGTGGGGCCGACGATCGTGACCGCGCCGGTCGAGGTAACGACGACGGGGGTCTCCCGCACCGATCGCCTGTCGGCCCGAGCCGCCCGGCGGTCGACCAGCCGGTCGAGCGCCACGGCGATGCGGGACGAGAGGGCGATGCGGGCCCGCCGTCCGCCGGCCCGCACGGCCCGGGCCCAGCGGAGGGCCGCGGCGACGGTCACGGCCACGACCCGGGAGGCCACGAAGGCGACGAAGGAGGCCCACGACCGGGAGGTCCGGCCGACCCACAGCCAGGCACGGCGGGCGCCACGCCCGGCGGCGACCGTGCAGGCGCACGAGGCCGCCCACGCCCGGCCGGCCGCCCGTCCGGCGGCGGACACGGCGCATGCGGCCTGCCGACCGGCAGCGACGGCGGCGCTGATGGCCCGGGGCAGTCCCGTGGTCACGGCGCGTTCGGCGCTCCGTTGGACGGCCTCGCCGAACTCGGTCATCCGGCGATCGACGGCCAGCGCGACCCCGCGGATCGCTCTACCGAGCGCCCCGAGGCGGCCGGCCGGCCGCCGGACGACCGCGCGCCGCGGTGACCTTCCGCTGCGGGGTTCGGCGTCGGCCGTGGCAGGCTGGTCGCCCGCACCGGAGAGCACCTCGGCCGTCACGGCCGCGACGCACACTCCGATCACACCGAGACAGAGCAGCATTGTGATCACGCCGCACCGGACTCTAACGCTGTCGGACCACCGTGGTCCCGGCGTCATCGGCTCGCCTCGGGCGAGCGCCTCACCGGTAGCGGTCGCGCCGTCGTTCCCGGAGGGCTGACCGCTGGCTGGACCCACTCCCGATGCCGGCGCCACCCCCTCCGGCCCCGAGCCGCACGAGGGCGGCGACGTCGCCTCGGCGTATGGCGCCACCAGCGGGGAGTCCCCGAACCGGCCGCTCGACGGGGCCTACCGGTCCGCAACGAACGGCCGCTCCGGCGACCCGGATGACGGCGACGAGGCATGGGCGGTCGACGAGGGCCGTCCCGCCGGGCCGCCCCTGGCGGACGAGGCGCCCGGCCCGCCGGTGGCCGACCCGAGCCGGGGCACACGGCCGGCCTACGGCTACGAGCCCTCGGCCGGCGACGCCGGACCGTGGGCGACGCCGGGCGTCGACGGGCCCGGCGAGCCGCCGCCCCCGCCGCCCGGCCCGCCGATGGGGACGCCCAGGCGGCACCGAGCCCGCAACATCGTCGCCGGCATCGCCGTGCTGTTGCTGCTGGGCTTCATCATCAGCGCCGCGGTCGTCCCGTTGCCGTACTACGCCTTCCGGCCCGGCTCGGTCCGGGACACCGAACGGCTCATCACCGTGGGTGAGGACGCCCCGATGTACCCCTCCGAGGGCTCGATCAGCTACACGACGGTGTCCCTCCGGCAGGCGACGCTCTTCACGCTCTTCACCGGGTGGATCGATGACGACGTCGACATCCACCCCGAGGACGAGGTGCTCGGCGACCGCGACGCCGACGACAACCGCACGTTCAACCTCGCCCTGATGGACGACTCCAAGAACGTCGCCGCCCAGGTCGCCCTCGAGCGCCTCGGCTACGAGGTCCCGGTGTCGAGCAACGGCGTCCACGTGCTGGACGTCGGGTCGGGGACCGGCGGCGACGGCGTCCTCGAGGTCGGCGACGTGATCACGGCCGTGGACGGGGAGGCTCTCGACCAGCCCGAGGACCTGGCCCGGATCATGGACGGCAAGGTTCCCGGCGACACCGTCGTGCTCGACGTCGAGGCCCTCGATGGGACGCAGAGCGAACGCGAGGTCACGCTCACCCCTGCGACGGACGAACCGGAGCGCGGCGTGATGGGCATCGTCGTCCAGGCCCGCGACATCACCTACGACTTCCCGGTCGACGTCCAGATCGACACGGGCGACGTGGGCGGCCCGTCGGCGGGACTGGCCTTCACGCTGGGCATCCTCGACGACCTCACCCCGGGCGAGCTCACCGGCGGCATCCCGGTCGCCGTGACGGGGACGATCGCCCCCGACGGCTCGGTTGGCCCCGTCGGCGGGACCGGGCAGAAGGCCGCCGCCGTGCGCGATGCGGGCATCGACGTGTTCCTCGTGCCGTCCGCCGACTACGAGGCCGCCGAGGCTCGGGCCGGGGACGTGGACGTCATCGCCGTCGACACGGTGGAGGAGGCCCTCGAGGCCCTCGCCGACCTGGGCGGTAACGGCCTCGACCTCCCCAGCGCCGGCGAGCTGGCCGCGGCCGACGAGGACGAGCCGGCCACGACCTCCGACTGACGCCTACCCGGCGAGGCCGACGACCCGGCCGCCGCGCCACGGCCGGCCCAGGGCCGGCCGAGACCGGCCGTGCGGACGGACGGTGTGTGGTCGTGGGCACACTCGGGCTGCCCGCCGTCCGTGGCGGGCCGTACCATCGGACGACATGTCGTCGGAGCCTCCCGTGGACGCGGCAGGCATCGCCCGCCGGACGTTCCCTACGGGGCGGCGGGGCTACGACACGCGCCAGGTCGCCGCCTACCTGGAAGAACTGGCCCAGCTCGTCGAGGACCTCACCCGCCGGGAGGCCGAGGCGCGGGCCCGAGCCGAGGCGGCAGAGGCGCGGGCGATCGACCTGGCGTCCATGGACCGCGACCGCCTGGTCGCGCTGGTCGGTGCCGAGACCGCCCGGGCGCTCGACGACGCCCGTGCCGCCGCCAGCGACATCCGGACCAAAGCCCAGGAGGCCGCCGCCGGCCTCGTCGCCGCCGGCCGGGACGAGGCCGAGGCTCTCGCCGCCGCAGCCGAGGTCGCCGCCGCCGAGCGCAAGGTCGAGTTACTGGCCGAGGCCGAGGCCCTCCGGGCGGAGGCGGCCGGCGAGCTGGAGCGCCGGCGGGCCGAGGCGACCGAGGCCGCGGATCGCATCCGCCAGGAGGCCGAGGCCGAGCGCGCCCGCCTGGTCGCCGCTGGCGAGGAGGCCCGCGACCTCGGGGTCGGCGACGCCTCCGAGGCCCGCGCCAAGGCCGCCGACGAGGCCGAGGGCGCCCGGGCCGCGGCGGCGGCCGACGCCCAGGCCACCCGGGCGCAGGCGGAGGCCGAGGTGGACGAGCTGCGGGCGCAGGCCCGCCGGGACGCCGACGCCGTCCGCAAGCAGGCCGCCCACGGCGCCCGTACCAGCCGCCAGAAGGCGTACGCGGCCGCCGAGGCCGCCCGCACCGCCGGGCGGGAGGAGGCCGACCTCTTCCTCGCCGAGGCCCGCGCCGAGGCGCAGCACCTCGTGGCGGAGGCGCTGGCGGTGCGCGAGAAGGTCCTCGGCGACCTCGCCCGGCGCCGTCACGTCGCCCGCCAGCACGTCGAGCGCCTCAACGCCGCCCGGGAGCGCCTGCTGTCGGCCTATGCCACCGTCCGCCGGACCGTCGACGAGGCGACGAGGGAGCTGTCCGTCGCCTTGCCCGCCGCCCGGGCCGCCAGCGAGCACGCCGCCCGCCGGGTGCTGGAGCAGCCGGAGCCCACCGTGGAGCAGGTCGAGACCGAGATCTCGGCCGCCCGCATGGCCGGGCTGGTCGACGAGCGGACCGGGGCCTCCCTCGGCGAGGTCGACGTGTCGGCCCTGGCCGAGCGCCTCGGCGTCGACCCCACCTCCCACCTGCCGCAGGCTCTCGCCGAGTCCGTCACGCTGGCCACGCCCCTCCCGCCGCCCGCCGACGACCTCGTCGACACGAGCGCCCGGGAGGTACCGCGGGCGCCCACCGAGGTCGACGCCTGGCCCGATGCGCCGGTCCCCGTGACCCCGACCCGGACCTCGGCCCCGCCCGCGCCCGCCGAGCCGCCGGCCGACCCCGTGGCCGAACTGGCGGCGGAGGCGGAGGCCGTGGCGGAGGTCGTCGCCGAACTCGACCGGGATGCCGGTACCACGGTCCCGCCCGTCCCGGAGCCGCCCGCCGCCGCGGTCCTCGCCGAGCCCGAGGGCGCAACGGCCGCCGATCCCGTGGCCGAGCTGGCGGCGGAGGCCGAGGCCGTGGCCGAGATGGTCGCCGAGCTGGACCGCGCCGCCGCCGTCGATTCGGTTGATGAGGTCGACGAGGAGGAGCCAGCCCGGCCGGCTCCCGGCTCCGACACCGTGCGGGCTCGTGAGCCCGTCGAGCCGACTCCGACCGCCGACATCGAAGGCGAGCCCGTCGAGCCGGCTCAGGGCGGGGTGTCCGCGGTCGAGCCGCTCCACCCCGCCGAAGTCCCCGCCGACGAACCGGCGGACGTGCCGGCGGACGAACCCGCCGCCGCCGTCGAGATAGCCGACGAGCCCGCTGCAAGCACCGAGGAGCCCGTCGGCGAGGAACCCGCTGCGGCGGTCGTCCCGGCCGCCGGCGAGGTGTTCGCGCTCGAACCCGAGCTCGACGCCGGGCCGGAGGTCGAGCCGATCGAGATCGAGGTGGTCGAGTCGCCGTCGGTCGTCGAGGTCGTGGCCAACGCCCGGTCCCGCCTGGACGACCTGTTCGCCCGTGTCCGGGAAGGGGTCGCCCCCGGCGCCAACGGCGTGAACGGGGCGGCCACCCCGGCCGCCACCGGCCCCAACCGAAGACGCTCAGGCGCCGACGACGACCACGTCACGGTCCCCGCCGACCACCACCGGACCAGCTGGCCGACGCCCGGCGAGCGGGCCGCGGCCCGGGTGTCCGCCGCCCGCGGTCCGGGCAACCCCGACGACGCGGACGACGCCGACCTGCTGGAACAGCGCGACACCGCGCTGGCCGAGGTCGAGCGGACCCTGTCCCGCCGGCTCAAGCGGGTCCTGGCCGACGAGGAGAACGAGGTCCTCGACCGGCTCCGCCGGGGTGTCCCCCAGGATCCCGCCGAGGTCGTCCCCGAGCGGTCCGAGCACGCCGGCCGGTACGCCCGGGCCGCGGTCGCCCAGCTGGAGGAGGCGGCACACCGCGGCGCCCTCCTCGTCCTCGGGCCGGGTGCGGCCACGGCCGGCAAGCAGGGCCGCCGGCGCCACGACAACGCCCGGTCCCTCGCCGACGACCTGGGCGACTCCCTGGTGGAGCCGTTGCGCCAGCGGGTGGCGCGGTCGCTTGGCGAGGGCGGCGACGTCGACGAGGTCTTGGCCCGGTTCCGGGCGCTGTACCGGGAGTGGAAGGGCCAGCGGGTCCGCCTCGGCGTCCGTCACTACGCCGCCGCGGCGTACGGGGCCGGCGCCCTCGACGCCCTCGCTGCCGGGACCGAGCTGCGCTGGCTGGTCGACCGCACGGGCGAGCCCTGCCCCGACGCCGACGACAACGCGCTGGCCGAGGGCGTCCGCAAGGGACAGGCCTTCCCCACGGGCGACCGCTGCGCCCCAGCTCACCCGGGTTGCCGCTGCCTCGTCGTCCCCGCCGCCGGCGTCGCCTCGCCCTGAGAGCGGGTGCCCGGGCGACCGCTCGCGGCCGGCGGCGCAAGACGTGTGGCCCGGCGAGCCCGGACCGCGCGCGGTGATCGGTAGGGTTGGCCACCATGCGAGCCCCGGACGACCTGCCCCGACGCCCGCGGCGGGCACGAAGCGGCCGACGGCGTCGGACGCTGATCATCGCTGCGGTCGTCATCCTCTTCGTGCTGATCACCTCGGTACGGGGCATCGCCGGCTTCTACACCGACTACCTCTGGTTCGACTCGCTCGACCAGGGCGGCGTCTGGCGCGGCATCCTCGGCGCCCGGGCGGTGCTCGCCCTGGTGTTCATGGGCATCTTCTTCGCCCTGGCGTGGGCGAACCTGTTCGTCGCCGACCGGGTGGCGCCGCCGTACCGGGTGGCCGGCCCCGAGGACGAGCTGCTCGAGCGCTACCACGATGTGGTCGGCGAGCGGGCGGGGCTGGTCCGCATCGCCGTCGCGGGCCTGCTGGCGATCATCGCCGGCTCGGGCGTGTCGGCGGAGTGGAACTCGTGGGTTCTCTTCGCCAACGGCCAGGACTTCGGCGTCGAGGACCCCCAGTTCGGGCGGGACGTGGGCTTCTACGTGTTCCGCCTGCCGTTCCTGTCGTTCATCGTGGACTGGCTGTTCGCCTCGCTGCTGATCGTGCTGATCGTGACGGCGGTGGCGCATTACCTGAACGGCGGCATCCGGGTGCAGCCGCCGGGGCCGCGGGTGGCGCCCCAGGTGAAGGCGCACCTGTCCGTCCTCCTGGCGCTGCTCGCGCTGGTCAAGGCCGTCGACTACTTCCTGCAGCGGTTCGAGCTGACCGTGTCGTCGCGGGGCACCGTCGACGGCGCCACCTACACCGACGTCAACGCCCAGCTGCCGGCGCTCAACCTGCTGGTGCTGATCTCGCTGGCGGCGGCGGCGCTGTTCGTCTTCAACATCTTCCGGCGGGGCTGGGTCCTGCCCGCGGTGGCCGTCGGGCTGTGGGCCTTCGTGGCGCTGGTCGTCGGCGGCATCTATCCGCAGTGGGTGCAGCGGTTCCAGGTCCAACCGAACGAGTCGGCGCGCGAGCGCCCCTACCTCGAGCGCAACATCGAGGCGACCCGGGCGGCGCTCAACCTGGAGGGCGTGGAGGTCGCGGACTTCACGCCCGAGACCAACGTGGACGAGGTCGACCTGTCGCGGTCGCAGCAGACGATCCGCAACATCCGGCTGTGGGACCCGGCCCGCTCGCTCTCGGGCCAGACCTTCGAGGCCCTCCAGCGGATCCGCGACTACTACTCCGTCGACGACATCGACGTGGACCGCTACCAGATCGGCGGCGAGACGACGCAGGTCAACATCGGCGTCCGCACTATCAACCCGGCCGGGGTGCCCGGCGAGTCCTGGGAGGCCGATCACCTGGCCTACACCCACGGCTACGGCGTGCTGATGGCCCCGTCGAATGCCGCCGAGGGCAACGAGCCCGACTTCATCATCGGCGACATCCCGGCCCGGGTCGCCGACGGGGCCCCCGCCGTCGAGCAGGCGGGCATCTACTTCGGCGAGAACCTCGACGGCTACGTCGTGGTCAACACCGACCGCGACGAGATCGACTACCAGGACGAGGACGAAACCCAGGTCACCGAGTACGAGGGCCGCGACGGGGTCGAGGCCGGCTCGTTGTTCCGCCGGGTGGCGTTCTTCCTGCGGTTCGGTGACTTCAACCCGGTCATCTCCGACTACCTGACCAGCGACTCGCGGGTGATCTACGTCCGCGACGTCGTCGACCGGGTCCAGGCGCTGGCGCCGTTCCTCACCGCCGACACCGATCCGTACCCGGTGGTCAACGACGGGCGGGTCGTGTGGGTCGTCGACATGTACACGACGACCGACCGCTACCCGTACGCGCAGGAGGCCGACACCGACCAGCTGCGGCCCGGCAGCGGCCTCGACCACGACTTCAACTACGTGCGGAACTCGGTGAAGGCGACCGTCGACGCCTACGACGGCACGGTCCGGCTGTACGAGATGCCGGGCGACGACCCGATCCTCGACGCCTACCGGCGAGCGTTCCCCGACCTGTTCAGTGACTACGAGGAGATGCCGGAGGGGCTCAACGAGCACATGCGGTACCCGGAGGACATGTTCCGCGTCCAGACCGCCGCCTACGCCCGCTACCACCTCACCGACCCCGACGACTTCTACAACCAGGACGACACCTGGCGGGTCGCCCGCGATCCGGGGACGGCGGGCGCCGACCCCACGACGGCGGTCACGAACGAGGCGGGGCAGGCGACCGGCGAGACGATCTCGCCCCGCATCCCGCCCTATTACCAGGTGCTGCAGCTGCCGACGGAGGAGGGGGCCGACGCCCCCGAGGCCGAGATGGTCCTCATGCGACCGTTCGTGCCCTACAGCGACGACGACCAGCGACAGCAGCTGACCGCCTTCATGGCCGCCCGCATGGACGCGGAGAACTACGGCGAGCTCCTCGTCTACGAGATGCCGAGCAGCGACCTGCCGGAGGGACCGGGCATCGCGTCGGCGGCGATCCAGACCGACGAGCGCGTGTCGACGCTCGAGACCCAGCTGGGCCGGGGCGGGTCCGAGGTCCGTTATGGGAACCTGCTGCTCGTGCCGGTCGACCAGGCGCTGCTGTACGTGCAGCCGTTCTACGTCGTCCCGGAGGACCAGACCCGCCAGGTCCCGCTCCTCGAAAAGGTCATCGCCAACTACGGCGAGCAGGTCGTGATCGCCGACACGCTCGCCGAGGCGATGGAGGAGATCTTCGGCCAGGAGGCCGTCACGCGGGAGGAGCCGGACGCCGAGGGCACGCTGCCCGACGCGGGCGAGGGGACGCCGTCCGACGAGGACACGGTGCCGTCCGGCGACGAGGCCGAGGAGCTGCTGGCGGAGGCCCAGACGCTGTTCACCGAGGCCGAGGAGGCGTTGGCCGACGGCGACCTGGGCACGTACCAGGAGCGGGTCGACGAGGCCGGCCGGCTGGTGAACGAGGCCATCGAGCTCCTGGGTGGCACGGCGGCGTCGGACGCGGGCTCGTCCTCGGACGACACGTCCTCCGACGACACGTCCTCTGACACGACCGAGGCCGAGGCCGACTCCTCGGAGGAGGCCGAGTCGACCACCACGACGACGGAGGCCACAGCGGCGGCCGCCACCAGCACCCCTGCGTGAGGTGTCAGACGGTGGTCACCGATTCGTCAGCGTGAGTTGGCGGGACCCACAGGCCGCGCTATGGTGACGCCTCCCAAGGCGACGCGGGGTGGAGCAGTCTGGTAGCTCGTCGGGCTCATAACCCGAAGGTCGGAGGTTCAAATCCTCCCCCCGCCACCAAGAAGAATGCAGGTCAGGCCCGGTCCCAACGACCGGGCCTCTTGCTGTCGGGGGGTGGCCCTGACCGAGCTACGCCGCCGACCGCGGCGCAGCCCGGTGAGACCAATACGTGTTCCCTAGACCAGCAGGAAGCACGGTCACTGACCGACGATGGGGCTGTCGGGACTTCCATGCGAGGGTACGGGGCGGGTTGGATTGGTCGAACCAGTGAGCCCACGAAGAGCGTTCCCCTCGCGCCGTCAACCCCGGCGACCCGGCTCATGGCGACCGTTTCGCCTCGTGCGCTATCCGTCGATGATGTCGAACTCGTTGCCTTCGGGGTCCAGCAGCGTCGTCCACCGCACCCCTCCCTCGTCGAAGTCGCCCACCCGGTCTGCGCCCGCCGCGGTGGCGCGGCCCACCGCGGCTGCGCGGTCGTCGGTGGTCAGGTCGGGGTGACAGCGGTTCTTGGCCGACTTGGCTTCGGGAACCTTGACGAACATCCACGCCGGGCGGAGGTTGTTCTCGTCGGCGAGACCGATGGTGGCGAAGTCCGCGTTG
>DATFOS010000248.1:0-47481 GCA_035265325.1 Acidimicrobiales bacterium
CGCCGCCTTCGGCGCCCTGGCCCGCCGCCGCGCCGACGCCGCCCCGTCGGGCGGCGGCGCGGGGGCGGTCCCCACCGGTGGCGGCCTGGCCCGCAGGCACCGCCCGGACCCGGACGGCAGCGGCCTGGCGCTGCGCCTGGAGGACGTCAGCGTGCGCTTCGGCGTCCGCACGGTCGTCGACCGGGCCGCCCTGGAGGTCCGCCGCGGCGAGGTCGTCGGCCTCATCGGGACGAACGGCGCCGGTAAGTCGACGCTCATGAACGCGGTGGGCGGCTTCGTGCCCGCCACGGGGACGATCGAGGTGCTGGGCCGCGAGGTGCAGGGCCTGGCCGCCCACCGTCGGTCCGCCCGCGGCCTGGGCCGGACGTTCCAGGACGCCGCCCTCTTCGCCGACCTCACCGTGCGCGAGACGGTACAGACGGCGGTCGAGACCCGGGCGCACGCCCGCTTCGCCACCGTCGCCCTGGGCCTGCCGCGGGCGCGGCGCGTCGAGCGGGCCAAGCGGGCGCACGCCGACGAGGTCCTCGACTTCCTCGGCCTGGGCACCTACGGCGAGCGCTTCGTGAGCGAGCTGTCGACCGGCATGCGGCGCATCGTCGAGCTGGCCTCCCTCCTGGCGGGCGACGCCGAGATGCTGTGCCTCGACGAGCCGACCGCCGGCATCGCCCAGCGCGAGGCCGAGGCGTTCGGCCCGCTGCTGCTGCGGGTCCGCCGGGAGCTCGACGCCTCGATGCTCGTCATCGAGCACGACATGCCCCTGGTGATGTCGATAAGCGACCGCATCTACTGCCTCGAGGCCGGCCGGGTCATCGCCTCGGGGTCGCCCGAGCAGGTCCGTCACGACCCCCTGGTCGTGGCGTCCTACCTCGGGACGGACACGCACCTCGTCGAGCGCAGCGACGCCGGGGCCCGGCCGGCCCCGCAGATGACCGCATCCTGATCCGCCCGGATCGGGCCCACGACCCTGCAGGAGTGCAGATGACCAGTTCGCTCGGGCAGTACTGCCTGAACGTGGCCGACCTCGACGCCGCCGTGGCCTTCTACGAGGGCCTGGGCCTCGAGTGCACCAGCGGGACCGAGATCCCGCAGGCCTTCGAGGCCATCGTCGAGAGCCCCGCCGGCGGGTCCAAGCTGCAGCTGGCCCAGCAGAAGGAGCAGGAGCTGCCGCTCGACCTCGGTACCGCCTTCTGGAAGCTGTACGTCAACACGCACGACATCGCCACCACGTGGGACCTGGCGCTGAAGGCCGGCGCCACGGTGGAGTCCGAGCCCGAGCGCATGGAGCGCTGGCCGGTGACGGTCGGCTTCGTGCGCGACGTCGACGGCTACCTCGTCGAGTTCGTCCAGCGGCACCCGTGGCCCGACGACGTGCCGGCCGACGGCCCGTGGCTCGGCCAGTACTGCCTCAACGTCACGGACATCGAGGCCACGATCGGCTTCTACGAGCTGCTGGGGCTCACCTGCACGAGCCGGACCGAGATCCCGCACGCCTACGAGGCGATCGTCGAGGCACCGGGCGTTGGCTCGAAGCTGCAGCTGGCCCAGCAGACGGACCAGGACGGCCCCGTCCGCATGGGCTCGATGTGGAAGCTCTACGTGAACACCGACGACTGCCAGGGGCTGCACGACCGTGCCGTCGCCGCGGGCCACGCGTCCGTGATGGCGCCCATGCGCCTCGACCGCTGGCCCGTGACCATCGCCTTCGTCGCCGACCCCGACGGCTACCAGGTCGAGCTGGTCCAGCGCCACGAGCCCTGACGCCCCGGCAGGTGAGCGAGGTGCGCTAGGGCAGCTCGACCGGGACGCTGGACCAGCCCCGCACCGTGCTCGTGTGCAGGCGGACGGCCCGCTCCCGGTCGACGCGCCAGGTGGGGAACCGGCGGAATGTCTCCTCCAGGCCGATGCGGCCCTCGAGGCGGGCGAGGGCGGCGCCGAGGCAGAAGTGGATGCCGTGCCCGAACGAGACGTGCTGCTCGGCCGGGCGGTGGACGTCGAAGCGGTCGGCATGCGGGTACCGGCGCTCGTCGCGGCCGGCCGACCCGGTGATGAGCAGGACCTTGGAGCCCTCCGGGATCGTGACGCCGTGCAGCTCGACCGGCCGGGTGGTCCACCGGCCCTGGACGGGCGACGGGGCCTCGTAGCGCAGCAGCTCCTCGACCGTCGCGGGGATCAGGCCCGGCTCGGCGGCGAGCTCGGCCCGCTGGTCCGGGTGCTCGTCGAGGACGACGGCGGCCCAGCCCAGCAGCCGGGCCACGGTTTCCGTGCCGGCGCTGATGAGCAGGTCGGCGAAGTCGGCGCTCTCCTTCAGGGTGAGCCGCCGGGTGCCCCCGTCCGGGGTCTTCACCTCGGCCCGCACCAGGTCGGACAGCATGTCGTCACGGGGCTCGCCGACCCGGGCCGCCAGCTGCGCCGTCAGGTACTCGTGCAGCTCGATGCGGGCGCTCAGCGAGACGTCGTTGATCATCCCCACCCCCTCCTCGATGTGGAAGGTGGTGTCGATGAGGTGGTGGGCGCGGGCCTGGTCCTCGGCCGGGATGCCGAGCAGCGTGGCGATGACCATCGCCGGGAGCGCGGCGCCGAAGTCCTGCACGAAGTCGAAGCCGCCGCTTCCCACGTGCGGGTCGAGCAGCTCGGCGCACAGGCCCCGGATCCGCTCCTCCAGCGCCGCGACCCGCCGCGGGGTGAACGCCCGCGACACCAGCGCCCGGAGCATCGTGTGCTCCGGCGGGTCCATGAAGATCATCATCCCGCCCTGGAAGGGCTCGTCACCCATGATCTCCAGGACCGTGCCGTGGCTCGAGCTGAACGTCGCCGGGTCGCGGTGGGCGGCCTCGACGTCGGCGAAGCGGCTCAGCGCCCAGAAGCCGTAACGGTCGTTCCGGTAGACGGGCGCCTCGTCGCGCAGCCGCTTCCAGGTGGCGTGGGGGTCGGCGTCGACGACTGGGTCGAACGGGTCCCAGTAGACGGTCTCCATCGTGTCGGCCATGTGCGTCCTCCGGTCTCGTGCGTGCTCAGGGGGCGGGGAGGCGGAACCGGCTCACGAAGCCCCACACCTCGCGGCTGGCGTCGATGTCGAACGTGGTGGGCCCGACGAAGTCCTCGATCGAGCGGCTGAACTCGCTGGACGGCCAGCTGTGGCCACCGCCCTCGACGATCAGGAACTCGACCGGGGCGTGCTCGGGGCAGTCGTAGGTGCGCCGGATGACCTCGTCGCTCACCCGCTCGTCGGTGGCGGTCGCCCCGCAGCCGGCGAGCTCGGCCCAGCCGCGCACCGTCTCCGGGTAGCCGGCGCCGTCGAGGTCCGCGGCCACGGTGGTCGTCGTCGTCTCGGACACCTCGCCGCCCAGGGCGGCGTCGAGCACGCCGGAGCCCAACCCGCCGTTGAACAGCAGGATCGGGTCGGCCGTGCCGTGGATCGCCAGCACGGGGACCGGCCGCGCCGGCTCGCACGGTTTGGGCAGCGCGACGCCGGCGACGGGGCCGATGGCCGCCACGCGGTCGGCCATGGCGCAGGCCACGGTGGAGGCCATCATCGCCCCGTTGGACAGGCCGGTGGCGTAGACGCGGGTGGTGTCCACGCACCGCTCGGCCTCCACCTGGTCGAGCACGGCGGCCACGTAGGCGAGGTCGTCGTTGGCGGCGGGGTCGGTCGCCGTCTCCCACCGGACGGGCTCGCCGCGGCCGTGCGGGAACACGGTGACGAAGCCCTCCTCGATGGCCAGCGGCCCCAGCTGCGTCATCCCGGCGTGGACGTCGGCGCCCTCGGCCAGCCCGTGGAAGTCGAGCACGAGCGGCAGCGGCTCGCCACCCGCCTCCCACGCGGGGGCCGACAGCAGGTAGCGCCGGTCGGCCTCGCGCACGGACAGGGTGGCCTCCACCTGGTCGGCCTCGGCGGTGGCGCCGCCCCCGCAGCCGGCCGACGGCACGGGCGTCGCGGCCTCGGTGGTCGCCGTCCCCTCGGCGCCGGCCCCTGCTTCGTCCCCGTCGTCGCCGTCGTCGCCGCCCGAGCAGGCGCCCGCGACCACCATCAGGGCGGCCACGGCGGCCGTCGTCACCCTCCTGGACCGATGCATCGTGGACCCCCTCTGCTCGGCCTTTTCGAAAGAGAGTAGAGAACCAGGCCGGCGGCGACCACCCTGGCACGGCCCGCCGGGGGCCTAGCCTCCAGCGGCGTGATGGCCGACGGCACGGGACGACCACGCCGGCGCGGCCGGCCGGCCGGGCGTCGGAGCGAGGACACCCGGGCCGACGTCCTGGCCGCCGCCCGGGCGCAGTTCTCGGCCGCCGGCTACGAGCGCACGTCGCTGGCCGACATCGCCCGGGCCGCCGGCATCACCTCGCGTGCCCTCTACCACTACGTGGACTCGAAGCCCGAACTGTTCGCGGAGGTCACCGCCTCGGTCCTCGACCGGCTCGGCGAGGAGGTGCTGCGCCGCGTCCTGCCGGAGGCCGACACCCGCGCCCGCCTGCGGGCGCTGATCGAGGTCTTCCGAGCGCTGCACCGCGAGGACCCGACCCTCGTGGCGTTCTTCGGTGTCGTCGTCCTGGAGGCCCGGTGGAACCCCGACGTGCGGGCCGGCCTCGGCGAGCGCCTCGGCGACGACGCCGGCGTGACCGCCGTGCTCAACCGGTCGATCGTCGCGGTCGGCCTCGAGGGCGGCGACATCGCCCCCGACGTCGACCCGGCCGGGGCCGTCGCCCTGATCGAGGCCGTGGGCGCCGGGATCACGCTGCTCGCCGGGGCCGACGGCGCCGCCTACGAGGCCACGCTGGACGTCCTCGACCGGCTCGTCGCCGGCACCCTCTTCGTCGTCCCGCCGGGTTGACCCCTCCGGATTAATTCCTCTAGAAGAGAATTAGCCGCAGGAGAGGGAGCCCGATGCCAGGGACACGCAGGTCCACACGAGTGGTGGCGGTGGTCGTGGCGCTCGCCGCCCTGGCCGGCGCCTGTTCGGGCGACGACGGCGGGGAGGCGGAGGGGTCGGGCGCGAGCGGCGGGCCCGGCGGCCTCGCCGTCGACGTCGTGTCCTCCCGGCCCGAGTACGTGACCGGCGGCGACGCCCTGATGGCCGTGACGCTGCCGGCCGGCGCGGACCCGTCCGACCTCACGGTCACGGCCGGCGACCGGGACGTGGGCGACGCCTTCGCCCCCGACCCGGCCGGGGCCGACGGCCGGCTGGTCGGGCTCGTCGACGGCCTGGCCGAGGGCGACAACGAGGTCACCGCCCGGCTGGGCGACGACGCCGCCACGGTCACGGTCACCGACCACCCCACCACCGGTCCCCTCTTCGCCGGCGAGCAGCTCCCGCTCTACGCCTGCTCCACCGAGGCGTTCGGGCTCGACGCCGCCACGCCCGAGGACGGCTGCGTCGCGCCGACCGAGGTCAGGTGGCAGTACGTGGACGCCGACGGCGAGCGCCACGACGTGGCCGACCCCGCGCGCCCGCCGGCCGACGCCGCCACGGTGGAGGTCGACGGCGAGGACGTGCCGTTCGTCCTGCGGACCGAGACGGGCGTCCTCAACCGGTCGGTCTACGAGATCACGGTGCGCGAGCCCCACCCCGACCCCGAGGGCGAGCCCGACACCAGCGGCTGGAACGGGCGCCTCGTCTACCGCTTCGGCGGCGGCTGCGGCGCCGCCTTCACGCAGGGCTACTTCCTCCAGGGCCCCGCCTCGCTCGAGCTGCTCGAACGGGGCTACGCCACCGCCACCGCCACGTTCAACACGTACCAGGTGCTGTGCAACGACGCGATCTCGGCCGAGACCGCATCGATGGTGAAGGAACGGTTCGCCGAGGCCTACGGCGAGCCGGTGCACACGATCGGCGAGGGCGGCTCGGGCGGGGCCATCCAGCAGGTCCTGCTGGCCCAGAACTACCCGGGGCTGCTCGACGGCATCGCCCCGCTCATCCCCTTCCCCGACGCGCTCACGATCGCCCCGGGCGTCTACGACTGCACGCTGCTGGGCGCCTACTACGCCACGCCCGACGGGTCCGCCCTCGACGACGAGCAGCGCCGGGCGGTCAACGGCCACGCCACCACCGGGACGTGCGAGATGTGGGCCACGCTGTTCGGGCCGACGATCGACGCCATCGACGGCTGCGCCACCGACTTCTCGGCCGCCTTCGCCGCGGCCGGGTCGGCCCCCCTGCCCACGATCCCCGAGGCCGAGCGCTACGACCCCGCGGCCAACCCCGACGGCTGGCGCTGCACCGTGTGGGAGACGAACGTCGCCATCACGGGACGCGACCCCCAGACCGGCCACGCCCGCTCGGGCTACGACAACGAGGGCGTGCAGTACGGGCTCGACGCCCTCGACGCCGGCGTGATCGACGCCGAGGAGTTCGTGGCGCTCAACGAGGGCGTCGGCGGCTTCGACGCCGACGGCCAGCCACGGCCGGAGCGGTCGGTCGTCGCCGACGACCTGCCCGCCCGCGCCTTCGCCACGGGCCGCGTGGCCGGCCCGTGGGGCGGGCTCCCCGACACGCCGATGATCCTGGTCAACGCCTACACCGACTCCCAGGGCGACATCCACGACCGGATGCGGCCGTTCTCGCTGCTCGACCGGCTGGCGGGCGAGGACGGGGCCTGGCCGGCCACCGCGTCGCTGTGGACGCTGCCCCTCCCCGAGAGCGCCACCGTCGCCGACACGCTGGCCGGCGCCCTCGGCGACCGCCTGACCGCGCCGGTCCTGGCCCTCGACGAGTGGCTGACGGCGGCCGAGGAGGACCCAGGCGCGGACGCCGGCCCGGGGAGCGACGGCTGGCGCGAGGCGCTCGCCGGGGCCAAGCCCGGGGCGGCCGAGTCCCGCTGCGCCATCCCCGGCGGTGAGGAGCTCGTCGGCCCCGAGGCCAACGCGGAGCCGGCCTGTGAGGAGGCCTTCCCCATCGCCGAGGAGCCCCGCACCGCCGCCGGCGCACCCCGTGCGAACGACGTCATCAAGTGCCAGCTCACGCCGCTGGAGGAGGCGTGGGCCGACAGCGACGTCACCTTCTCGGACGACGAGCTCGACCGGCTCGCCGCCGTCTTCCCCGACGGCGTGTGCGACTGGTCGCAGCGGAGCGTCGGCTACGGGGCGCCCGACGGCACCTGGCTCGACCTGGCGGAGGCGTGACGGCGACGGGCCGGCCGGCCTCGAAGGCTTGCGTCACACAAGCCGTCACTTATATAAGTACAGCATGAAAGACGTGATCGACAGCATCGGCGCGGTGCGGCGTGAGGTGCGGACGTGCGAGCGCGACGGCCAGCCGGCCCACGCCGTCGTCGCCGAGCGCAGGTACGACACCACCCTCGAGGACGTGTGGGACGCCATCACCAACCGCGAGCGCATCCCCCGCTGGTTTCTCCCCATCGAGGGCGACCTGCGTCTCGGCGGCCGCTACCAGCTGGAGGGCAACGCCGGCGGCGAGGTCACCACCTGCGAGCCGCCCACGCGCCTGGCCGTCACGTGGGAGTTCGGCGAGGCGCTCACCTGGCTCGACGTGCACCTGAGCGAGGCGCCGGCCGGGGGCACGCTCCTGCGGCTGGAGCACGTGGCCCCCGTCGACGACTCCGGCCACTGGGACCGGTTCGGCCCGGGCGCGGTCGGCATCGGGTGGGACCTCTCGCTGTTCGGCCTCGCCGAACACATCCGCACCGGCGAGTCGGTCGCCGTCGACCCCGAGGCGGCCCTCGGCGGGGCGGGCGTCGAGTTCATGACCCGCAGCAGCGACGCCTGGTGCGAGGCCGACATCGCTTCCGGCACGCCGGACGCCGTCGCCCGTGCCGCCGCCGACCGCACGACCGCCGCCTACACCGGCGGCGAGGCCCCCGAGGGCGAGGCGGCCACCGGCGAGTCCGCCGACGGCGGGAGCCCGCCGGAGGGCTGATGCACGCCTTCGACGTGCTGGGGGACCCCGTTCGGCGGCGCGTGCTCGAGCTGCTCGCCGAGGGCGAGCGCAGCGCCGGCGCCATCACCGAGGTGGTCCGCGAGGAGTTCGGGATCTCCCAGCCCGCCGTCTCCCAGCACCTCGGCGTGCTCCGCAGCGGCGGGTTCGTGCACGTCCGGGTGGACGGGCCCCGGCGGGTCTACTCGCTCGACCCCGCGCCGCTGCGGTCGGTCGACGCCTGGCTCGACCGCTTCCGCCGGTTCTGGGACCAGCGCCTCGACGCCCTCGCCACCGAGATCGCCCGGGGCAAGCGCGCCCGCCGCGAGGACGACTGACCCCTCGTCACGGCGGCGCGCGTCGTCGCGTTTTTATCGGTCGGGGCGACCGGCATCGGGTGGGGAGGGCGGGTACTGTCCGCCGGGTTAGGAGCCACAGGGGAGGTCGTGCACATGGCGGCGGTGTCCCATCCGCTGGCCGACGGCCGTGCGGTCAGCTTCTCGTCCGACGTCGCGGCATTGGACCTGTCGGTCGAGCCCACGTCGACGGCGCGCGTCGTCCACGGCAACTTCCAATACGAGGTGGTCGTGGGCAAGCCCACGTTGGCCGAGATCGTCGCCCGGCACCTCGGTTTCGCCCTCGACGAGGAGTACCGATACGGCAGCCTGGCGGTTCGCGTCGGGTGGACGCTGTGGCGCGACGAGTACACCGGCAGCAGGGTCCCGATGGGCCTCGCAAGCGTCACCGGCCCCCAGGCGTCGTTCTACTTCCACCGCTACGGCGGGCGCAGTGCCGACCTCGTGGCCCTCGTCGAGGCGCTGGCACCGGCCGAGGTGGCGGGCGGGGTCCGGTTCGACCTGAGCCGGCGCGTCCGGCCGTTCGACGTGCCGACGATGATGAAGGAGCTGCCCGGCCTCGGCATCGCCACCGTCCGGCCGAGGACCAGCACGAGCGCGTACGAGGCCCGGCGCGGCGTCCGGCAGGTCGAGACCCGCACGGGCACGGCGTCCGTCCACGGCGAGGGCGCCCCCAACGAGACGTGGGTCGTCGTCGGCGACACGGTCGTCGCCACGCTCGAGCCCGACCGTGCCCTCGAACGTGCCGTCGCCCACGACGCCATCGTCGGGCTGGCGATCGAGCTCGGGTAAGGCGGGTCGGGCATGCTCGTCGTCGCCGTCTGCGTCGCCGCCGCGACGCTCCTCGCCCGGTCCGCGGCCGGCCACGGGAAGGACCGCCCCGCGCTCGAGTGGGCGTTGCGCGTCGAGGGCGTCCCCGCCGCGGGCGCCCGGGCCGTCGCCGCCCTGCTGCCCGTGGTCAACGCCGCCCTGGCCGTTGCGCTGCTGGCGGGTGTCCTGGCCCGCGGCCTGCTCGCGCCGGCGGCGCTGGCGGCGGCCGCGCTGTTCGCCGCCTTCCTCGCCTACCTGGTCGTGCTGGCCCGCCGGCAGCGGACCGACTGCCACTGCTTCCCCGGCGACGACCCGCTCAACGCGGTCACGATCGTGCGGGCCGCCGGCCTCCTCGTCGGGCTGGTGGTGGCGTCGCAGGTCGTGCCGGGCTCGCTCGACGGCCTGGCGCTGACCTACGGCGTCCTCGCCGGGCTGGTCGCCGGCCTCCTGCTCGAGGTGCTCCCGAGCGCCCGGGAGATGCTGGGATGAGCCTGCAGGCGAGCGCGCTGGTGCTGCTCTGGCTGCTGGTCCTCGTGCTGACCTGCGTCGTCGTGGCGATCGCCCGCGAGCTGCAGCGCCTGCGCCTGCAGCCGGGGTCGTCCGGCGGGCCCGCCGGCCGCACCGTCAGCCCGGCCCTCGCCGCCGACCTGCCCGGGCGGTCGACGCCCCGCGTCGTGCTGTTCCTCTCGACCGGCTGCAGCACCTGCGAGCGGCTCCTGCCCGTGCTCGACGAGATCGCCGGCGAGTACGCCCGCCGGGGGCGCGAGGCCACCTTCCTCACCGTCTACGAGGAGGGTCCCAGCCTCACCCCCCTCGCCCACGTCCGAGCCGTCGGCCACCAGCGGGCCCTCTTCGAGGAGCTGGCGGTGACGACCACGCCGACCGTCACCGTGTGGACCGTCGACGGCACGATCGAGATCGCCCGACCCGTGGGGTCGCCGTCGCTGCTGTCGGCGGCGATCGACCCCTTGCAGACAACCGTGTGAGCCCGTGGACGGCTCGAGGAGGCACCATGGCTGACGGCAGACGTCGATCGGGGTTCGCGACGAGCTCGCTCGTCGCCTCGCGCCGGCGGTTCCTCCAATCGTCGCTCGCCGCCGGGGCCGCCACCCTGGGGGCGAGCGTCCTCGACTGGGCCGGGCTGGCGGCGCCCGTGTCCGCCGATGCGCCCGGTAACGAGGGCCAGGAGATCGACCTGCGCTGCTATCGGGCCGACTATCCCGAGAGCGAATGGAACTGCACGGTGGCGTGCGGCCCGTCGGTGGCCAGCTCGAGCTTCTGTGACAGCAACCATTGGCACAAGAACTACGACGTCAACGGCACGCAGTACCGGCTCCGGCCCAACGTGTGCACGGGGCCGGGGTCGAGCGGGCCGGACCCGGGTGACTGGGACGGGTGGAAGTGGTCGGAGCGTTGCCGGGGATGCGGCCCCACCGTCTACGAGCTCGGCACCAAATGGTTCCGCTGCCACGACGGTCGGTTCCGGCCGCCGGGTGGGTCGTTCGTCAACTCCATCTGCCAGTGGTCGTTCTGCCAGCGATGAGCGCGCCACAGGTCGAGGAGGGCCTCTCGGGCCGGCTGGTCGCCAGCGTCGCCCTACCGGGCGCCGCCGCGGTGGCGGCGCTGGCCACGGGCGACGGCCTGCTCATCGGCTTCTTCCTCGCCGCGGTCGTCGGGCACTCGCTGTCGGGGTCCGTCTGAAGCATGAACAGCACGGTCGTGCTGACGACGCCCGGGTGGCGTCACGCGTCGCAACTGCAGTGGTTCCGCCTGGTGGCGTTCAGCGTCGGCATCGTGCTCGGCGCGGGCGTCGTCGCCGCCGTGGCCGTCCTCCTGAGCGGCTTCGTCACCTGGGCGCCCGCGGTCGCGCGCTCGGTCGCCCTGCTGGCGCTGGTGGCCGCCTGGGTCGCGTCCGACCTGCCGTCCGTGCGGTTCACGCTGCCCCAGACCCACCGGCAGATCGGGCGCGAGGTCCTCGGCCGGCCCCTGTCGGGCCCGCTCCAGTTCGGGGTCGAGCTGGGCACCGGCGTGCGCACCTACATGCCGTCGGCCGGGCCGTACGCGTTGGCCGGGCTGCTCCTGCTGTTCCCGTCGGCGCCGCTCGCCGCGGTGGTCGCCGCCGGGTTCGGCCTCGGGCGGTCGCTCGGTTCGTGGCTGCGGTTCCTGGGCGGCGCGGAGCGGGACGAGGCCGCACGCTGGTCGCGGCTGGCGCCCCGCCGGCTCGCCGGGCTGGCCGCCGCGGTCGCGGTCGCCGTCACGGTCGCCGGGACGCTGCTCGGGGTGTGGTCGTGATCGCCCCCCGTCTCGAGGGCCGCTGGATCCGGCTCCGCCCGGTCACGCCCGACGACTACGCCTACCTGTACGCGCTCACCACGGGGTCCGAGGCGTCCCTGCGGTGGCGCTACCACGGCCTGGCCGTCTCGCCGGAGGCGTTCGAGGAGTCGCTGTGGAACGGCGTCACGGTGCAGTTCATCGCCGCGTCGATCGCCAGCGGCGAGCCGCTCGGCCTGGTGGTGGCCTACAACACCAGCCAGCGCAACCGCTTCACGTACGTGGCCGCCGTCTTCGACCCGGGCCGGGCGGGCGGCGCCGCCCTCGAGGCCGTGGCGCTGCTCGTCGACCACGCCTTCGCCGTGCTCGACCTGCGCAAGGTCTACGCCGAGGTGTCCGAGTTCAACCTTCCCCAGTTCGCCTCGGTGACCGAGGGCATCCTGACCGAGGAGGCACGCCTGCACGAGCACCTCTACCTGGACGGGCGCTACTGGGACAACGTGTTCCTGTCGGTGACGGCCGAGCGGTGGCACGAGGTGCGCGGCCGCGTGCTGAGGGACGAGTGACGGAGGCCGCGGTGGGTCGCGACCGGGCGCCCGAGGAGGCCGGGCGGGAGGTCGGATCGGCCCTGGAGACGGTGGTCGGCCGCCTGACCGAGGGGCCAGAGGCCGCGGCGGCCGCATTCGCCGACGCGCCCCCGAGCCTCCTGGTCATGCCCGACGGCGCCTGCGCCTGGGGCCGCGCCCACATCGGGGCCGTCCTCTCCCAGGTGGTGCCCCCGTCCTTCACGGTGGCCGGACGGGTGCTCGACATGGCGGTCGAGCCACTGGCCGGCGGCGGGCCGGCCGTCACGTTCACGTGCCGGGTGCTGTGCACGATCGAGGGCGGCGGCGCCGGCCGCGAGCTCGAACTGCGGGCGGCCGGGACGGCGCTGGTGCCCCCGGGCTCCCCCGCCGTGTTCACGCTGCTGACGCTGGTGGGCCAGCCCGCAGGCCCACCGCCCCACCGGGGGCACTGATGCTGCGGTACCGCGAGGTGACGCTCGACTGCGTGCGGGACGCCCTCGACTCGCTCGGGTTCGACCACGAGGTCGAGGCGGCGACGCCGCTGCGGGCCCTCGAGCTCGACTCCCTCCAGACGCTGGAGCTGCTCATCGCCATCGACGACGCAGTCGAGTCCCGCACGGCGATCGACGAGGTCGACTTCGACTCGTCCGACACGGTGGCCGACCTGGTCCGGGCGCTCAACGCCGGTGCCCGTCGAGCCGGGGCCGCCCCGGCGGCCCGTGGCTGAGCCCGCCGGCGCCCTCCCCGCGGTCTTCGGGGCCCTGGCGGGCGAGGTCGCCGCCTCGGGCACCGGCGTGACCGTCGTGGACGGGACGGGCGGCGGGAAGGGTGCGGGCGGCGCGGACGCGGCCCGGGTCGCCGGCGGCCGGCGGCAGCCGTGGGCGCAGGTCATCGACCGCGCCGCCGCCGCCGCCGACCACCTGACCCGCGTCGAGGGGATCGGCCCGGGCTGGGTCATGCGCGTGCCGTCGGCGGTGAGCGTCGACCTGGTCACCGGCATCGTCGCCACCTGGCTGGCCGGCGCCGCCGTCCAGGTGGAGCGGCCCGGCGGCCACGCAGGCGACGACGCGCCCCCGGGCACACGGCCCGTCGCCGTCGTGCCGCCCGGGGGGGCCGGGGCGACCGGTGGGCTGGTTGCCGCCGCGTGGCGGGCGCCGTGGGCGGTGGGCGCCGTCCCGTCGGCGGGCGACGTCGCCATCGTCCAGTACACGAGCGGCACGACGGGCGAGCCGGGCCGCCTGCTGGTGCCCGCCGGCGCCCTGGTCGACCACGTGCGGGCCGCCGCCCGCCACCTGGGCATCGACGGCCCGGACGAGGTGGCGGTCAGCTGGCTCCCGCTGTTCCACGACATGGGCCTGGTCGGCATGCTCTGCCTGGCGCTGTTCCTGGGCCACGAGCTGGTCCTGGCGTCACCGGCGTCGTTCATGCGCCGCCCGCTGTCGTGGCTGTCGCTCTGCGCCGAGGGCTCCGGGACGTTCACGGCCGCCCCCGACTTCGCCTACCGCGTGGTCGCCCGCCACCTCGCCGGCCGGGCCGCGCCCGACCTCACCCGGATGCGCGCCTTCGTCGACGGGGGCGAGCCGATCTCGCCGCACACCGTGCGGGACATGGCGGGCCTGGCCACGGCGCGCTCGCTGCGCCCGGGGGCGCTCGTGCCGGCGTACGGGCTGGCCGAGGCCCCGCTCGCCGTGACGCTGTGTCGGCCCGGCGAGGACGCCGCCGTCGTCGACGGGCGGGGCCTGGCCCGCGACGGCCTGGTGGCGGTGGGCACGCCGCTGGCCGGGATCGACGTCACCCTCGAGCCGCCCCCGGACCTGCCCGGCGCCCCCGCCTTCGGCGGCGTCGGCGTCGGCGAGGTCGTGGTCTCGGGGACGGCGGTGTGCGGCCCGCCGGCGAGCCCGGGCGGCGCCCCGGTCCCGCTCGGGCCCGTCCGCACCGGCGACCTGGCGTTCTGGGACGACGGGCGGCTCGTCGTCTGCGGGCGCTCGAAGGAGCTGATCATCGTCGGCGGCCGCAACCTTGTCCCCGCCGAGGTGGAGCGGATCGCACAGGGCGTCGCCGGTGCCCGGCCGGGCCGCGTCGTCGCCTTCGGCCGCCGCAGCGGCCTCGGCACCGAGGAGGTCGTCGTCGTGGCCGAGCCGGCGTCGTCCCCACCCGGCGCCACCGGCCCCCCGGACGCCGCCCGGCCAGCGGACGTGGCCCGGGCGGTGCAGCGACGGGTCCACGCCGAGCTGAACGTCCGGCCCCGCGTCGCCGTGGTGGCCCCGGGATCGGTCCCGAAGACGTCGTCCGGCAAGCTGCAGCGTCGCCTGTGCGGCGAGCTGCTCGCCGGCGGCGGCCTCGACGTGCTGGCGACCGCCTGAGGCGCCGTGGCCACCCGCCGCACGCTCGCCGCCGCCGTGGTGGCCGTGGCCGTCGCCGTCGCCCTCGGTGCCGCCATCGTGCTGGGCGGGGACGACGACCCAGCGTCCGTCGACATGGCGGGGCCCGGGACCACGGCGACCACGGCGGCCTCGGCCGGCGTGCCCGCGGTCGAGCCCGAGTCGGCACCGGAGGCGTCCGGCGACGTCGCCCCCTCGTCCGTGCGCGGGGTCGTCGTCGAGGCCACCGGCGGCGCCTACGCCGTGCTACGGCCCGACGGCGCCGCCTTCACGGTCGCCTTCGCCGACGCCGTCGGTGAGGTGGGCACCCTGGTCGCCACGCCCGTCGCCGAGCTGGACACGTCGTCCGGCACGACCGCCGAGTGGACGACGGCCACCCCCGAGGAGGTGGCCGCCGACGCCTGCGCCTCGCTCGGCTGCACGCCCCGACCCGAGCCCGTGGCCGGGCCGGCGGGCGACGGGCCCACCGTCGTGGACTGGGCGTCCGACACCGCCCGGCTCGACCTGACCACGGCCACCGCCGACGGGTGGGCCCTCGTCCTGCGCGGGCCCGACGCCGCCGGGCGGCGGGCGGCCGCCCGGGCCGCCCGCTGGTCCGAGGACCGGGGCTGGCTGCGGGTCGGAGCCGGCCGGGTGGGTGTCGGCCTGGTCCTGCGTGCGCCCGTCGAGGGCGGCGAGGTCCTCGTCAGCCTGGACGCCGACTGCCACGGCGAGCGCGACGGCGCCCGCTGGGTCGACCCCGCCGTCGGGTTCGCCTACGCCTGCCGGGACGGCACGGCGATCGGCGTCCGGCCGGCCGCCCCCGGCGAGCCGGGCGTCGACGCCGTCGACCTCGTCACGGTCACCTCGACCTGACCCGACCCGACGGCGCGGGTCAGGTCCCCGGCGCGGGCCGCCCGCGCGGGTCGTCCGATCGCGACGCATCGCGGAACGGGGCCCCCGACGAAGTACGGGGCACAGCCCGCCCCACGACAGGAGTTCCCGAGGATGACATCCACGATCGCCCGAGCCCTCACCGGCGCCGTCGCCCTGAGCCTGCTCGCCGCCGCCTGCGGCGACGACGACGAGGACGCCGCGCCGGCGTCCGAGCAGGCCGAGGAGTCGACGGCGAACGACGACTCGACGACCAGCAGCATGATGACCGAGGACTCCTCGGCGGCGGCCGGCGAGGACATCGTCGACACGGCCGTGACCGCGGGGGACTTCGAGACCCTCGTGGCGGCGGTCCAGGCCGCCGGCCTGGAGGAGACGCTGCGGGGCGACGGCCCCTACACCGTGTTCGCCCCGAGCGACGCCGCATTCGAGGCGCTGCCGGCAGGGACGGTGGACACGCTCCTCGCCGACCCGCAGGGTGACCTGACCGACATCCTGACCTACCACGTGGTCGAGGGCGCGGTGCCGTCGTCGGACGTCGCCGGCCTCGACGGCCAGGAGGTCACGACCGTGAACGGGGCCACCTTCACGGTGGGCGTCGGCGCCGACGGCGCCGTGGCGCTGACCGACGCCGCCGGCAACGAGGTGGCGGTCACGCAGACCGACATCGAGACCAGCAACGGCGTCATCCACGTCCTCGACGGCGTCCTGCTGCCGTCCTGACCGGTCCGACCCGTCCGGCCCGCCGGGGTCGGACGGGCCCGGGCCTCGATCATCGAACGATCTCGGGGGTCCGATGTTCCTGGCATTGGCGGAGGTCCGACGGGCCAAGGCGCGCTTCCTGCTGCTCAGCGCGGCCGTGGCGCTGCTCGTCTTCCTCATCCTGGCCCAGTACGGCCTGCAGGACGCGTTGATCCGCGAGTTCGTCGGTGGCGTGCGCAACCAGACGGCGCCCGTCCTCGTGTTCGACGTCGACGGGCGGCGCACGGCGCAGGCAAGCACGATCCCCGACGACCTGGCCGCCACCGTCGCGTCGGTCGACGGCGTGGCGGGCACCGCGCCGGTGTGGGCGGCGACGTTCCCCGTCGACGCCGGCGGCGAGGTCGCGGCCACGAGCGTCGTCGCCTACGCCGACCCGGCGCTCGGCGGCGTCGTGGAGCTGGCCGACGGGCGGCTGCCCGAGCGCACGGGCGAGGTGGTGGCCAATGCCGCCGACGGCGACCGCGGCCTCGGGTTGGGCGCCGTGGTGCCCGCCGAGCCCGGTGGGACCGAGCTGACCGTCGTCGGCGTGGCCGACGACATCGGCGTCAACGTGGCGCCCACGGTGTTCACCACCGACGAGACCTACCTGATGCTGCTGTCGGGGCGGAACCCGGACGTTGCGGAGCTGCCCCCGCCGAACGTCCTCGGCGTGCGGCCGGCCGACGGCGTCGACGCCGGCGACCTCGCCGCCCGCATCACCGCCGCCGACCCCGTCCTCGACGCCCTGACGGCCGGCGACGCCGCCGACCGCAACCCCGGCGTCGTGAGCATCCGGCAGTCGTTCAACGTGATCTTCGTGCTCTTCGCCCTCGTGGTGCCGCTGGTCGTCGGGCTGTTCTTCCTCATCCTGACGCTGCAGAAGGCGGAGGCGCTGACCCTGTTGCGGGCGGTGGGCAGCCGGGCCGGCCCGCTGGTGCGGGCGCTGCTCGTCCAGGTGGTGCTGGTCCTGGCGGTCGGCGTCGGTGTCGCCGTCGCCGCCTACGTCCCCTTCTCCGCACAGCGGGTGGGCGACCTGGCCCTGGCGTTCGACGGTCGCGCCGTCCTGCTGTGGGTGGTGGTCGTGTGCGGGCTCGCCGTCATGGGCTCGCTGGCATCCGTGCGGCGCGTGCTCGCCGTCGACCCCGTCGCCGCCACCACGGGCGCGGGGGTGCGGTGGTGAGGCTGGCCCTGCGCGAGCTCCGCCGCCGCCCGGGACGCTTCGCCGCCGCCGGGCTGATCCTGTTCCTCCTCTCCGTCCTCGTCATGTTCCTCACCGGCCTGGCCGCCGGCCTCAACGCCAACACCGACGGCGTCCTCACCACCCAGCGCGCCGACCTCGTCGTGTACTCGGCCGTCGCCGAGGACCAGCTGGCCCAAAGCCTGGTGACCGCCGATGTCAGGGCCGCGGTCGAGGGGGTCGACGGGGTCGCCGCCACCGGGTCGCTGGCGATACAGCAGCTCGGCGCCCGACTGCCCGACCGAGACGACCGCGACCTCGTCGACGTCGTGGTGGCCGGCTTCGAGCTCCCCATCGAGGGCGCCGACGCTCCGCCGGTACCCGGCACGGGCCTGGCGGACGCCACGCTGCGCGAGCGCGGCGTCCGCACCGGCACCACGGTCGCCCTCGGGCCGGCCCGCACGCCGATCGAGGTCGTCGGCTACGTCGACCGAGCCGGGTTCCAGGGCCAGGGCAGCCTCTGGGTGGGCCCCACCACGCTCACCGACCTCGTCGCCGCCAACGCCCCCGGCGACGCCCGCCCGCCGGGTGCGGCGCAGGCCGTCGTCGTCGACGTGGCGGACGGCGCCGACCCTGCCGGCGTGGCCGCCGCCGTCGACGAGGCCACCGGTAGCACCTCGACCCTGACCACGGACGAGGCCGCCGCGGCCGTACCCGACATCGGCGGCGGGGTGATCCAGCAGATCATCGGCCTCACCCTGGTCATCGCCGTGGCAGTGACCGCCCTGTTCTTCGCCCTGCTCACGGCCGAGCGGGTGGGGCTCTACGGCGTGCTCAAGGCCATTGGCGCCCGCACCCGGACGCTCCTCGCCGGCGTCGTCGCCCAGGCCGCCGTCCTGGCCGCCATCGGGGCCGGCCTCGCCGTGGCGGCCGCCCTCGCCTTCGACGCCGCCGTCCCGCCGGACGCCGTCCCGTTCGAGCTGACCGCCCGGTCCGTCGTCCTCACGCTCGCCGTCCTGCTGGGCGCCGCGATCGCCGGCGCCGGCCTGTCGGTCCGCCGCGTCGCCCGCATCGACCCCGCCCGCGCCATCGGAGCCAGCACATGACCCCCGCCCTGGACATGACCGCCGTGACCAAGCGTTACGAGGTCGGCGGCACCACGATCACCGCCGTCGACGACGCCCACCTGGAGGTGGCGCCCGGCGAGATCCTCGCGCTCATCGGGCCGTCCGGCTCCGGCAAGACGACGCTCTGCTCGCTCGCCGGCGGCATCCTCACCCCCACCGAGGGCCGGGTCGCCGTGGCCGGGACGGACATCAGCGACTTCGGCCCCCGGCGGCTGACCGACTTCCGCCGGGAGTCGATCGGCTTCGTGTTCCAGTCGGTCAACCTCGTGCCGTTCCTCACGGCCCGCGAGAACCTGCTCGTGGTCGACGAGCTCGGGCGGCGCGACCGCCGCCGGGCGCGGCAGCGGGCCGACCGGCTCCTCGCCGACCTCTCCCTCGCCGATCGCGCCGCCAACCTGCCCGCCCAGCTCTCCGGCGGGCAGCGCCAGCGGGTGGCGATAGGCCGCGCCCTCATGAACGAGCCCGACCTGGTGCTGCTCGACGAGCCCACCAGCGCCCTCGACTCCACCCTCGGCGAGCAGGTCATGGAGCTGGTCCGGCGCCAGATGAAGGAGCGCAGCACCGCCGCCATCGTCGTGACCCACGACGAGCGCGTCGTCCGCTTCGCCGACCGCACCCTCCACATCTCCGACGGCCACCTCACGGCGGGCCGGAACGTCCCCTCCTCCGTCTAGCGCGCACGTGCTGTCGGCGCGGAGGCCGGCGGAGACGACGGCCACGGCCTGCCCGGCGGCGGGCCGGGCGCCGACCCCGCCGACGCAGGGCGCGGGCCCGCCGGGCGATCCCGGGGCGGACGACGCCGTCCGGCGGGCCGCCCGGTTCGCGCCGACCGACCACGACGGTCGGCTCCTCGAACGCCGGCTCCCCGCCGGGCTTGACCCTGCTCGATTAATTCCTCTAGAAGGGAATAACGGGCGCGGGGGACGCCTGCCGACGAAGGAGGGGACCACCGGTGCGCTTCGGGCTGCGCGGGATCACGGCCGTGCTCATGGTCGCGGGTGCGGCCGTCGGGTGCTCGTCGGGTGACGACGCCTCCGAGGACGGAGGGACGACGACGGTGACCGCGGGGCCGCGCCCGGCGGGCCCGGCGGCCGCACTTGAGCCCCTGGAGGGCGGGGAGGGCGTGGCGCTCGCCACGGCCGGCACCGGCCCCGCGCTGGACGAGGCGGGCTACGCCGAGGCCGAGTACGCCGCGACCGGGACGGCGACGTCCTACACGTCCGCCGGGCCGCTCCCCGGCGACGGGTCGTTCGAGCTGGAGCCGGGCGAGGAGGCCGACTACGCCACGCGGGTCGTGGTGCGCCGCCCGGAGGACCCGGACGCGTTCAACGGCACGGTCGTCGTGGAGTGGCTCAACGTCAGCGGGGGCGCCGACGCCGCGCCCGACTACACCTACCTCGCCGACGAACTGCTGCGCGGCGGCTACGCCTGGGCCGGCGTCTCTGCGCAGCGGATCGGCATCGAGGGCGGCGAGGTGGCGGTCCAGGTGCCCGGCCTCGAGGGCGCCGGCCTGGGCCAGGGGCTGCGCGCCCAGGACCCCGACCGCTACGGCGAGCTCCACCACCCCGGCGACGCCTTCTCCTACGACATCTACACGCAGGCGGGACGGGCGCTGCGGTCCTCCGGCGAGGGGGAGCCGCTCGACGGGCTCGATGTCGAACGGGTGCTGGCGGTCGGCGAGTCCCAGTCGGCCTACGCGCTCACCACCTACGTGAACGGGGTCCAGCCGCTCACCGGCGCCTTCGACGGGTTCCTGGTCCACAGCCGCGGCGGGGCGTCGGCGCCCCTGGGCGAGCCCGACGCCGGCATCGACATCGCCGGCACCCTCGGCGGGGAGCCGACGACGATCCGGGCGGACAACGACGTGCCCGTGATCGTCGTGCAGACCGAGACCGACGTGGTCGGCCTGCTCTGGTACCTGCCGGCCCGGCAGCCGGACCACGACCACCTGCGACTGTGGGAGGTCGCCGGCACCGCCCACGCCGACAAGTTCCAGCTCGGTGACACCGAGGACATGCTCGGCTGTGCCCAGCCGATCAACCGGGGCCAGCAGGCCTTCGTCCTGCGGGCGGCGCTGCGCCACCTCGACACCTGGGTCGCCGACGGCACGCCGCCCCGGGAGGCGCCCCGGCTCGAGGTCGACGAGTCCGGCTCGTCGCCGAGCTTCGTGCTCGACCCGGTGGGCAACGTGCAGGGCGGCGTCCGGACCCCGGCCGTCGACGCCCCGGTCGACGTGCTCTCGGGCCTCGCCCCGGAGGACTCGTCGATCATCTGCCTGCTCATGGGCAGCACCACGCCGCTCGACGACGAGCAGCTGGGCGAGCTGTACGCCTCGCGGGACGAGTACCTCACCGCCTACGAGGAGGCCACCGACGCCATGATCGACGCCGGTTTCGCTCTCGAGGAGGACCGCGACCAGCTCCTCGACGGGGCCATCCCGGACCGCATCCCCGCCTGACCCGCCGACCGGCCCGGCCGCGGCCGACCGAAGCGCCCGGGCCCGCCGCTGGCGATATGCCGCCGAAACAGCGGTGCCGGCTCGCGAGTCAGGGGCGTGCTGGCAAGGACGCAGGAGGACCTCTGGTACCCCGGCCGGCGCGGCCGCCCGCCCGCGCCGGTGCTTCGCGGTCCGGCCCAGCGTCCGCACCGCCATCGCGCCGTCCCTCGCCGTCCTGGTCCCTGCCCCGCACGCTACGGACGGGGCCGGCGGCGGGCAGAGCCCCATGGCCGTCCGGCCCGGGCCCTTCGGCCCTCGTCGGCGCCCCGGGCGGGGGCGGATGCTGGAGGGGAGCAACCGGACGACCGGACCACTGTGGAGGGCTCATGACCGACGTCGCGACACCGCCACCGCTGTCCCCCGAGGACGACCTCCTCTGGCGGATCGAGGCCGACCCGGTGCTGCGCTCCACCGTGCTGGTCGTCGGCCTGCTCGACCGGGCCCCGGGCCCGCGCAGGCTGGCGTCCGCCGTCACCCGGGCGTGTCGCGAGGTGCCTGTCCTGAGCCATCGGCTCGCCCCGCCCCCGCTCGGCCTCGGCCGCCCGGCCTGGCGCCGGGCCGAGGTGTCCCTCGACCACCACGTCCGGCGGGCCCGGATCGCCGGCGGCGGGCTGGACGAGGTCCTCGCGCTGGTGGGGCCGGATGCCGCCGCGCCCTTCGACCTCGAGCGGCCGCCGTGGTCGCTGACGATCGTCGAGGGCCTGGACGGCGGCGCCGCTGCGTTCGCCCTCCGCTTCCACCATGCCATCGCCGATGGCGTCGGCGCCCTGCGCCTCGCCCACCACCTGCTCGACCCCACCCGTCGGGGCCCGGCGCGCCGACGCGACGAGCCCGCGCCGCCCGACGGCGGCACCACCGCGGGCCGGGACGAGGCCGCGCCCCGGGACGCCGGGATCGCAGGCGCCGCCGCTCGCGTCGTGCGGGCGGCGACCGTCCCGGCCCGCCACCCCGTCGACGCCGTGACGGCGCCCACCCGGCTGGGACGGTCGCTGTGGCGCTTCCTCCGGCCGGCGCCGGCGACCGGCTCGCCCCTCCTGGCGGGACGGGGGCTGGACCGGGCCCTGCACGCCCGGACGGTCCCCCTCGCCGACCTGCGGGCCGCGGCAGCCGCCGTGGACGGGACTGTCAACGACGTGCTGCTCGCCGCGGTGAGCGGCGCCTACCGCCGCTACCACGAGCTCCACGGCGTCACCGTCGTGGAGATGCCGACCTCGATCCCGGTGAACCGGAGGGGTGACGACGAGCCCGGCGGCGGCAACCGCTTCACCATGGCGCGACTCGTCCTGCCGGTCGACGACCCCGACCCGGCCACGCGGGCCCGCATCGCCGGCGCCATCGTCCGCCGCTGGCGGGCCGAACCCGCCCTCGGCGCCACCGGCGTGGTCGCCGCCGGCCTCGACCTGCTGCCGCCCGCGGCGGTGGCTCGAACCCTCGGGGCCCTGCTCCGGGGCATCGACCTGAACGTCGTGGACCTGCGCGGGCTGGACGGCGCGGCCTTCCTGGCCGGCGCCCGGGTGGAGCGCCTGTTCGCCTTCGCCCCCACCGCCGGTACGGCCTGCAGCGTCACCCTCCTCTCGCACGGTCCCGACGCCTGCGTGGCGGTGACGGCCGACCGGGCCGCGATCACCGACCCCGTCGCCTTCGTCGCCTGCCTCGACGAGGGCCTCGACGAGGTGGTAGCGCTCGGGAGGCCCGCCGCGCCCGACGACGACGGGAGGAGCCGTCGTGGACGGTGATCGCCTGACCGCACTCGAGTCCAGCTTCCTCGCCTTCGAGCACCCCGGACGCCCGGTGCACGTCGGGGCGGTGGCCGTCTTCGAGGCCGACCCCCTGCTCGACGAGCACGGCGACCTGCGCCTCGACGCCATCCGGTCGCACGTGGCGAGCCGGCTCGGTGCGCTCCCGCGGCTGCGCCAGCGCCTGGCCCCCGGGTGGTTCGCCGGCGACCGGCCCCACTGGGTCGACGATCCCGGCTTCGACGTCGCCCGCCACGTGCAGCACGTGTCGCTCCCGCCGCCCGGCGACGACGACGCCTTCCGCCGGCTGGCGGCGGAGCTGCACACGGCGCCGCTCGACCACGAGCGCCCCCCCTGGGACATCCATCTCGTCACCGGGCTGGCGGGCGGGCAGGTGGGGATGGTCGAGCGGGCGCACCACGCCATCGTCGACGGCGTGGGCGGCGTCGACCTCGCCGCCGTGCTGCTCGACCTCGACCCCGCCGGCACGGTCCCCGTGCCCGTCCCCGAGCCGGTGGCGCGGCCCGTCCCGCGCCCGCCCGCCGTCCCCGGCGGCCCGGCGTCCGACGCCGCGTCCCCGGCCCCGGCCTCGCCCAACGCCCTGCAGCTCCTGGCCGGCGCCGCCACCGGGTCGGTGACCACCGTCCTGCGGCCGGTGGCCGACACCGTGCTCCGGCCGCGGGCGACCGCCCGCCGGGCCGCCGCCGTCGCCGGGGCGATCGCCGCCGTGATCGACGAGGGGCTGCTGGCCCCGCGCACCTCGCTGGACGTCCCGGCCGGCCCCGACCGCCGGCTGGCCTGGACGGGTGCCCGGCTCGTCGACGTGAAGGCCGCCGGGAAGGCGGCCGGGGCGACGGTCAACGACGTCGTCCTCACCGCCGTGGCCGGGGGGCTCCGGGCCCTGCTCGTGGCGCGCGGCGAGCCGGTGCCCCACGACCTCGTGCTCAAGGCGCTGGTGCCGGTCAACGAACGGGCCGAGAACGACGACCACGACCTCGGGAACCAGGTCAGCGCCGTGCTGGCGCCGCTGCCGGTGGGCGTGGCGTCCCCCGTCGAGCGCCTGGGCCTCGTGGCGTCGGCCACCCGCCGGCTCAAGGGCCGCCACGAGGCCGACGGGTTCTCCGCCGCCCTGCACGCCGCCGACCTGCTGCCCATGCCGCTCGTGCGGGGCCTGGTCCGGGCCGCGGAGCACCAGCCCTTCGTCAACCTGGTGGTCACGAACGTGCCGGGACCGCCAGTCCCGCTCTACCTGCTCGGCGCCCGGATGCTGGAGGCTGTCCCGATCGTCCCGCTGGCCGCCAACCTGTCGCTCGGTGCCGCCGTGCTCTCCTACGGCGACGCGCTGCGGATCTGCCTGACCGCCGACGCCGACGCCTGCCCGGACGTCGACGTCGTGGTGGCGGGCATCGAGGCCGACCTCGGCGCCCTCGGCGCCCATTCCCTGGAGGACCCACCGTGACCCACTGGCTCATGGCCGAACGGAGCCCCGGCGACGGCCGCAACCCGTACACGGCCCGCATCGCCGCCGTCGGGCGCCACCTGCCCGCCACCACGCTCTCCACCGAGGAGCTCATGGCGTCGACCCGGCACCGGACCGGGATCGACCTCGAGCGGCTGACCGGCATCCGCACCCGCCAGGTCTCCGTCGGCGACGAGGACTCGTTGTCCCTCGCCCTCGCCGCCGCCGACGACTGCCTCGCCGGCGCCCCGGACGGCGCCGCGGGGATCGACCTCGTGGTGAGCTGCAGCATCACCCGCTACCGCGGGGGCCTGAACCAGCGGTTCGAGCCGCCGCTGTCCGTCTCGGTCGCCGAGCACGTCGGCGCCGGTGACGCCCTGGCCTTCGACCTGTCGAACGCGTGCGCCGGGACCCTCACCGGGGTGTTCATCGCCAACAACCTGATCCGGCAGGGCGCCGTCCGCCGCGCCCTCGTCGTGAGCGGCGAGTACATCTCGCAGCTGGGCCAGAACGCCGCCAAGCACGTGCACGGCATCCTCAGCCGCGAGCTGGCCTCCCTCACGCTGGGCGACGCCGGCGCCGCGGTGCTCGTCGAACGCGCCCCCGCCGGGTCGGAGGGCTCGCCGGGGGACATCCAGTTCGCCGGCTTCACCACGGTCGCCGACCACAGCCGCCTGTGCCGTGCCTACCCGGGCCGGCGGGAGCCCGGCGCCCGCATGTTCACCAAGGCGCGCGCCATCCACCGCGTCGCCATCGCCGACACGCCCGTGCTGCTGCGCGAGGCGCTCGATGCCGCCGGCCTGACGCTGGCGGACATCGACGTGGTCATCCCCCACCAGACCTCGGCGCGGGCCATCCGCTCGGGGACGAAGGTGGTCGAGGAGGCCTTCGGCGACACCCTCCGGCACCCGGCGGTCGTCACCGTGGACCGCTACGGCAACACGGCCTCCACCACCCACATCGTGGCGCTGGTCGAGGAACTGGAGGCCGGGCGGGTGCGGCCGGGCGACCGCGTCGCCCTCCTGGCGCTCGCCTCGGGCCTCGAGATCGGCGTCGTCCTGTTCACCATCGGCGAAGGAGTCGTGAAGGCGCATGGGAACCACCGTTGACGGCCTCGCCGTCGTCTCTCACCACCGCGGCCGGCGCGGGGCGCTCGGCCTCACCGACGCCGCCGCCCGCACCGCCCTCGACCGGGCCGGGCTGACGCCGGATGACGTCGACCTGCTCATCAACGTCGGGATCTACCACGACCGCCTCCTGGGCGAGCCCGCCCTCGCCGCCCTGATCCAGGAGGACATCGGCGCGCATCCCGAGGACCCCCACGACGGCGACCACGGCACCTTCTCGTTCGACGTCGCCAACGGCGCCTGCGGCCTGCTCACGGGGCTGCGGGTGGCCCATGGGTTCCTCGCCGCCGGCACGATCCGCCACGCCCTCGTCGTGGCCGGCGACGCCAACCCGGGCCGCCGGCTCACCCGCCACTTCCCCTTCGCCGCAGCCGGCGCTGCCCTGGCCTGCGGCTGGGCCGACGGGCCGGCGGGCGTCTCCGCCTTCGCCTTCGCCCACCGCCCGGCCGAACACCTGTTCCGGGCCGAGGTCGGCTTCGTCCGGGGCCACAACCGGCTGCTCGTCGAGGAGCTGCCCGGCTTCAGCGAGTCCGCCGGCGCCTGGGCCGGGGAGATCGCCGCCCGGGCGTTGCGCGAGCAGGGGCTGCGCCCCGAGGACGTCGACGTCGTCATCGCCAACCCGCTCGACGCCCGGTTCCTGCGGGCGTTGCGCGAGGCGGCGGGGCTGTCGACCGACCAGGCCGTGGCCGCCGAGCGCGCCCGGCCGATCCACACCGCCGGGCTGGCGGTCGCCTGGGACGAGGCCCGCCGGCGCGGGCGCCTCCCCGCCGGCGCCACGGCCCTGCTGGTGTCCGCCGGGGCCGGCCTCACCGCCGGCGCCGCCGTCTTCCGGGTCGTCCCGGCCGCGATGGCGGCCCGGGATACTGTGGCCGCCCGGACCGGGCGGCCGGCCACCACATCCTGAGCGATCGGCCGGCCCGGCCGCTCAGGGAGTCCCGGGGCGGGGGTCCCCGGGCCGGGGCTCCGTGAAGGCCCGGCGCCGGGCGGTCAGCTGGTCCCGGAGCTCACCGGCTCGCACCCGGTCGGCCGGGCGGAGCCGGGCGAGGGTCGACGGCTCCGGCGCGGTCCCGAGGCTGTTGAGCGTCATGGCGAGCATCTCGTAGTGGCCCACGAGCAGGCACAGCTCCACCAGCTCCGGCGGGGACAGCTCCCCCGCGAGGGCCGGCCAGGTCTCGTCGCCCACCACCCGCCGGTCGTGCATCTCGTCGGTGGCCCGCAGGAGGGTGCGCTGGCGATCGCTCCAGCCCGGCGCCGACGGTCCGTCCGCGACACGCTCGACGTCCTCCGGGGCGAGCCCGGCCTCGACCCCCAGCGTGGCGTGGTGCGCCCACTCGTACCAGGCCCCGCACCGCCACGCGGTACGCAGCACCACCAGCTCACGATCCTCCGCCGGCAGGTCGCCCCGCAACAGCAGCGAGGCCGAGAAGGGCAGCCAGTGGCGGAACAGGCCGCGGTGGCGGCCGAGCGTGGTGATGAACCGGGGCGCGTCACCGCCGGTGGCCCGGGCCGTGACCGCCGCGGCCAGGCGGGCGAGCGGCCCGAGCTCGCGGCCGCGCAGCGGGGAGACCCGTACGGCGGGGCCGTCGGCATCGTCCGGGAACCCGTCGGCCGTCACGGCTCTGCCTCCGTCGACGTGGCCTCGGTCGACGCCGTCGCAGCGCCGGACGGCTCCTCCTCGCCGGCGTCACCGCCCCAGATCAGCGCGGACACGGCGATGATCGCCGTGGCGAGCACGACGACGAGGCAGGCGACCCGCCATCGTCCCTTCGGCCATTCCATGGCCTCACCGTCCGCCGCGTCGGGGGCGGGCGGGCAGGGCCGACCGGCCCGTCGCGCCCCGCGTTCGGCCCTCCCCCGGCTCGCCGCGGGCGCACCCGCCCCATGGGACCTTCGGCCCTACTGCCGCCCGCCCCGACGCGTCAGCTTGGGTGGAGCCGCAGGTGGCGGCGGAGCACCGGGTCGGGCACCCGAGCAGCCCCGTTCTCCCGGCGCTCCGGGCCACAGCGATCGAGGCCGGCCTGCCGGACGGCCGACGACCACGCGGCGACCGTCTCCGGGCGGCCGCCACCTGCGGCACCACCCGGAAGCGACACGCCGGCCGGGCGGGGGCCGCACGCCGAACGGGTCGAAGGGTCCCGCAGCCGTGCCCAACGGCCCTGGGCGGACGAGTCGCACGACCCGACGATGAGGGTGAGCACCGAACGCAGGAGGCACCGGCATGACCGACCCGATCGCCTACCCCACCCGCCTCGACATCGAGGCCGACCCCGAGCAGGACCGCTGGCGGCCGTTCGCCCAGTGGGCGCTCGCCCTCCCGCACCTCGTCATCCTCCAGGCCCTCCAGGCGGCGTCCCAGGCGGTGTCCGTGGTCTCGTGGTTCTGGATCCTGTTCACGGGGCGCCTCCCGGCCGGGCTCGCCTCGTTCCAGGCCATGTACCTCCGCTACTGGATGCGCACGGCGTCCTACGTGGGGTTCCTGCGCGAGGCCTACCCGCCGTTCAGCTTCACGACGTCGGTCGAGGACCCCGGGGACGACCCGCACGTCCGCCTCGACGTGTCGCCCCAACTCGAGGACCGGAACCGCCTGACGACCTTCTTCCGGCTCGTCCTCGTGATCCCGCACGTGCTGGTCCTGGCCCTGCTCAGCTTGGCCGCCCTGATCGTGCTGGTCGTCGCGGCCTTCGCCGTCCTGTTCACCGGCCGCTGGCCGGACAGCCTGCGCGCCTTCGTCGTCGGGACCGCCCGCTGGTCTCTCCGCGTCGAGGCCTACCTGCTCCTCCTCGTCGACGACTACCCGCCCTTCGCCTTCGACGACCTTTCGGAGGGCCCGCGCGGGGGCGCACCCGAACCCGTGACGCCGTTCGGATCGTGAACCGGTGACCGTCGCGAGGACGGTCCCGGCACCCGGCCCGAGGCCGGCGCCGTCAGCGGGGGCTCGGCGGCGCCGGCCCGGAACGTCAGCATGTCGCCGCCCGGCGGCTCGTCGGGCCGGGAGACGGCCATCGCCGCCACCTCGACGTCCCAGCTCGGATGCGGGCGGGCGACGAGGAGCTCGATCGCCCGGGCCAGCACCGCCGGCGTGAGGCCCTCGCCGAGCAGCGTCACGTGCGGCGTCCACACGGCGGGCTCGGTGACCCCGTCAAGAGTGGCCCCGCCGCCGGCGAGTGCGGCCCGCACCCGCTGGTGGAGCGCGTCCAGCGCCGACGTACGGACCACCGTGACGTGGAGGCTGAGGCGGTTCGGGCCGTCGCCGGCGAACACCCCGTAGCCGTGGGCGTGGACGGCGAACGGCGCGGCGGCCACGGCCACGGGCCGCAGCGCCGCCACGGCGTCGGAGCGGGCCAGGCCCCGGAACGACACGAGGGTCAGGTGGGCCACGGCCGGCACGAGGACGGACGGGCCGACGACCGGGGCGAGGCGCCGGGCGAGCACGGCGACCGCCCGGGCGTGCATCGGGCCCAGGGGGACGACGACGTGGTCGAGGGGCGTGCCACCCATGGCCCCATCGTGGTCCGCCCGGCCCCCGCCGTCACGGCCGTTGGTCCCGTGGCTCTGGCGTCGCCCGGTACGCGCGGGAGGGGCGGGGCCCGCCGGCCCCGCCCCTCGTCGTGCTCCTGCTACGGGGCCGTCAGCGGGAGGCCACGGACGCCGAGCCCAGCTCCTGGGCCGTCGCCGAGGTGGCCGCCGCCGCGCCGAAGAAGGCCGAGCCGGGCAGGAAGAACCGGTCCCGCACCAGCGTCGTGCCGCTCACCGAGTGGTCCCAGACGTTGGCACCGAAGCCCAACTCGAAGGAGAACCACAGGACGTCGTCGGAACCGTCCCCGAAGAAGTCGCCGGTGGCGATCGGCCAGTAGAACCCGTTGACCGGGTCGCGCGTCGACGAGACCCTGCGCCCGTCGGCGAAGTCCCACAGGTAGTCGGGGTCGGGGCCGAAGCCGTACCAGAAGATGTCGCCACCGCCGAAGCCGTCGTTCCAGACATCGAGTGACAGCGGCTGGTAGTAGCGGGTCACCGTGTACCGCCGCACCACGTACGACGTGGTCCCGGCCCGGAAGTCCCAGAGCGTGTCAGGCCCGGGCGGGTCGAAGTTGTACCAGAAGATGTCGTCGGTGGCGTCGGTCCCGTAGGAGCCCACGACCGGGGCGTAGTAGCCGCTCACCGTCTTGGGCGTCGACGTGTGCGAGCCATCCGCCGCGAACGACCAGAGGTGGTCCGGGGACGGGCCGGGCCCGTACCAGAAGATGTCGTCGACACCATTGCCGTCGAAGTCACCGGCGACGGGGTTGTAGAGCCCGTTCACGGTGATCGCCGTGCTGGTGGCGCTCGTCGCGCTCGTGAAGTTCCACAGGTAGTCGGGGTCGAAGCCGTAGCCGTACCAGACGATCTCGTCGTGGGGGTCCCCGTCGAAATTGCCGGCGACGGGCTGGTAGTTCCGGTTCACCGTGAAGGGGGTCCTGGTGGTGGTCACCGTGTCGCCGCTACGGGCCAAGGACACCAGCCAGTCGATCTCGGCCCCCGGGGAAGTACATGAAGACCTCCTCCCTGGCATCGCCGGCGAAGTCCCCCACGACTGGTATCGGGGAAGACTGCTCCTGCGCCGATGCCGGGCCCGCACCCGTGAGGACGCTCCCGCCGATGAGTGCGGCCGTGACTGCCACCGCCGCCGTCATACGCACTCGCACCATGTGCTCCTTTCGTCGTCCGCCCGCGCGGGCAGTGTCCTCCCGGCCTGGGGCCCTAAGTAGTGACGAAAGACTCTGGTCACATCGCGAAGGGCCCGAACGGACGGAAGCAGTGGTCGTGCGTGCGTCCACCCCGTGCCCTCGGGCCGTCGGGCCGGGCCCTTCGGCCCTACGCCACCGGCCCGGGAGGCCGCATGGTGAGGTCGGACAAGGAGGGGCCCGATGGCGGCGACGGAAGCAACTCAGGCGGCGACCCACCCGGGCCCCGAGGTCCTCGCCTACCGCGTGGTGCTGGTCCCGATCGACGGGTCGATGCTCGCCGAGCTGGCTCTCGGCCCCGCCTTCTGGCTCGCCCGCCGGTTCGGCGCCGAGGTCCACGCCGTGGCCGTCGCCGCGCCCCCGGAGAAGCCGTGGCTGGCGCGCTACCTGGCTGCGCTGACGGTCCGCTGGCCCGAGCTGCCCGTCCATCACGCCCGGCAGCGGGCCGCGGTGGCCGGCGTCCGCGAGGCGGCCGACGCCCTGGGCCCGGCACTGCTGTGCATGGCCACCCACGGCTGGAACCGCGGCGAGCCGATCTTCGGCACCGAGTTCACGGAGGTCGCCGCCCACACCGGCCGGCCGCTCGTCGCCGTCGGCGCGCACGCCCGTGTCCCGCCGGACGACGGCGACGGGCCCCGGCGCATCGTCGCCTGCCTCGACGGCACACCGGCGGCCGAGGCCGTCCTGGCCGACGCCGCCGCCTGGGCCCGCCACCGCGGCTGGCGCCTCTCGCTCGTGACGGTCGCCGAGCCGGCCCCGGCGTCGATCGTCCCCGGTGCGCACCGCTACCGGGCCTTCGGGCCGGACGACCCCGACGCCTACCTCGCCCGCCTTCGGGACCGGCCCGAGCTGGCCGGCGTCGACGTCGACACCGCGATCGTGTGGGACCCCCTGTCCCCCCGCGACGGCCTGCTCGGCCACCTGGCCGAGCAGCCCGCCACCCTCCTCGCCGTCGCCACCCACGCCCGACGCGGCGCCGCCCGCCTCCGGCGCGGCAACGAGACCGCCGAGATCATCCACGACAGCCCCGTGCCCGTCCTGGTCCGTCCCCTCGGGCACCCGGGCACGTCCTGACCAGGAGGTCACCACCATGGACGCCCTCAGCCTCGAGGAACGGGCCGACCACCTCGTCCGCCCCGCCGTCGTGCTCGACCCCACCATGACCCTGCGCGAGGCCGCCACCCAGCTGTGGGCCGCCTCGGCCGGCGCCGCCGTCATCGGCACCGCCACCGACCTCGTGGGCGTGCTGTCCGAGCGCGACGTCGTGATGGCTCTCGCCGAGGGCGCCGACCCCGACGCCACCACGGCTGCGGAGGCGATGACGCCCCGCGTCATCGCGGTGCGCCCCGATGAACGGCTGATCGACGTCGCTTACCTCATGTTCGACGACGTCATCCGCCACGTCCCCGTCGTCGACGAGGACGGCGAACTCGCCGGCGTCGTGTCGGTCCGCGACCTCCTGCTGCCGCTGCTCGCGGACGCCCTCGGCGGGCGGGGCTGACGCCGGGAGGGCGGCGGCCGGACCCGGAAAGCCGGCCTCGCCGCCCTCCCGGGCGCCCGGCACTGGTGGTCGTGGTCGTGGCCGGATACGACGAGGCGACGACCCCGGCGACGTCGGCAGGGCCGGAGGAACGCGATACGAGGCAGACACCGCGGGCGCCCGCCTAGGATCCGGGGCAATACCACGTGCTGGGGGGCGCGTTGCGGAGGGGAATGGACGTGCAGCGCTGGGGCCTCCCAGGCCAGTAGGGCCGCGCCCTGCGGCCGCGACAAGGGGGGAACCGATGAGACGAGTACGCCCGCGCACACTCGCCGTGGCCGTGGCCGCAGCGGCACTGCTGCTCGGGGCCACGGGCTGCGACCCGATCGAGAACGCGCCGCCCGGGGGAGGCGAGGTGATCGTCGCGAACTACCGGATCGGCCCGTTCAACCTGGCTCCCGAGGGGCAGTCCGGCTCCGAGAGCCAGGGCTCGCGCAGCAACCTGCCCCGTCCGTCCGGCGCCTTCGGCATGAAGGCCATCGACTTCGACATCGTCGACGCCGCCGGCAACCCGGTCGGCCACCAGGACGTGCACCTGCACCACGTCGTGCTGATGAACCCGGCCCGCCAGTCGCAGTTCTGCGGCAACTGGCCGGAGCGCTTCGCGGCCTCGGGCAGCGAGCGCACGCCCATCCGGTTCCCGGACCCCTACGCCTACATGGTCGGGGCCGGCGAGAGCTGGAGCGGCCTCTGGCACATCATGAACGAGTCCACGACGACCCGGCAGGTGTACATCCAGTACAAGGTCGCCTACCAGCCGGGGGCCACCGCCACCAACACCCGCGGCGTCACCCCGTTCTTCCTGGACGTCACCGGCTGCACCAACTCCGAGTACGACGTGCCGGGCGACGGCGGCGCCGGGAGCGTCCACACCAACACGCGGACGTGGTCGGCGCCGTGGAACGGCTACATGGTCGGCGCCGGCGGCCACCTGCACGCCGGCGGCATCAACATCGGGCTGCGCGACGAGGCCACCGGCCTCGAGTGCACGATGAAGGCCAACTACGAGCACAGCCACGGCGAGCACGGCGCTCCCGGGTCCATCGACACGTGCCCGCTGCACGTCAGGGTCAGCGCGGGTCAGCGCTTCTCCGTCGTCTCCCGCTACGACAACTCCCAACCCTGGGAGGGCGTCATGGGCATCGTCATGGCCTACGCCTGGCAGGGCACCCAGTAACACCCGAGGGGCGGCCGCACCCGGCACACCCGGTGCGGCCGCTCAGCCGGTGAAGCGCCAGCGGGTCTGGCTGAACGGGCCCTTGCCGAAGCCGAGCACCTTGGTGGGGGCCACCCGGAAGACCAGGGCCGGGCCGATCTCGTCGGCGCGAACCGACTCCGGGTTGTGCCGGAACGTGCCTTCCACCACGTCGAAGTGCCACACCGCGCCGTACTTGGCGAGGTAGGCGTCGGCCACCCGGCGCAGGTGGGCGTCGTCCGTCACGCGGACCGCCTGACCCTCGACCACGACGTCGAGCCCGTGCGCGTAGTCGTTCGTGCCGGTCGTGAGCACGACCTGGGGGTTGGACGCCACGTTGCGGGCCTTCTGCTCGTCGGGCCCGGTGGCGAAGTACATCGCGCCCTCCAACCAGACGCCCACGAGCGGGGCCACGTGGGGCCGTCCGTCGGCGCGCACGGTCGAGACCCAGTACTGCCCCGCGGTCTCCAACACGCGCCGTCCCTCCGCCCACGGCGTGGGGCCCACACCCTCGTCGCCGAAGCGAGCATCGACCTCGGTCACCGGTTCCGTCGTCGTCATGCTGGTGCAGACGAACGTCGGCGACGGCACTCATCGGTGCTCGGGGCGCGCGTCGGGGGCCGCGGCGGAGGATGGTGCCCCAGTCGGTCACCCTCGGCGCTCGCTGACCCGAACCCGGTCGTAGGGGCGAAGGTCCCGCCGCCCGGGGGCGGGCGGCCCTACGCCCACGCTCCCCCCGGGCGCACGCTGAGGCGAGAGCGACGCGGAGGAGGAGACCCGTGGGCAGCATCGACCGGACCACCGCCATGGAGTTCCTGTCCCAGGCCGAGTGCTGGCAGTTGCTGGCCAGCCACGCCGTCGGTCGCCTGGGGGTGGCGACCCGGACCGGGCCCGAGATCTACCCCGTCAACTACGTCCTCGACGACGAGGCGATCGTCTTCCGCACCGACCCGGGCGGCAAGCTCGCCTCGCTGGCCGGCAACCCCGCCGTCTGCTTCGAGATCGACCAGGTCGACGCCGAGGCCCGCACAGGCTGGAGCGTCCTGGTCAAGGGCACCGCGCAGCAGCTCGATCCCCGCCAACGGGACCAGGCCGCGGCGCTGGGCCTCGAGTACTGGGCCATCGGCACGAAGGCGCACTGGGTCCGCATCCACCCCATCGAGGTCACCGGCCGCCGGATCTGGCAGGCCGCCGTCCCCGCCGCCCGGCCCGCAGATGCCGTGGAGGTCCTCGACCCCCTCGTCGTTCGGCCCGACCGCTGACCGGCGCGGGCGCTCCCCCGCCCGCGACGTCGACACCCCAGGAGGTGCCCGATGCGCAAGTCCCTGATGGACAGCGACCCGACCCTCCCGCAGGCCGGTGACCGCCACCGGACCCGGTCCCGAGGAGGGCTGACATGAAACGCATCATCGTGGGCATCGACGGCTCGGCCTCCGCCCGGGCCGCCCTCGACTGGGCCCTCGACGAGGCCCGCCACCACGGCGCCGAGGTCCGGGCCGTCCACGTGTGGGACGTGCCACCGCTCGGCTCGAGTGCCTTCGACCGCCTGCTCGGCGATCCGGACGCCCTCGAGGCCGAGGCGCGCCGCGAGCTGGACCTGGTCGTCGACGCAGCCGATACCGACGGCCTCGCCTCCCCGGTCCAGCGGTCGCTGCGCTGCGGTCGCCCGGCCGAGTGGGTCCTTCGCGAGGCCAAGGCCGGCGACCTCATCGTCCTGGGTAGCCGGGGCCTCGGGGGGTTCGACCCGCCGCCCCTCGGCTCGGTCAGCCGCCAGGTCGCCGGCCATGCCCCGTGCCCCGTCGTCGTGGTCCCCGTGCCGAGCGCGTGACGATCGGCCGGCGATGACCTCCACCTCGGCGCCGGCGGGCCGCTCCTCCTCCCTCACGGCCCGCCGGCGCCCCGGGACGTCCGCCGGGCGACCCGATCCCCTCCCCCTGGCCACCCTCGTCGGCGGGGCGGCGCTCACGGTCGCCGTGGCGGCCGACGGCTCGCCCGCCGGCCGCGCCGGCCGGGCGGTGCTGTTCGCCGCGCTGGGCCTGGCCGCGTACCGTGCCATGCGCGCCGGCCGGCCCCGGGCCCGGACGGCCCTGGCGCTCGTCCTCGGGACCGCCGGCACAGCCGCCGGCGCCATGCTGGGGCCCCGCTTCCTGGCCACCGGCGAGGCCACGCTGCGCGCCGCCGCCGCGACCGTCCTGCTCGCCGCCTCGCTCGTCCTGCTGGTAGGCGGATCGTGGGCGGCGGTCCGCGCCGGCCACGGATGGCGGCGCCTGCTGGCGGTACCGGTCGCGCTCGCTCTCGTCCTGGTCATCGCGTTCCCCGTCGGTATCGCCGTCATGGCGACGAACGCCCCGCGGCCGGCGCTCGGCGACGCCACGCCGGCCGACCACGGCCTCGCCTACGAGGACGTGACATTCCCCGCCGCCGACGGCGTGACGCTGTCGGCGTGGTACGTACCGTCGCGCAACGGCGCCGCCCTCGTCGTCCTCCACGGCGCCTCGTCCACGCGCTCGAACGTGCTGGGCCCGGGCGTCGCCCTGGCGGAGCACGGCTACGGCGTCCTGATGGTCGACGCCCGCGGCCACGGCGGCAGCGACGGCCGGGCGATGGAGCTCGGCTGGTACGGCGACGAGGACGTGACCGGCGCCGTCGGCTACCTGTCCACCCGGGAAGACGTCGACCCCGGACGCATCGGCGCCGTCGGGTTCTCGATGGGCGGCGAGGAGGCGCTCGGCGCCCTCGCCGCCGAGGGGCGCCTGCGGGCCGTCGTGGGCGAGGGGGTCACGAACCGGACCTACGCCGATCGGGCCTGGCTCCCAGCGGGACCGAACGGCTGGGTGCAGCGGGGGATGGACAGGCTGGCGTTCTCGTTCACCGACCTGCTCACGGACGCCTCCCCGCCCCTCCCCCTCCGGGTGTCGGCCGGGCTCGCCGCCCCCCGCCCGGTGCTGCTCGTCGCCGGTTCGGGCGAGGAGGACGCCGCCGACCTGATCCGCCGGGCGTCGCCGTCCACCGTCGCGGTGTGGGAGGCACACACCGGCCACACGGACGCGTTCGCCGACCGGCGCGAGGACTGGGAGGCCCACGTGTTCGGCTTCCTGGACGACGCCCTCGCCGCGGCCGGGTGACCGGGTGACGTCGCTCAGGCGGCCGACGGGTCGCCCCTTGTGCCATGGTCGGGGACCCGGTGCACCCGGACCGCCTCCATGGCGATGTCCATGACGCCGGCGGCAGTCAGGGCCTCACCCCTCGTGCGGTCGATCAGCGACAGCTCGGTCGGCACGAGGACGTCCCGCTGCAGGCGCCACAGGCCCTCGGGGGTGGCACCGTCCGTCGCCAGCATCTGGGCGGCGACGAAGCGCTCGGGCTCCGCCCACGCGTGCACCCGGCACGCCGACGCCGCGAGCGGGTCGAGGCCTGCGCCGCCGACCAGCCGGACCAGCTGGCTGTGGTCTGCGTGGGCGAGGCGGTTGAGGGCGGCCCAGGTGGGGACGGCCTGCCGGTGGCCGGCGAGGTGGTCCACAAGGACTCCGGCGAGGAAGGCCTCGACCTCGGCCGCGACGCCGGAGTCGACCCAGGCGCGTCGCTCCGCGAGGGGCCCCGTGTCCTGCTCGACGGTGCCCACGGCGCGACGGCGGCGGAAAGGTCGGAACGTCATGGACCGAGCGTGAGCGCACGCCGGCGGGTGGGGACAGGGCCGTTGGGGCTGCGATCGACGGGACCAAGGTCCGCCGGCCGTCGCCCCCGGTGACCCGGAGGAGGGGATGGGACCTTCGGCCCTGGCAGGCCCCGCCACGCTGGCGGACAGTGCGAGCCGTGAAGGGACGCGCCACCACGTGCGCCGCCGTGTTCGTCGCCGCCTGCGTTGGCCTGTCGGCCCCGACTCCGGCCGCGACGGCAGCGACGGCGGCGACCGCCGAGACGGCGGCGACCGCCGAGACGGCGGCGAACGCCGCGACCGCCCACCCGGCCCTCGCCACCCGTGCGAGCGCGCCCGCCGTCGCCCTCCCGACCACGGAGCCCGGCTCCCCGGCCATCACCTCGCTGGCGAACGGGCGCCCGGACGTCTTCACGCGGTCCTCGGCCGGCGACCTGCTCCACCAGTACCGGCCCCCCGGCGGCTCCTGGACGCGCAGCCTCAACCTCGGCGGCGACCTCGCCTCGCAGCCGGCAGCCGTGTCGTCCTCGGCCGGCCGCATGGACGTGTTCGCCCGCGGCACGGACAACGCCCTGTGGCACCGCTGGTACGTCGGGGGCCGCTGGTCCGGCTGGGAGACGCTGGGCGGGCAGATCGGCTCGGCCCCGACGGTCGCCGCCTGGGCGCCCGGCCGCTTCGACGTCTTCGCCGCCAGCGCCGGCGGCGTCCTGCTGCACAAGCACTTCGCGTCCGGCCGGTGGTCGGGCTGGGAGCGGCTGGGCGGGCTGACCCTCGCCTCGTCCCCGGCCGTCGAGTCCTGGGCCGTTGACCGCCTCGACGTCTTCGCCGCGGACACGGCCGGCCGGATGCAGCACCTCTATTTCGCCCGCTCCACCGGCTGGTCCCGCTGGGAGAACCTGGGCGGCACCGCCACCTCGCAACCGGCGGCCGCGTCGGCCGGCGAGTTCCGCCTCGACGTCTTCGCCCGGGGCACCAACGGCGGCACCGTCCACCGGGGCTACGCCCGCGGCAGTGGGTGGACGGCCTGGGCGCCGCTCGGCGGCCCGACCACCTCCGGGCCGGGCGCCGTCGGCATCGGCGACGACGTCCGGCTCGTGTCGCGGGCGACGAACGGCTTCGTCCAGGAGACCCTCCGCACCAGCCCGGGTGCCGGCTGGGCCGCGTGGGCGCTGGTCGACCCGTACCTCCCCTTCCGCGGCCTGGGCACGTGGGTCGACGTCTTCGACTACGCCGCCCTCGACCCCGCCACCGCGGTCCCCGCCATGCGGGCCCGCGGCGTGCGCACGCTCTACCTGTCCACCGCCCGCTTCAACGGGACGACCGACCTGTTCAACGCGACCGAGGCCGGCCAGTGGCTCGACCTCGCCCACAGCAACGGCATCCGGGTGGTCGGCTGGTACCTGCCCGCCTACGGCGACATGGATCGCGACGTCCGCCGGACGGTCGCGATCGCCCGCTTCGTCAGCCCCGGCGGCCAGCGCTTCGACGCCGTCGGCGTGGACATCGAGCGGCTCGACGAGGTCACCCTGGCCCAGTTCAACTCGCTGCTGGTGACGCACCTGTCCCGCAGCCGGGCCCAGATGGACGCCGCCGTCGGGGCCATCGTGCCGTCACCCTTCGCCACCGACCCCGGCAACCGGTGGGCGGGCTTCCCGTGGGCGTCGGTCGGCCGCAACAGCGACGTCGTCGTGCCCATGGCGCTGTGGTCGTTCCGGTCGAACTCGGACGGGACCGCCTACTCGCCCGACCAGGTGTACGCCTGGGTGTTCGACCAGGTGCAGCGGGCCCGGTCACTCACCGGGCGCCGGGTGCACGTCGAGGGCGGGGTCGACGACCCCGGCACCGAGCGCACCCCGGTCACCGCCGACCGCGTCACCCGCTTCGTGGACGCCGCCCGGGCCGCCGGCGCCATCGGCGGCAGCCACTACGACTACGCCACCACGCCTGAGTCCCTCTGGCCCATCCTCGCCCGCTTCGGCTGAGCGACGGGGACCCCGCCCGGCGGGACCAGGCCGTACGTCGCCAGGGTCAGTCCCCTCCGGTGGAGCCGGCGCGGGCCAGGACGGATCGGGCCTGGACGGCGATGACCTCGTCGACCATCTCGCCGTCGAGGGAGGTGGCGGCGCCGCCGGCGGCGTCGTAGGCGGCGAGGATGCGCCGGGCGCGGTCGACCTCCTCGTCGGTGGGCGTGAAGGCGGCGTTGGCCAGCGGCACCTGGTCGGGGTGGATGCAGAGCTTGCCGGCGTAGCCCAGGGCCCGGGCGCCGGAGGCCTCGTCGGTGAAGCGGTCGCCGTCGCGGTAGTCGAGGGTGACCATGTCGAGGGCAGGGATGCCGGCCAGCCGGGCGGCGATGGCGACGGACGAGCGGGCGTGGAGCACCTCGAGGTTGCCGGGAGTGCGAACGCCACCCAGGTCGGCGACGAAGTCCTCGGCGCCGAAGTAGCAGGCGACCACGTGGCGGCCGAGGATCGTCCGGGCGTCGGCGACGCCGCGGACGGTCTCGAGCCCGGCGACGACGGGGTGCCCGATGTCGATGCCCGCCTCCCACTTGGGGACGACCACGGCGGCCACGCCGCGGGGCAGGGCGGCGAGGTCGCCGGCGTGCCACGGCGAGCCGACGGGGTTGACGCGCACGCAGACCGGCGCCCGGCCGGCCAGGGCGGCGGCCCCCTCCCCCACCGCGGCGCGAGCCTCCTCCTTGGCGGCCACCGGCACGGCGTCCTCCAGGTCGAGGACGACGACGTCGGGCCCGCGGCGGAGGGCCTTGGCGGCCAGGTCGGGACGGTGCCCGGGGACGAACAGGACGCTGCGCCAGCGCATCAGGGCCGCCGGTGCATGAGGGCGGCCCGCCGGCACCGGGCCACGAGTTCGTCGCGCTGGTTGTAGGCGCGGTGCTCGAAGGTCACGATGCCCTGGTCGGGCCGGGACGAGGACGGCCGGGCGGCGACGACCTCGGTCTGGCCCCGCAGGGTGTCGCCGTGGAACACCGGCGCCGGGAAGGCCACGTCCTCGAAGCCGAGGTTGGCCACGGTCGTGCCTAGCGTCGTCTCGTGCACGCTGATGCCCACCAGCAGGGAGAGGGTGAAAAGGCTGTTCACCAGCCGGGTGCCGAACTCGGTGTCGCGGGCGAACGCCTCGTCGAGGTGGAGCGGCTGGGGGTTCATCGTCATCACGGAGAAGAACGTGTTGTCGGCCTCGGTGACCGTCCGCCGGATGGCGTGGTCGATGACCAGGCCGGGCGTCAGGTCCTCGAACCAGCGGCCGGTCACCGGCCTCGACCCCTCACCCGTCATGTTCCTTCCCCTCCGTGAGGCACTGCGCGACCAATCGACCCCGACCATTTCAACAAAGTCGGACGTCCGCATTGACAGAACTTTGCCCGGCACGTTTGGCGGTATACGGTGGACGTATGGCTTACAAGGTCGTGGTCGACTTCGATCTCTGCGAGAGCAACGCGCTGTGCGTCGTGGCGGCGCCCGAGGTGTTCGAGGTGCGGGACGACGACTTCCTCTACATCCTCGACGAGACGCCGCCGGACGCCATCCGCCAGAAGGTCGAGGAGGCGGTCCGGCGGTGCCCGAAGCAGGCGATCTCCGTCGTCGACGAGCCGGCCTGACGCTCCTCAGTCGGCCGGCTTGGCCAGGGTCTTCAGCTCCAGGAACTCCTCCAGGCCGGCCACGCCCATCTCGCGCCCGATGCCCGACTGCTTGTAGCCGCCGAACGGGGCGTCGGGCCCGTAGTACAGCCCGCCGTTGATGCTGACGGTGCCGGACCGCAGGCGCCGGGCGACCGCGGTCGCCCGCTCCACGTCGCCACCGTAGACGGCGCCGGACAGCCCGAAGATCGTGTTGTTGGCGATGGCGACGGCGTCGTCGTCGTCCCGGTAGGGCAGCACGACGAGGACCGGGCCGAACACCTCCTCCTGCGCTACCGCGGCTCCGGGCTCGACGTCGGCCAGCAGCGTGGGCTCGTAGAAGAACCCGTCGGGCAGGTCCTCGGGCCGGCGGCCGCCGGTCACGAGCCGGGCCCCGTCGGCCACGGCGGCACGGACGTACCCGTCGACCTTGTCGCGCTGCCGCTCGCTGATCAGCGGGCCCATCAGCTTGGAAGCGTCGGCGGGGTCGCCGTAGGGGACGTTGCCCAGCATCTCGGCGACCACGTCGATCATCTTGGCCTGCTTCGCCTCGGGCACCAGGAGGCGCGTGGTGATGGCGCAGCCCTGCCCGGCGTGGGAGCAGACCGTGAAGGCGGCCATCATGGCGGCGAGGGCGGGGTCGGCGTCGTCGAGCACGACGAAGGCCGACTTGCCGCCCAGCTCGAGGAAGATCTTCTTCACGGTGGCGCTGGCGGCTTCCATGATGCGCCGGCCCGTCGCCGTCGACCCGGTGAAGCTCACCATGTCGACGAGCGGGTCGGTGACCAGCACCGCGCCCACCTCGTGGTCGTCCGACGTCAGCACGTTGACGACGCCCGGCGGGATGTCGGTGTGCTCGGCGATCAACCGGCCGATCGCGGCCGTGACCCAGGGGGTGTCGGGCGGGCCCTTGAGCACCGTGGTGCACCCGGCGGCCAAGGCCGGCGCCAGCTTGGCCAGCGAGATCTGCAGCGGGAAGTTGTAGGGCACGATCGACGCGACGACACCGGCCGCCTCCTTCTCGACCCACCGGTGGTGCATCCCCCCGCGGGCCTCGATGACGCCGAGGTCCTCCTGGAACTCGTACTTCTCGAGCAGGTCGGCGTACCACTCGACGATCTGCACCGGCGTGTCGAGCTGCGGCCCCTCGGTCAGGAGGAGCGGGGCACCGACCTCGGCGACGAGCAGCGGCCGCAGGTCGTCGAGGTGTGTGACCAGCGCGCCGTGGAGCTGGCGCAGGCACCTCACCCGGAACTCGACGTCCCGCGACCAGTCGGTCGTCTCGAAGGCACGCCGGGCGCTCGCCACCGCGCGCGCCGCATCGTCGACGGACGCGTCGGCCGCGGTGCCGAGCGACTCGCCCGTGGTCGGGTTGATCGTCGCGAAGGTGCGGTTCCCCTCGGCGGCGACGAGCTCACCGTCGATGAGCAGGCGTTCTTCGTGCCACATGTCACGGAAACTATCTTCTCAAAAAGCGGTAAGCAAGTACTGGTGAGCCGCGAGAAGCCAGAGACTGGAGAGAAGAAGCTTCTCCAGATTCGCCCGGGCCGACCGCGGGGGCGGGTAGTCTGTGACATGCCAGATTCCAGGTCGATCGGCGGGACCGTGCGGGCGCGGGCGGCCGACGAGCTCCGCAACCGGATCCTGACCGGCCGCCTGCAGGCAGGCACCCGGGTCGACCTCGACGCCATCACCGAGGAGTTCCGCACCAGCCGCACGCCGGTGCGGGAGGCGTTGCTCGAGCTGTCCTACGAAGGCCTGGTGACCGTCGCCCCCCGCAGCGGCATCACCGTGGTGGGTGTCTCGCCCGAGGACGCCGTCGACAACTTCGCCGTCCTCGCCGCCCTCGCCGGCAAGGCGGCCGAGTGGGCGGCGACCCGGATGACTCCGGACGAGCTGGCCGAGCTACGGGCGCTGGCCGCGGCGATCGACACCGCCGACGACGTCGTGGCCGCCAACCGCCGCTTCCACCGCGCCGTCAACCGGGCGGCACGCTCCCCCCGCCTCCTGACCTTCCTGCGCCACGCGGTGCGCATGGTGCCCACCAACTACTTCGAGCTCTTCCCCGAGCAGGAGCAGACGAGCCGCACCGACCATGCCGCCCTGCTGGACGCGCTCGAACGGCGCGACCCCCCGGCGGCCCGCGCCATCGCCGAGGAGCACATCCTCCACGCCGGTGAGGCGCTGGGCGACTGGCTACGCGACCAGGCGGCCGCCCGACCGACCTGAGCCGCTCGCGGACCGGAACCTCGCGGTCGGGCCCTCGGCGGGGTCAGCCCCCGGTGCCGGTGCCGATGCCGTGGAGGACGAGGCCCCACAGCTCCTCGGCGGCGTCGCCACCATCGGGCTTCACCGAGGCGCCGCTGATCGTCATGGCGAAGGCGTTGAACATGATCGCCTGCAGGACGACGCCGGCGATGCGCCGGTGGGCCAGGTCGGACCGGATGACGCCCGCCCCGGCCGCGTCCTCGAGGAGCTCCTCGAACAGGCTCACCAGCGGCACGAAGGCCCGGGCGGCCTCCTTGGGGTGGGCCGTGAGCAGCTGCTGGGCGAACTCGGCCATGGCCTGGCTCGTCGGCCGGGGGCCCGTGGGCGGCTCCTGCGGCGGCCGGCACATCTGGTAGTACTCGACGGCGGCGCGGTGGAGGCGGGCGCCGGGGTCGGGCTCGCTCGCGGCCAGCTCGCGCAGGTGCTCGGCGGTCGAGCGGACCGACTCCTCGAAGAGGGCCAGCAGCAGCTCGTGCTTGCCGTCGAAGTACTGGTAGAAGCTGCGCAGCGACTGGCCGGAGCGCTCGACCACCTGCTGGACGGTGAACTCCTTGCCCGACGTGCTCGTCATGAGCTCGAGGGCGGCATCGAGGAAGCGCTGCACCCGGCGCTCGGCCCGCTCGCGGGCCGGGCCGAGGGACCGGGCCACGGAGAGCTCGCGCCAGCTCGTGGTCGCCTCCGGCTCTGCCGGGGTCGCCGCCGACTCGTCCGTCGTCATGGACGAAGACTACTCCAGGACCCGAGAGGTCCCTCTCCATCCCCCTGCCCATGTGGTCCTACCAGCGCACTATTTGCTTTCCGGTTTGTGAGAAGTCGGTTTCCAGCCTGCGGCGAGCGACGCTGCCGGCGGGGGCTCAGGGCGCCTCGCCGGCCGCGAGCGCGGCCTTGTGCAGGGTGTTCTCCGCCAGGCGCATGTGGGCGGCGTCGACGAGGCGGCCGTCGCGGCCGATCGCGCCCGTGCCGGCGGCCTCGGCGCTGCGGTACTCCTCCACCGATGTCCGCGCCTCCTCGACCTCGTCGGCCGTGGGGGCGAACACCTCGTTGGCGATCGCCACCTGGTCGGGGTGGATCGCCCACTTGCCGTCGAAGCCCAGGAGCGTCGCCTGGGTGGCCGACCGCCGGTACCCCTCCGGGTCGCGGTAGGCCGGGTACGGCGCGTCGATGGCGTCGATCCCCGCCACCCGGGCGGCCATCACCACCTGGGCGCGCGCGAAGTGCCAGAAGTCGCCGGGGTACTCGCCGACCGGGTCGAAGTTCCCGTCGACGCGCGCCCGCAACGACCCCGACAGGTCGCCGGCCCCGAAGATGATCGCCTCCAGGCGCGCGCTGGACCGGGCGATCTCCACGGCGTTGGCCAGGCCCTCGGCCTCCTCGATCAGCACCTCGAGCGCGATCGGCCGTCGCAGCCGGAGCTTCGTCTCGAGCTGCGTGAGCAGCACGTCGACCCACCAGACGTCACGCGCCGAGCGGGCCTTCGGCACGATCAGCACGTCGAGCGCCTCACGGGCGCCGGTGACGACCTCGATGATGTCGCCGTGGCACCACGGGGTGTCGATGCCGTTGACCCGCACGGCCCGCAGCGTCCGGCCCCAGTCGAGATGGGTCAGCGCCTCGACGGCGATGCCCCGGGCGCCCTCGCGGGCGCTCGGGGCGCAGGCGTCCTCGAGGTCGAGGAAAACCAGGTCGGCGCCCGAGCGGGCCGCCTTCTCGCACATGCGCTCGCTGCTGGCGGGTGTCGCCAGCTCGGATCGCCGGGCCCGGGGTCCTCGCACCGCTGCCTCCGGAGTGGTCGGGGTGGTCAGATGACGCCGGCGGCCCGGAGGCCGGCCAGGCGTTCGCTGTCGAGGCCGAGGAGGCCGCCGTACACGGCCTCGTTATCGGCCCCCAGGCCCCGGCCGAGGTGCCGGACCCGTCCCGGCGTCTCGCTCAGGACGGCCACCGGCGCCTGGACGGTCATGGGGCCGAAGTCGGGGTCGTCGACCTCGACGAAGGTACCCCGGGCCCGCAGGTGCTCGTCGGCCAGGAGCTGCTGGGCGTCGTAGATCGGCGCCGCCGTGACCTCGGCGGCGTGGAACACGGCCATCGCCTCGTCGAGGGTGCGGGTGCGGACCCACCCCGCCACGAGCTCGTCGACCTCGACGGCCCGCGCCTGCCGGCGGACGGGGTCGACGTAGTCGGGGTCCCCCGCGAGGTCGTGCCGGCCGATGGCCCGGTAGACGCGCACCGCGATGGTCGGCGAGGCGCTCGAGATGGCCAGCCACTTGTCGTCGGCCGTGCGGTAGGCGTTGCGGGGCGCGCTGGCGTCGAGCCGGTTGCCGACGCGTTGCGGGACGACGCCGAGCTGGTCGTAGGCGAGCGGCGCCGACTCGATGAGGCGGGCCAGCGGCTCGATGAGGTTGACGTCGACGAGCTGTCCGCCGGCCCCGTGGACGTCCCGGTGGTACAGGGCCATCATCACGGCGTACGTGGCGGACTGGGCGGCGACCCCGTCGGCCAGCATGAACGGCGGCAGGGTGGGCGGGCCGTCGGGCTGCCCGGTCAGGTGGGCGAAGCCGCTCATGGCCTCGGCCAGGGTCCCGTACCCGGGCCGGTCGCTGGCGGGCCCGCCCGCCCGTAGCCGCTGACGTGGAGCATCACGATGTGGGGGTGGGCCGCGTGGACCGACTCCCAGTCGATGCCCCAGCGCGCGAGGGCACTCGGCCGGTTCCCCACCACGAGGACGTCGCTGACGTCGAGCAGCTGGTGCAGCAGGTCCTGGCCCTCGGGCCGGCGGAGGTCGAGGGTCACGCAGCGCTTGTTGCGGCTGACGCTCTTCCACACGAGCCCGACCCCGTCGCGCCGGAGCCCCCAGGTCCGCATCGGGTCGCCGCTGCCCGGCTGTTCGACCTTGATCACCTCGGCGCCGAACTCGCCGAGGGCGGTCGCCACCATGGGGCCGGCGGCGAGCGTGGCCGCCTCGACCACGCGCAGCCCGTGGAGCGGGCCGGTGGCCTCAGGCATGGGCGGCGACCGCGGGGCGGGACAGGCCGAGGTGGTCGCGCAGCGTGTCGCCCGTGTACCGGTCGCGGAACACGCCGCGGCGCTGGAGCTCGGGGACGACCATGCGGACCACGTCCTCGAACGCCCCGGGCAGGTGGGTGGCGGCGACGACGAAGCCGTCGCAGGCGTCGCCCCGGAACCACTCCTCCATCTGGTCGGCGACCTCCGGGCCGGTGCCCACGAAGCGAGGGCCCTGCAGCAGGGTCGCCCGGTGGCCTGCCAGGTCGGCGAGCGTCACGGTGTCGCCGCCGATGTGCTGCCGGATGTTCTGCACCAGCCCACGGATGCCCGAGACCGAGGCGATCAGCTCGTCGGTGATCGGGTCGTCCAGCTCGTGCTGGGAGAAGTCGTAGTTCATCAGCTCGGACAGCAGGGCCAGCGAGGCCTCGGGGTGGACCAGCTCGTTCAGGAACAGCTGCTCGCGCTCCTGGGCGTGGGCCCGGGACTCCCCCACGACCGTGTACGCCATCGGCAGGATGCGCACGGCGTCAGGCTCGCGCCCGAAGTCGGCGATCCGCTCCTTCTGGTCCTTGTAGTGCGACCGGGCGACGTCGATGCCCGGGTCGCCGGTGAAGATGAGCTCGGCCCAGCGGGCCGCGAAGTCGCGGCCCCGGCCCGACGAGCCGGCCTGCAGCAGCACCGGCCGGCCCTGCGGCGACCGGGGCACCGTGAGCGGCCCGCGGACCCGGAACCAGTCGCCCTCGTGGCGCAGCTCGTGCACCTTGTCGGGGTCGGCGAACACGCCGCCGGCGCGGTCGAGCACCAGGGCGTCGTCCTCCCACGTGTCCCACAGGCCGGTGGTCGCCTGGAGGAACTCGTCGGCGCGGTCGTAGCGCTCGTCGTGGCCCAGGTGCGCGTCCACACCGAAGTTCTGCGCCTCGCCGTCGTTCACCGACGTGACCACGTTCCAGGCGGCCCGGCCGCCGGAGAGGTGGTCGAGCGTGGCGAACGTCCGAGCCACGTGGTAGGGCGAGTAGTAGGTGGTCGAGTAGGTGGCCCCGAGGCCGATCGAGCGGGTGACGGCGGCGACCACCCCGAGCACGACGCTGAGGTCGAGCTTCACCGGTCGGGCGCCGCGATGGACCGCCTCGGCGACCGACCCGGCGTAGATGCCGGGCATGGCGAGGCGGTCGTCGAAGAACATCAGGTCGAAGCACCCCTCCTCGAGCGTCCGGCCGAGCTTCTCGTAGTAGCCGGACGTGAGGAAGCCGTGCTCGGTGGCGGGGTGACGCCACGACCCGGCGTAGACCGACGTGTTCCCGGCCTGCATGAAGCCGACGAGGGACATCTGACGTGGGGCGGGGGTGGCCATGGGTGTCATCCTAGTATTTGATATGTCAGATTTCAACGAGCCGAGCATCACGGACAAGCCTCAGGCCGGCGCCCGAGCCCCGAGACCGTGGAGGAAGAGGTCCCACAGGCTCTCGGCGGCCTCGCCGGTGTCGACCCGTCCTGGTGAGCCGCTGATCGTGGCCGCGAAGGCGTTGAACATGATCGCCTGCAGCAGCAGGCCGGTGACCCCCGCCTGCGGGAGGTCCGGACGGACCTCGCCGGCGGCCGCCGCCGCGTCGAGCACCTCGTCGAACAGTTCGACCAGGGGCACGAACGCCCGCGCGGCCTCCTTGGGGTGCGAGGTGAGGAGTTGCTGGGCGAAGTCGGCCATGACGGGCACCGGCAGGTCGCCGGGCGTGCCGGCCGCGCCCGCCGGCCGGCAGATGCGGTGGTACTCGACGGCGAAGCGGTGGACGCGCGCCAGCGGGTCGCTCTCCTCCGCCACCACCGTCCGCAGGTGGTCGGCGGTGGCACGGACCGACTCCTCGAACAACGCGAGCAGCAGCTCGTGCTTGCCCTCGAAGTGCTGGTAGAAGCTGCGCAGCGACTGGCCGGAACGCTCGACGACCTGCTGGAGGGTGAAGTCCCTGCCACCGGTGTCGCGCATCAGGCCGAGGGCGGCGTCGAGGAAGCGCTGTACGCGCGCCTCGGCGCGGGCCCGCGCCGGGTCCAGGGAGCGGGCCACGGCCAGCTCGCGCCAGCTGGCCGCCGCTGCGGGACCGTCGGTGGGCTGCTCGTTCGCCATGACGAGAACCTACCGACCGGTAGCGAAGAGCGGTCTATCCCGCATCGACGATTTCACCACCACGCAACGAGAGCGGGCTTCTCGGCCGGCCGGCGGAGGCCTCCCGCGCCTCCAGGCACCACTGGCGAACGAGTCGTCGGTCGCCAGCCGCTCGCGGTCGACGCCCTCGACCAGCGCTCCCACGGTGGGCGGGAGCCGCTCGGTGGTGACCACGGTCATCGCCGCCCCTCCTCGAGGCGCCCCTCGCGCAGCTCCTGGCGCAGCCGGAACTTCTGGACCTTGCCCGACGGCGTGCGGGGGAACTCGGCGACCTCGTAGAGCGACTCGGGCCACTTCTGGCGGGCGAGGCCGGCGGCGGCCAGGTGG
>DATFOS010000249.1:0-11289 GCA_035265325.1 Acidimicrobiales bacterium
AGCGTTGAGGTCCGTCATTCTGCGGTCCAGCGCCGCGCTCAGTGGGCAGCACGGACCGTGTCCCAACCATCGCAATGCTTGCGGACCCCAGACAGCGGTGGCATGCTGCCGAGCCAGCTGGGAATCCTCACCGGGGTCGCATAGCGCGTTCGGCGCGCAGGCCCCGGCCAGGTGTGTGGCGTAGCGGAGGGGCAGCGAAGCCCCGGAACGGGAGCAAGGCCATGGGTGGACTAGTCAACCCTCGGAGACGTGCCGTCGCCGGTTTGGTCAGCATGGTGCTGGGAGCGGGGTCGCTGATCTGGGCGTTCCCTGGCAACGCGGGCGCCTCGACTGATCAGGAATCGACACCGGCGACGGTCGCGGTCGACGGCAACGCGACCTGCGCTCAACTGGCGCCTGAGGGAGCCAGCTGGGTCGAGTTCAAGGTCGATCCCGTCGAGGACGGGACCTTCAGCGATGACACCCTGACGGTGACGATCGACGTCACCGAGACGGACGATGGCCCGGTCTTCGACTGGACGTCGAACATCGGTGTCGACGCCGTGTTCGTCAAGGGAGGCCCGGGCGGCCTGCTCTACGTCTACGACCCGCCGGCGGAGAGCACCGGGGACACGGGGCTGCATGCTCCCGTCAATCCCAGGAACGACAAGTTCTACGGGCTGAGCCACGTGTCGTTCTGCTACGACGAGGACGAGGCGACGACCACGACGACCGTGGCCCCGACCACGTCGACGACCGTGAAGCCGACCACCACGACGACCGTGGCCCCGACCACGTCGACGACCCTGGCCCCGACCACGTCGACGACCATGGCCCCGACCTCGTCGACGACCGAGGGCCCGACGACCACGACGACGGTGGCCCCGACCACGACGACCGAGGGTCCGACCACGACGACGACGGAGGGTCCGACCACGACGACGACGGAGGGCCCGACCACGACGACGACCGAGGGGCCGACCACGACCGAGGGGCCGACCACCACGGTTCCCGAGGAGACGACGACGACAGCAGCCGCCCTCGCGCCGTCGACCCCAACGACGTCCCTCGTGTCAGCGGCCGGTGAGCTTCCGAAGACCGGCAGTAGCACTCGGCCGCTACTGATCGTGGCGGGCATGGCCCTGCTGCTCGGTGGAGCGGCACTGACCGGGAGCGCCAAGCTCACCCAGAGCCGCCCGGCCTGACGCCTGATCAATCGAACAGCGAACGGTGGCCGGGGGAGGACCCCGGCCACCGCCGCGCCTGCGGCTCCCATCCCTGCGTCAGGGTTCCGGCCGACGCACGCCCCGCTGCGGCGCGACCGGTGCTCCGTTCGGTCGGGCACGGGCAGCAGGTGGCGCCGCTGTGGGACGCTGGCGGCGTGCGGTATCGGTTCGCGGGCGGATGGCTCGACGATCGGGCGTTGACCGTGGGCGGGCCTGGCGGCGAGGTGCACGTCGAGCCCCAGGTGTTCGAGGTCCTGCGCTACCTGCTCGTCCATCGGGACCGGGTCGTGGCGAAGGAGGAGTTGCTCGACGCCGTGTGGGGCGACCGGTTCGTGTCCGAGTCGGCGCTCACCTCGCGCATCAAGGCCGCCCGGCGGGCCGTCGGCGACGACGGGCAGGCGCAGCGGGTCATCCGGACGGTCCACGCCCGCGGCTACCGGTTCGTCGCCGACGTCGCCACGGACGCGGGCGGCCAGCGCCGGGCGCTGCCCCGGCTCCGGACGACGCTGATCGGCCGCGACGGCGACATCGGGCGCGTCGCCGAGCAGGTCGGGCGTGTACCGGTGCTCACCGTCACCGGGTCCGGCGGCATCGGCAAGACGACCCTGGCCCTGGCGGTCGCCGACCGCCTTGCGGACGGCTACGCCGACGGTGTCGTGTTCGTCGACCTGGCGCCCGTGCCGGCCGGGGCCGACGTCACGCGCGCCGTCGCCGACGCCGCCGGCCTGGAGGGCGGTGCCGCCGAGTCGCTCGCCGGAGTGGCCGACCACCTGGCGCATCGCCCGGTCCTGCTGGTCGTCGACAACTGCGAGCACGTCCTCCACGGGGCGGCCGCCTTCGCCGACCGCGTCCTGGCCGCCGGGGGGACCGCGCACGTCCTCGCCACCAGCCGCGAGCCGCTCGGCGTCGCCGGGGAGCACGTCTGGCCGCTCGGACCGCTCCACGACGACGCCCCGGCGCTGTTCGTCGAGCGGGCCCGGGCGGCCGAGCCCCGCGTCGACTGGGACGCGGCGGACCCCTTGGTCGTCGAGCTGTGCCGCCGGCTCGACGGCCTGCCCCTGGCGCTGGAACTGGCGGCCGGCCAGCTGCGCCGCTTCGACCTCGCCGACCTCAACCGCCGCCTCGACGACCGGCTGGCGCTCCTGGCGGGCCGGGCGTCGCACGACGCGCACCGCCACGCCACCATGGAGATGACCATCGACTGGAGCTACCGGCTCCTCGACGAGGTCGAGCAGGCGCTGCTGCGGCAGCTCAGCGTGTTCCCGGCGGCGTTCGACATCGACGCCGTCGAGGCGACCGCCCCGCCGCTGGGAGCAGATGCGCTGGCGACGTTCGGTCAGCTGGTCGACAAGAGCCTGGTCGTTCGCCTGGCGGGCTCGGGCCGCTATCGGCTGCTCGAGACGATCCGCCTGTTCGCCCGCGACCGGCTGGGCGAGCGCGGCGAGGCCGCCGACGCGTTCGAGCGGCACCGCCGTCACGTCCGCGACCGGGTGGTGGCGGCGCCGCGCCTCGACCGCTGGCTGTCCGCCCGGCTCGGCGCCGGGTTCCGCTCGAGCCTGGACGACGCCCGCCAGGCGTTCGACCTCAGCGTCGACCACGGCGAGGCCGAGGACGCCGTCGACATCGCCCTCGGGGCGTCGTTCCTGTGGCGCAACGCCCTCGGCTGCGTGGAGGGCGAGGGCTGGGTCGACCGCCTGCTCGACCTCGACCTGCCACCGGAGGCGCGGCTGTGGGCCCAGATCCTCCGGGCGGACGTCGGCCAGGGCCGGGGCGACCACCACCAGATGTTCGAGGCCGCGGCGGTCGCCGAGTCCCTGGTGACCGATGCCGTCGCCGACGCCGCTCGGTCCCCGGGCGCCGGCGATGCCGATCGCGGCGAGGCCCTGGCCGCGGCGTGCGTCGCCGCCCACTTCGGCGCGCTGGTCCACCTCACGGACCCGGCGACGGCGGACGGCCCGCTCGCCCTCGCCCTCGACCGCGCCCACGCCGCCGGCGACGCGCGGCTCGTGACCCTGATCGGCGTGTTCCGTGCCGTCGCCGACCTGTCCGCCGGCCGGAACGACGACGCCCGGGCCGCCGTCGCGCGGCTCGACCGCACCGCGTCGGAGGACGGGTACGACCGGTTCCTGCTGCACTGGGCCGCGTGGATGCTCGGCCTCGCCGAGCGCGACGCCGCCGTGGCCCGGCGCTGGATCAACGACCAGTACGACTACCTCGCCCGCACCGGCATCGTCGAGACCTGGATCACGACGCTGTCGACGGCCATGTGCGACGTGCTGGACCGCGGCGACCCCTCCGGTGGCGGGCACGCGGCGACGCTCGCCCGCACGCTGGTCCTCGCCGAGCGCGAGGGCTACCACGCCGAGGCCGACTGCATGCTGGTGCTGGCGTACGCCGAGCTGTGTGCCGGCCGGTTCGAGGGCGCCGCCGAGCTGGTGGGCACGGCGATGCACCGGCGGTTCAACGCCACCGCCCACCACGTGCTCTACAAAGCGGTGATCGACCCGCAGTTGTGCCGCCACCTCGGGGCCGAGGCTCGGGCGGCGGCCATGGCCCGGGGGCGCAAGCGCATCCCGTCCGAGGCGCTCGCCGAGCACGGGGTCGACCGGACGGCCACCTGACCTCGTCCTGACGTCGCGGTGCCCTCGGGTGGCTCGGGCTCCTCCGCCCGGCGGGGGCGACCAGCCGCGGGAGGCGGCGCCGGGCGATGACCACCATTCCTCCATGTCGCCTCCAAGCTCTGGCCGGCCGCACCCCGGATGCTGGTGGCATGGCTTCACCACACCGTGCACCCCATTCCTCCCGGGCCGGCATCGCCGCCCGTACCCTCGTCCGCCGGCGACGGCCGGACATCGGGCCGCTGCGGCGGGCCGCCGCCTTCGCCGACGCCGACCCCCGGGCGCTCGCCGCGCTGGCGCCCCGGGCCGACGTCCTGCGCCTCCCTCGGGGGCGACCGCTCGCCGAGGCCGGGGCGACCGCCCGCGAGCTGGTCGTCGTCCTCGCCGGCGAGGCCGTGGCGATCGCCCCGGACGGCACCCGGGTGACGCTCGGCGCCGGCACCGAGGTCGGCGGCCGGGAGGTCGTGGCGGGCGGCCGCCACGCCGCGACCGTCATGGCGGCCACGGCCGTCGAGGTCCTCGTCGTCGACGGGCCGGCCCTGCGGTGGGCGGTCGCCGAGGGCGCAGTCCGCCTGGCGCAGCCGGCCACCCCGGCACCCCCGGCCATTCCGGCGGCGTCGAGCGCATCGACGTTGATCACCGGGGCGACGAGGCGTCGAGGCGAGCTGGTGGGCCAGCGCCATTCGTGACGTCGCTCGCCGCCAGGTCGTGGTCTCCTTCTATCGACAACCGAATATGACGTTAGAACGGCGACATGGTATCGTCAACGAAACTCTGATTTAGAGAGGGAACGTGACGGAGCCCGCCCCCAGCAACGACGTGGACGAACACATCGCCGGGGTGGCGTCGCTCGTCGAGCCGCAGCGCCGTGCCCTGTACCGCCTGGTCGCCCTGGGGGTACTCGACGAGCAGGGCTACGAACCGCGGCCCCGCGGCAGCGAGGTCACCTCGCCAACTGCCCGTTCCACGCCCTCATCGACCAGCACCGCGACCTGGTGTGCGGCATGAACCACGACCTGCTCTCGGCCATGAGCGCCGCGGTGGGCGACGGCGTGCTGGCGGCGCGCCTGGCGCCGTCGGAGGGAAGCTGCTGCGTTCGCCTCGACGCCGACCAGCGTGCCGGGACGGAGAGCTAGATGGACTGGGGCGGCTGGGCGGTCTTCGGGCTGGTCGCCACCACCGGCCTGACGGTGGTGATGATCGCTGCCCAGCTCGTCGGGCGCACGCGACTGGACCTGCCGCTCATGCTCGGCACGATCATGACCGAGGACCCCGACCGGGCCCGGGTGACCGGCTTCGGGATCCACCTCGTCATCGGCCAGGCCTTCGCCGCGTTCTATGCGGCTGGCTTCGCCGCGCTCGACCGATCGGACTGGTGGCTGGGCGCCCTGTTCGGGCTCGCTCACGGCGCCGCCGCGCTCACCGTGCTCGTCCCGCTGTTACCGGGAGCCCACCCGCGCATGGCCAGCGAGCGCGCCGGTCCCGCCTCGACCGCCGTCCTCGAACCACCGGGGCTGTTCGCGCTCAACTACGGCGCGGCGACGCCGCTCGTGGCGGCGGGCGCGCATGTCGTCTACGGCGCGGTGCTCGGCCTGTTCCTGGGGAGCGGATGACGTGTGCGCCCCGGTGGTGTGGGCCGCATGACGGACCGGCGCGTGCCGATCGGCGACTACGGGTTGATCGGCGACACGCGTTCTGCGGCGCTCGTGGCGCCCGACGGGTCCATCGACTGGTGGTGCGTCCCGCGGTTCGACGACCCGCCGTTGTTCGGCCGGCTGGTCGGCGGCGAGGAGGCCGGCTGGTTCTCGATCGCTCCCGTCGGCGCCGCAGGCACGCCCCGTCGGGCCTACCGGGACGGCACGGCGACCCTGACCACGACGTGGCGGCTCGACGGCGGTGAGTTGGAGCTTGCCGACAGCCTCGTCGCCGAGGTCGACGGCCGTTTCCTGCCGGGCACGTTGCTCGTGCGTCGCCTGACCGCTCGGGGCCGAGCCGTCCAGGCCCGGGCCCATCTCGTCCCGCGCTTCGGCTACGACCGCCGGCCCGCCCGCCGCGTCGGCCGACGGGCGGGCGCGCTCGTGTGCGAGCGCGGCGACCTCGTTGTCGCCGTCACCGCCGACGACGCCACGATCGAGCCCGACCGCCCCGTCGACGTCGAGGTGCAGCCGGGGCGGCCGGTCACCATCTCCCTCAGCGCCGCCCGGCGGACGCCGCTCATCGTCGTCCCCCCGGCGGTCGCGGCCGCCGAGCAGGCCAGCGACGAGGCCCGCTGGCGTACCTGGGCCGGGGGTATCCAGGCCGCGCAGCACCGTGACGCCATGGTCCGCAGCCTCATCACGTTGCGGCTGCTGACCTACTCCCCGTCGGGCGCGCCCGTCGCCGCCCCCACCACGTCGCTCCCCGAGTACGTCGGCGGCCAGCGCAACTGGGACTACCGCTACGCCTGGCCCCGCGACGCCTCCATCGGCATCGCCGCCTTCCTCTCGGCCGGCAAGCCCCAGGAGGCGCGCGCCTTCCTCGCCTGGCTCCTGCACGCCAGCCGCCTCTCCCGCCCCCACCTCCCCGTCCTGTTCACCCTCGACGGGCGCCCCGGGTCCCGGGAGACGGAACTGGCGGGCTGGCGTGGTTACGCCGGGAGCCGCCCCGTCAGGATCGGCAACGGCGCCGCGCGGCAGCACCAGCTCGACGGCTACGGCTGGGTGATCGACGCCGCCTGGCTCCTCACCGACGCCGGGCACGGCCTCTACGGAGAGACCTGGCGGGCCGTCGCCGCCTTCGCCGACCAGGTTGCGGTCACGTGGGCCGAACCCGACGCCGGGATCTGGGAGATGCGCGCCGAACCGGCCCACCACGTCCATTCCAAGCTCATGGCCTGGTTGGCGCTCGATCGCGCCATGCGCATCGCCGTCGCCCGCGGCGAGACGCACGACCATCGGCACCGACGATGGGCCACCGCCCGGGACGACCTGGCCGACGACATCCGCAACCGCGGGTTCGATCCCGACCGGCGCGCCTACACCGCCACCTACGGCTCGACCGAGCTCGACGCCGCGGTCATGGTCCTGCCCGTCCTCGACTTCGACCCGGCATCGAGCGACCGCGTCGACGCCACCGTCGACGCCATCCGCCAGGATCTCAGCGCCGGCGGACCGCTCCTGTACCGCTACCGGCCCGGCACCGACGGCATCGACAGCCCCGAAGGCGCGTTCCTGCCCTGCTCGTTCTGGCTCGTCCAAGCCCTGGCCCGGACCGGCCGCCACGACGAAGCCGAAACCGTCTTCGACGAGCTCGTCCACCTCGGCGGCCCGCTCGGCCTCTACGCCGAGGAGATGGACCCCATCACCAACGAACACCTCGGCAACTACCCCCAGGCACTCACCCACGCCGCCCTCGTCCAGGCCGTTCTCGCCCTCGGCCGCGCCACGACGCCCCGCCCCGCACAGAAGTCCGCCCACTGAGCCACCCTGCGGCGGCGGGCCACGGCGATCCACGGTCCCGCTACCGGGTGGTGGTCGGGGTCAGCCCGTTGCTAGCCCTTCTCGGATTCGGCCTCGTCGAAGTGGACGGCCACGTTCTCCTCGGGGCGGCGTTCCTCCTGCTCGGCGAGGTCCACGAGGGTGCGGCGGTCGGCCTCGGTGAGCGGCGGTTGGACGAGGCTGCGGGGCCACAGCCGCTTGGCCAGCACGACGTTGAGCTCGGCGCAGTACAGCGTGAGCTGGGCGGCGAGGCTGAGCCACGAGAACAGCCCGAGGACGAGGCCGAAGAAGCCGTAGACGGCGGTCGAGTCCTGCAGCAGGTGCTCGACGAGCTGGCTGCCGAGGGCCTGCAGGCCCGACCAGCCGACGCCGGCGGCCACGGCGCCGGGCACGAGCCGACGCGGCGGCACGAGCCGCGGCGTGAGCACGTAGTAGACGCCGAAGAACAAGGCGATGTTGACCGCCAGCGTGGCGGCGACGTTGATGGCGAGGCCGAGGGCGCTCGGGAGCCCGGCCGTGCGCAGTCCGGTGAGCACGCTCGTGAGGCCGATCCCGGTGCCGGCCCCGAGGAGGAACGCCAGGCCGCGGGCCAGTCGGCGCACGAAGTTGGGGCGGAGGCGCCGGGGCACGTTCCACACCTCGGCCATGGCGTGCTGGCCGGCCTGGGTCACGCCGAGGGCGCCCCACACGGACCCGACCACGCCGATGACGAGCCCGACCCCGCTGCCGCGCAGCGGTTCCTGGAAGGCGTCGCGCAGCTGGTCGCCGATGATGGGGAAGTCGCGCAGGGCCGAGGTGAGGACCCGCTCCTCCAGGTCGGAGTCGGCGCCCATGAGGAACCCGAGCACGGTGACGAGCAGCAACATGGCCGGGAACAGCGACAGGAACCCGTAGTAGACGAGCAGGCCGGCGAGCGAGCCGCCGTTGTCGTCTCCGAACTTGCGGGCGACGGCCACGACCACCCCGGCGCGATGGCGCTGCTGGAAGCCGTCGACGCCACGGACCAACCGCTCGACCGGGTTCACCCTCCGGCCCCCCTGCGCCGGTGCGTCGCTACGACCACCACGACTCCTCCCCGGCGCCCCGGGGGCGCCACGGCCTCTCTCGTTCCCCGCCACGCGCCCGGGAATCGGCGGACGCGACGGGAGGCCCGCCCGGGGCGGGCCTCCTGGTGGACGGTTGCCAGCCCAGGGCGGCGAGGGCCCTAGCCCTCGCCGACGGGGGTGGTGCCGAACATGAGCGTCCGGCGGCCGACGTCGAAGTAGACCGTGTCGGCCCCGCGCAGCAGGCCCCGGAGGACCTCGGCGTCATCGGCGTCGACGGTCAGGACCTCCTCCCAGGCGCCCTCGTCGAGCACGAGCTGGAGCGTGAAGGTGCCCTCTTCGGCCGGCTCGCCGGCGACCCACGAGAACTGGTAGTGGGTCAGCTGGCGGACCTTGATGCTGTCGTCGGTGACCGGCTGGCGGACGGGCGTCGTCTTTGGCTTGGTGTCGGGCATGCTCGCGCCTATCCCGCCGCGGGGCGGCGAAACGGGCGGGCCAGGTCTGGGTGGCATGCACCGTGCGTAAGTCCGCCGGTGTCCCGCGGCTCAGAGGTGGTGGTGCTCCGCGTCAGGCCGTCGACAGGGGGCGCGGAGCCTCGAACGTGGCCTGCATGTGCTCGGTCCACGTGGTGAGGGTCGCCGGCGCGGGGAGGCCCAGCGCGGCGAGGTCCTTGGCGACCGGGTGGTCGCCCAGGACCAGCTCGACGTCGTCACCCCCGGCGCCGATGGCGGCGCCGGTACCCCCCTGGGTGAACGCCGTGGCGTGAGGCACGCCGTCGATCGTCGAGTAGCTGGTCAACGGCATCGGCGCCATCTCGTCGTGACCCGCGGCGGGGATCGTGAGGCGGAACACGAGGGCACCGTCCATGCGGAGGGTGGCCGTCAGCCGGCCGTCGCGGTGGTCGAGGTCGATGTCCTCCACCGTCTTGGGGAAGCCCCAGATGGCCCGGCCGGCCGCGCAGGTGAACTCCTGGTCGACCGGCAGGTGCACGATGTAGGTCCCCGCCTCGGCCGTGTCGTCGTCGGCCGGCGTGACGAAGAACGAGATGCCGACCTCGCGGTAGTCGCCCAGGTCGTTGTCCCGGTAGTCGATCACGGCGAGGACGAGCTGGCAGCGGCCCGGGGCCGTCTCCAGGACCCGGAACGCGGCCGGCACCATCCCGGCCGCCACCTGCGCGTCGACGTCGAACAGCGCGGTGCCCGCCGAGGCGTCCCGCACCACGCACGGCATGTCGACGACGGTCCCGGCCACCTCGTAGCTCACCACCGCCGGACGGTATCCCGCACCGTCCCCGGGGCGGGCCCGTCGCCCCGCTCAGCGGGACGGCCGGGCCTTCAGCCAGTCCTCCCCGCGTCGGCGTGAGGCCCGGGAGAGCCAGGCGTCCTCGACGACTTCGGCCAGCTCCTGGCGGCTGACCTCGCCGAGCCGGCTGGCGCGCACGAGCACGGACGGGTGGCCGTCGAAGTGGGGGGTGGTGAAGAAGGGCGAGTCCGGGTCCTGCACCAGCGCCTGCTTGTCGTCCTCGTCCGGGACCCAGAACACGATCACGTCGTCGTAGCGCTCACCGGTCTCGGGGTCGACCGCATCGGGGCGGGGCGTGCGGAAGAACACGAACGACTTCCGGCCGACCTGGTAGACGGCGTTGCCCTGCGGGCCGTACTCCACCGTCACGTGGGGCATGGCTGCGGCGAGCTCGTGGACGTCCTCGACGGTCGCCCGCCGTCCCCCTGCCGACATGCCCCGACCCTACGACGACGCCGAGGCGGTTCATCGTCCCGCCGCACCGTGTCCACAAACGCCGCCGGACGTGCCGACGGCGACGTGGCCGTGGCGGGCGATCCGGTGCTCGATGCGGGCCCGCCCCTCCGTCACGGCGTCCCACACCTCCGCGGCGGCCTCCGTCCTCGGGCCCGGCGAGCATGCTGTCGACCCAGGCGATCACCGGTCCGCCGACGGCCCCGCTCGCGCTCGGCCGGCGGGCCTCCTCAGTTGCGGGCGGCGAGACGGTACGGCGGTGGGGCGAGGGCCTGGGCGGCGTCGGTGAGGCCCTGCACCAGGGGGCGGCTGCCGTGGGGGCCCAGGGCCCGCCGGAGCGCCGGCCCGAGCCGCGGGCCGAGGTCCGGCTGAGCGTCGGGCACAGCAGGCCGGGATACCGGTCCTGCCAGGTGCGCAGTGTGGACACGGCGGGGCCGGCCAGGCGGGCCAGCTCGCCGATGCGGTAGCGGGCGGAAGAGGCGACGTCGGGCAGCTTGCCGCTCTCCGTCACGTAAACCTCCGCAATGTAGAGGTTTCACCGATCGTGGCGCGGGCAGCTGCCCGCCGTGCTCGAGACCCAGGGAGGTGCACGTGCCAATTCTTGCCAGCACTGACTTCGGATCGGGTGTCGAGGACGCCTGGTCCAGCGTGGCGACGTTCGTCCCACGGTTGTTGGCGTTCCGCGACGTCGGGGCGCGCCGCGACACCGGCACGCGCAGGCACGGCCTCCACGACGAGGTCGTCGAGGCCGACGCCCCCGCGCTCGACCCCGTCGTCGTTCTCTGACCCGCCCCCAATCCCCACGGAGGAACAGCCCATGACCATGAACCAGAACGACCTCGCCGGCTGGGTCGGCCGCACGCTGGTCGACAGCAACGGCAACAAGATCGGCAAGATCTCCGACATCTACACCGACGAGGCCACCGGCCAGCCCGAGTGGGTGGCCGTGACCACCGGCCTGTTCGGCTCGAACGTCAGCTTCGTGCCCCTGGCCGGCTCGGGCGCCCACGGCGACGACCTCCGGGTGCCCTTCACCAAGGACCAGGTGAAGGACGCCCCCAACGCCAAGCCCGACGGCCAGCTGAGCCAGGAGGAGGAGTCGCGCCTCTATCGCCACTACGGCATGGACTACAGCGAGGGCTGGTCGGACAGCGGCCGGCCCCCGGGCGGCACCATGGGGTCGACCGAGGAC
>DATFOS010000250.1:0-34990 GCA_035265325.1 Acidimicrobiales bacterium
GGCCGCGGCGGGGCGCCGGCCGCCGCCAGCTCGTCGTCGAGGATGACGTCGTAGACGCTGGGCAGGTCGTGGCCGCCGATGTCCTTCGGCCAGGACAGGCCGAAGAAGCCGGCGTCGTAGAGCGCCTGGTGCCAGGCGGCCTGGGCGGCCCAGTACTCGTCCGAGGTGGACGAGGCCGGCAGGCCCGGGTTGTTGGTCCGCAGCCACTCTCGCAGCCGCCCGCGGAACGCCGCCTCGTCCGGCGCGTCACCGAAGTCCACGTGCTTCTCCGATCCCGTGGTGGTCCAACACCCGGGCGAGGCTCGGCCCCACGCCGCCCAGGACGTCGCTCGAGAGCAGCGCCCGGCGGGCGAACACGTGGGCAAGGCACTCCCAGGTGTTCCCGATGCCGCCGTGGACCTGGATGGCGGTTTCGCACACGGCCCGGGAGGCCCGGGCGCAGTAGGCCTTGGCCACGGCGGCCGCCAGGGAGGCCTCGTCGGCCGGCAGGGCGTCGACCGCCCAGGCGGCGTGGAGGGCGGCGCTGCGCGAGCCCTCCGTCGCCACGAAGGCGTCGGCCAGGAGGTGCTGCACCGCCTGGAACGACCCGATCGCGGTGCCGTACTGCCGCCGCTCCTTGGCGTACTCGCACGCCAGGTCGACCGCACCCCGCATGGCGCCCACCAGGTCGGCGCACGTCAGGGCGAGCCCGAGGGCGGACCAGCGGGCCAGGTCGTCGGGGGTGAGCGCCCGGCCCTGGTCCGGTACGGGGTCGACGGTCGCCGCAGGCCCGACGGCGACGGCCGGCCGCGTGAGGTCGACACCGCCGGGCCTTCCCTGCGGCGCGACGGCCCCGAGCGTGTGGCCGCCCGGGCTGGGGAGCAGCACGAGTGCCGTGGCGGCGCCGTGGGCGTCGACGGCGACGGCGTCGGCGGGTGCGTCGCCCCCGGCGGCCTCGGCCGGGGTCGAGAGGTCGGGCGTGAGCGCCACGGTCTCGGGGGCGGTCGCCGGGGGAGCCCCGGCCAACCGCCGCAGCTCGAGCGCGAGGGTGGGGCCGAGGTAGGCGACGTCCGCGAGACCGCGCCCCAGCTCTTCGGCGACGATGGCGGCCTCCACCACCGAGGCGAGCGGGGTGCCGTCGTCGGTCGGCGCCCGGAGCTCGCGCCAGCCGGCCGCGGTGACCGTGGCGTCGAGCTTGGCGGCCCGCTCCGCGTCGTCCAGCTCGCCGACGGCGTGGGGCGCCAGGCGGCCCACGACCTGGGTGACGGAGTCACGGAGCGCCATCTGCTCGGGAGAGAGGCGGACGTCCATTGGGAATGATCCTCTCCTAAACGGAGATCGACGTCAACAAGCCTCGCGTGTAGGGTTCGCGACCATGGACACCACGGAGGCCAGCCGTCCCGTGAGCACCGATCCTGCCCTACGACGCGAGATCGTCGAGACCGTGCGCCGCTTCGTGGCGCGGGAGGTCGTGCCGGTCGCCGCCGAGTTCGAGCGCGAGGACCGCTTCCCGGCCGAGATCGTCGACCGGATGCGCGATCTCGGGCTGTTCGGCATCACCATCCCGGAGGCCTACGGCGGCCTCGGCCTCGACCTGCTGACCTACATCGGGGTCATCGAGGAGCTGGCCTACGGCTGGATGAGCCTGACCGGCGTGGTGAACACCCACACGATGGCGGCCACGCTGATCATGCAGCACGGCGACGAGGCCCAGAAGCGGCGATGGCTGCCGTCGATGGCGGCCGGCGAGCGGCGCGGGGCCCTGTCGCTGTCCGAGCCCGACGCCGGCAGCGACACGCGCAACATCTCCTGCCGGGCTGCCCGCGACGGCGACGAGTACGTCGTGAACGGGACCAAGGCCTGGGTGACGAACGGCGAGCGCGCCGGGTTGGTGGCCCTCGCCGCCCGTACCGACGAGGGCATCTCGGCGTTCATCGTCGAGAAGGAGCCGGGGCCGGCCTTCGAGGGCATCTCGGTCGGCAAGCACGTCGGCAAGCTCGGCTACAAGGGCGTCGAGACCGTCGAGATGGCGTACACGGACCACCGCGTCCCCGCCGCCAACCTCGTCGGCGAGCCGGGCCGGGGCCTTCCCCAGATCCTCGGCGTGCTCGAGGTGGGGCGCATCAACATCGCCTCGCGGGCGGTGGGCGTCGCCCGCGCCGCCTTCGACGCCGCGCTGGCCTACGCCCAGGAGCGGACGACCTTCGGCAAGCCGATCGGCGAGCACCAGGCCATCCAGCTCAAGCTCGCCGACATGGCGACCCGCCTGGAGGCGGCGCGGCTGCTCACCCGGAACGCCGCCGAGCGCAAGGCCGCCGGCCTGCGCTGCGACGTCGAGGCCGGGATGGCGAAGCTCTTCGCCAGCGAGACCGCGCTGGAGCTGGCCACCGAGGCGATGCGCATCCACGGCGGCGTGGGCTACACGACGGATTTCCCGGTCGAGCGTTACTACCGCGACGCCCCGCTCATGGTGATCGGCGAGGGGACCAACGAGATCCAGCGCCTGGTCATCGCCCGCGGGCTGCTGGCCCGGGCCCGTAGCTCCTGACACCGGCGGGCGCCGGCGCGTCAGGCCGGCTGCTCCGGGGCCGGCTCGGCCACCTCGGCCAGGGCCTCGTCGGTGTGCTCGCCGACGCGCAGGCCCGCGAAGGACGACGGGCCCGAGGGATCCTCGGCGCTCACGCCAGCGACCCGCCGAGCGACGCCAGGTAGTCGCGGGTGCGCCGGCTGGACGCCAGCAGCTCGTCGCGCCCGTCGCCGATCGGCACCACGCGGACCGACACGTCGGTCACGCCGGCGTCGGCGAAGGCGCGCAGGCGCTTCTCGATGGACGCCTCGCTGCCGGCCGCCAGGAGGTCGCCGACGGTGCGAGCGTCGCCCCGGTCGAGCAGGCGCTGGTAGTTCGGCGACGTCTCGGCCTCGCTGAGGATGCGGTTGGTCCGGCCGACGGCGGCGTCGACCTCGTCGTCGCGGCACAGGCAGACCGGGATGCCGGCGATGATGCGCGGGGCCGCCCGGCCCGCCGACTCGGCCGCGGCGGTGATCGTCGGGGCGATGTGCGAGCCGATCGCCCGCTCGTCGGCCATCCACAGGATCGTGCCGTCCGTCCGCTCGCCGGCGAGGCGCAGCATCACGGGGCCGAGGGCGGCCAACAGCACCGGGGTCGGGGTGATGTCCGTGATGGCGAGGGGGTTGTGGACCCGGAAGAGGTCGTTCTCGACGTCGACCGGGCCCGGGCCGGCCAGCGCCTTGTCGAGCACGTCGAGGTGGGCCCGGATCGTCGGCGCCGGCTTCTCGTACGGCAGGCCCAGCATGTCCTCGACGATCCAGTGGTGGGAGACGCCGAGCCCGAGCGTGAGCCGGCCGCCGAGGATGGCCTGCACGGACAGGGCGTGCTGGGCGAGGGCGATCGGGTGCCGGGGCTGCACGGGGACGACGGCGGTGCCGACCTCGAGGCTCGGAGCCTCGGTCCCGACGAGGGCCGCCATGGTCAGGGCGTCGAAGTCGTCGGGCACCTGGGGGACCCAGGCCGACGCCAGCCCGGCCTCCTCGGCCCACCGGGCGTCGGCACGCAGCCGCTCGACCTTGGTGGCGTAGCGCCCCCGCTCGGCGCCGATCATCACCCCGATGCGCATCTGCGACCTCCTCCGAGCCCTGAGAACGTGCTTCTTGTGCTCACCGTGGCGCCACGGCCGTCGCGACCCCGGAGATGGCCTTGACGTCGAGGTAGCCCTCCAGTCCCTCGCGGCCGAGCTCGCGGCCCATCCCGCTCGCCTTCACGCCGCCGAACGGGCCCGCCGGGTCCATGCTGTAGGGCTGGTTCACGCCGAAGGACCCGGTCCGGACCTGCCGGGCGACGGCGAGGCCCCGGCGGGCGTCGTTCGTCCACACCGAGCCGGAGAGCCCGTAGTCGGAGTCGTTCGCCAGTCGGACCGCGTCGGCGTCGCCGTCGTAGGAGATCACCGACAGCACCGGGCCGAAGATTTCCTCCCGGGCGATCCGCATGCCGTTGTCGACGCCGTCGAACAGCGTCGGGCGCACGTACCAGCCGCGGTCGACGCCGTCGGGCAGCTTGGTGCCGCCCACCACGAGCCGGGCGCCCTCGCGCTCGCCGGCCTCGATGTAGCCGAGCACGCGCTCCTGCTGGCGCCGGGCGACCAGGGGGCCGACCTCGGTGCCGGGGTCCTCCGGGTCGCCGGTGACGACCTGCTCGACCATCGACGCCAACGCGTCGACGAACTCGTCGTGGCGGGCCGCCGGCACGAGCACGCGGGTCTGGGCCACGCAGGCCTGGCCGCTGTTCATCAGGCCGGCCACCTTGACGCCCGCGGCGACGGCGCCCGGTTCGGCGTCGTCGAGCACGATCGCCGCCGACTTGCCGCCGAGCTCGAGGCTCATGCGCTTCAGGCCGGCGCCGGCCGCGGCCGCCACCTGGCGCCCGACCGCCGTGGAGCCCGTGAACGCCACCTTGTCGACACCGGGGTGGCCGACCAGCTGCTCGCCCACCTCGCGGCCGCCCGGCAGGATGCTGACCACGCCCGGCGGGAGGCCGACCTCGTCGACCATCTCGGCCAGCAGCAGGGCGTCGAGGGGTGTCTCGGCCGCCGGCTTGATCACGATCGGGCAGCCGGCGAGCAGGGCCGGCGCCAGCTTCCCGGCGATGAGGAACTGGGGCATGTTCCACGGGACGATGGCGGCGACGACCCCCATCGGCTCCTTGCGGAGCAGGAGGTCGCCGCCGAAGTGGCCGGGGCGCCGCTCCTCCCAGGCGTAGCCCGCCGCGATGTCGGCGAACGCGTTGAGCAGCGTCATCGGCAGCGTCGCCTGGGCGAACTTCGAGAAGGAGATCGGCGCCCCCATCTCGGACGTGATCAGCCGGGCCATGTCGCGGCGCCGGCCGTTGTAGAGGGTGGCGAGCCGTCGCACGGCGTCGACCCGCTCGGACGGGTCGAGCCGGGGCCACGGGCCGTCGTCGAAGGCGGCCCGGGCGGCGTCGACGGCGCGGTCGACGTCGTCGGGCCCGGCCGAGGCCGCCCGGCCGATGGGCTCCTCGGTGTGGGGCGAGATGACCTCGATGGCCTCGCCCCCCGGTGCCGACCACGTGCCTCCGACGAAAAGGCGTCCTGTCTCCTCCACCGGCCCCTCCTTCGTGGCGAGCACCCGCTCGCGCTCGCGCGGAATTCGGGTTACTGTAACACGAGAAGGTTGTTCTCAACGGGGGCATGTCCCCCCACTGCCGCGGGAGCCGCCATGGAACAGACGGAGGAGCTGTGCGCCACACGGGCCACGCGCCGGGCGATGCTCGGCGATGCCCGGGCGGTCCGGGCCGAGCGGCAGGAGGCGTGACCGTGCCGACCGTCGGGTTCGTGGGGCTGGGGAACATGGGCGGCGCCCTGGCGTCGAACCTCGTCCGGGCGGGCCATGCGGTCGTGGCGCACGACGCCGCGGGCCGGGCCCGCACCCCCGAAGGGGCGACCTACGTGCCGAGCGTGGCGGGGGTGGCTCAGGGGGCCGACGTCGTGGTGCTCAGCCTGCCGGACGGGGCGGCGTCCGAGCAGGTGGCCCGCGAGCTGATCGCCGCCGGCGAGGACCGCCGCACGACGCACGTCGTCGAAACCTCGACGGTCGGCGTGGACGCCGCCCAGGCGATCGCCGAGCTCCTCGCCGGGGCGGGCGTGGCGTACGTCGACGCCCCGGTGTCGGGCGGCGTGGCCGGGGCCCGCGCCCGCACGCTGGCGGTGATCTACGCCGGGCCGGACGACGCCTGCGCGCACGTCGAGCCGGTGCTCGCCGGGCTGAGCGACCGCCGGCACCGGGTCGGCGACCGCGCCGGGCTGGCCCAGGCGCTCAAGCTGGCCAACAACTTCCTCTCCGCGACGACGTTGGCCGCCACCAGCGAGGCGATCGCCTTCGGCCGGTCGGTCGGCCTCGACATGGCCACGATGCTCGACGTGCTGGACGGGGCCAGCGGCCGGAGCGCGGCGACCAGCGACAAGTTCCCCGAGCACGTGCTGACCGAGCGCTACGCCTCGGGGTTCGCCAACGGGCTCATGGCGAAGGACGTGCGGCTCTACCTGCGATCCGTCGAGGAGCGCGGCGGCCCGGCGACGGTGGGGGCCGTCACGGCGTCGCTCTGGGAGCGCTTCGCCACCGCCGAGCCGGGCGCGGACTTCACGCGCATCTTCCCCTTCGTGGAGGCCGGGGCCGGGGCGGGTGACCGGACCGATGCCGAGGCCGGCGACGCGGCCCCGGGGGAGTCGCCGGCGGACGCGCCGCGGGTGACGCCGCTGCCGCCGGCGGAGTGGCCGGAAGAGATGCGGGCGGCCCTGGCGGCCCTCCGCCCGGCCGAGCCCCGCCATCCCTACCCGCGGCGCGACCCGGACCGTCCCAAGGGCCTCAACGTCCTCGGCACTCTGGCTCGCTACCCGGCGCTGGCGCGCGCCTTCCACACCTTCAACGGCCACGTGCTGTTCGCCACGACGCTGACGGTCCGCCAGCGCGAGCTCGCCGTGCTCCGCGTCGCCGCCGTCCGCCACGCCGACTACGAGTGGGCCCAGCACGTCGTGCTGGCCGGCGACGCCGGGATCACCGGGGACGAGGTCGCCCGCGTCGCCGAGGGCCCGGACGCCCCCGGCTGGTCGCCGCCGGAGGAGGCGATCCTCCGGGCCGTGGACGAGCTGCTCGCCGATGCCCTCATCACCGACGCCACGTGGGCGGCCCTGTCCCGCGAGCTCGACCAGCACCAGCTCATGGACCTGGTGTTCACGGTCGGCGCCTACGACACGCTGGCGATGGCGTTCCGGTCCTTCGGCATCGAGCTCGACGACGACCTGCGGAAGTGGGCCTGACGGGCGCGCCCGGGCGGCCGGCCCGGGCCGCGGCGGCGCGCTCGGCGCGGCCCCGGAACTGGGCGAGCTTCTCGTCCGGGGACAGGACGCGGGTGCTGCGCGACATGATCGAGACGTCGTGGCCCGCGGCGCGGCGGCGCAGGGCGCCCACCGTCGCCTCCTCCTTCGGCACGATCAGGTGGTCGTCGACACTATTGAGGATGAGGTCGTCGACTGCGGTCACGTGGGCCCCCTCGCGATGAGAACACGGTTATCGTGTGTGTAGAGTGAGCGTATTCAATCGTCGGACGGTGCGATAGGCCGGCGCCGAGGCGGTCGAGTGGTACGCCGCCGTCACCGCGAGGAGAGGTTCCGATGCCGAAGGTCGCCTTCGCCCCCGACGTCTTCACGTGGCCGGCCGACGAGCCGCAGCTGATCGGGGGGAGGTGTTCCTCCTGCGCCGCGGTCACGTTCCCGCACCAGGGCTCGTGCCCCCGCTGCGGGCAGACCGGCATGGAGCGGCACCTGCTCCCGCGCCGGGGGACGCTCTGGACGTGGACCACCCAGGGCTTCCTGCCCAAGGAGCCCGACGCCGGCGGCGAGACGCCCGAGACGTTCCGGCCGTACGGCGTCGGGCTCGTCCAACTCGGCGACGAGGTGCGGGTCGAGGCCCGCCTGACCGAGAGCGACCCGGCGGCGCTGCGCTTCGGCATGGACGTCGAGTTGGTCGTGATCCCCTTCCGTGTCGACGAGGACGGCACGGAGGTCATGACCTTCGCATTCCAGCCCGCCTGAACGAGGAGCCCGGACATGCAAGACGTTGCGATCATCGGCGTGGGCATCCACCCCTTCGGGCGCTTCGGTGCCAAGTCCGCCATCGAGATGGGCGCCGAGGCGGTCCGGTCGGCCTGCACGGACGCCGGCGTGGCCTGGGCCGACGTCCAGTTCGCCTTCGGCGGCAGCAACGAGGTCGACAACCCCGACGCCGTGATCGGGCTCCTCGGCCTCACGGGGATCCCGTTCATGGACGTGTACAACGGCTGCGCCACGGCGGCGACGGCGCTGCAGATGACCGCCGACGCCATCCGGTCCGGCAAGTACGACATCGGCGTGGCGGTGGGCATGGACAAGCACCTGCCCGGCGCGTTCACGGCCGACCCCGTCCACTACAACGCGCCGTCCTGGTATGGCGAGCTGGGCCACTTCCTGACGACCAAGTTCTTCGGGATGAAGATCAACCGCTACATGCACGACCACGGCATCTCGCACGAGACGCTGGCGCGCGTGGCGGCCAAGGCCTACCGCAACGGCGCCCTCAACCCGAACGCCTTCCGGCGCAAGCCGGTCTCCGAGGAGGAGGTGCTGTCCTCCCGGATGCTGAACTACCCGCTGACCCAGTACATGTTCTGCTCACCGGACGAGGGGGCGGCTGCCGCCGTCCTGTGCCGGGCCGACCTGGCCTCCCGCTACACCTCCACGCCGATCTACCTGCGGGCCGCCACGCTGCGCACGCGCCGTTACGGCGCCCACGAGGTCCACAGCTCGTGGGCGGCCGTCGAGCAGGACGAGGCGCCGACGGTCTACGCCTCCACGGCCGCCTACGAGGAGGCCGGCCTCGGGCCGGAGGACGTCGACGTCGTCCAGCTCCAGGACACGGACGCCGGCGCCGAGGTCATCCACATGGCCGAGAACGGGCTCTGCGCCCACGGCGAGCAGGAACGGCTGATCGCCGAGCGGGCGACCGAGATCGGCGGGCCGCTGCCCGTCAACACCGACGGCGGGCTCATCGCCAACGGCGAGCCCGTCGGCGCCTCCGGGCTCCGCCAGGTGCACGAGCTGGTCCAGCAGCTGCGGGGCGCGGCGGGGGACCGCCAGGTCCCCGGTTCGCCCCGGGTGGGCTACGGGCAGCTCTACGGCGCGCCCGGCACCGCCGGCGTCTACATCCTCACGACGTGACGAGCGGTCCGCCCCGGAAGTGAAAACGAGCTTCTCCGCAGAGAAGATCGCTGCTATCATCCTGCCGTCGGCCCCTCACCGGAGGATCGAGATCGCATGGCGCATTTCACGAAGCCCGATGAGGGCAGCTGGACCGAGCACTTCAACATCGACACCACGCCGGTGTCGTACGAGGACTCGATCTCGCCGGAGCACTACGAGCTCGAGCGCGACGCCATCTTCCGCCGCACGTGGCTGAACGTCGGCCGGGTCGAGCGGCTCCCGCGGGTCGGCAGCTACTTCACCAAGGAGCTCGACGCGGCGCGGACCTCGGTGATCGTCGTGAAGGGTGCCGACAAGACGGTCCGGGCCTTCCACAACGTGTGCCGTCACCGCGGCAACAAGCTCGTGTGGAACGACTACCCCCGGGAGGAGACGAGCGGCGTCTGTCGCCAGTTCACCTGCAAGTACCACGGGTGGCGCTACGACCTCGAGGGCCAGCTCACGTTCGTCCAGCAGGAGTCGGAGTTCTTCGACCTCGACAAGGGCGACTTCGGGCTGGTGCCGGTGCGCTGCGAGGTCTGGGAGGGCTTCATCTTCGTCAACTTCGACGACGAGGACACCACCTCACTGCGTGACTACATGGGCCGCCTGGGCGCCGGGATCGAGGGCTACCCGTTCCACGAGATGACGCAGGTGCACACGTACCGCGCCGAGGTCGGGAGCAACTGGAAACTCTTCATCGACGCGTTCATGGAGTTCTACCACGCACCTGTTTTGCACGCGAAGCAGGCCACCCAGGAGGAGTCCCGCAAGCTCCAGGGCTACGGCTACGAGGCGCTGCACTACGACGTCGACGGGCCCCACGAGGTCGTCTCGTCCTGGGGCGGCATGGCGCCGCCGAAGGACGAGACCATGGTGAAGCCGATCGAGCGGGTCCTGCGCAGCGGGCTGTTCGGCGTATGGGACGCCCCCGACATCGGTATCGACGAGCTGCCGCCGGGCCTGAACCCGGCCCGCCACCCGGCCTGGGGCGAGGACTCGTTCCTGTTCTTCCCCAACTTCATGCTGTTGGTCTGGAAGCCGAACTGGTACCTCACGTACCACTACTGGCCGACCTCGTACAACACGCACATCTTCGAGACGTCGCTGTACTTCGTGCCGCCCAAGACGGCCTACGAGCGGCTCCAGCAGGAGCTCGCCGTGGTCACGTTCAAGGAGTACGGGCTGCAGGACGGCAACACGCTCGAGGCCACGCAGACGATGCTCGAGTCGCGGGCCGTGACCGAGTTCCCGCTGTGTGACCAGGAAGTCATGCTCCGGCACCTGCACGCCACGGCGCGGAAGTACGTGAGCGAGTACCAGCAGAAGCGGCAGGCCGAGACGCCGGTCCGCATCTCGGCGGCGTCCTGAGTTCGAGGAGACATGGACATGAGCACCTTCCCGGCCGACTTCGCGGTCCTCGAGCCCTTCGCCGACTGGGCGATCCCCACCGAGCGGGCGCGTTACGCCAAGCGGATGGCCTGCACCATGGACGAGCTCCAGGCGTTCTACGACGCCGCCTTCCCGCGGCTCGAGGCCGGGACCGACTACCTGCGTTCGGTCCAGCTCGACGGCATCTCCGAGCAGGACAAGCGCCTGCTCTGGCTGTTCTGCGCCCTGGTCACCGTCTCGTTCCCCGTCGAGGTCTGGCGTCAGCCGAAGGTGCCCGACAGCGGCGCCTCCAGCATCGACGCGGTCCTCGAACCGGCCGTCTAGGAGGCATCGTGCCCCGCCCACGCTCACCGGAGCGCCCGGTCCTCGTGCGCGCCGCCCGCCTGCTCGACGTGGACAAGGGCGAGTACATCGAGCCCGGCACGCTCCTCGTCGAGGGGGAGCGGATCGTCGAGGTGGCGCCGACGTCCGTCCCCGACGGCGTGGAGGTCGTCGAGCTCGACGGCCTGACGCTGCTGCCGGGGTTGATGGACATGGAGGTCAACCTCCTGCTGGGCGGGCCGAACCACCGCAGCCCGCTGAACCCGGTACAGGACGACCCCGCGCTCCGCACGCTGCGCGCCGTGGCGAACGCCCGCCGCACCCTGCGGGCCGGCTTCACGACCGTGAGGAACCTCGGGTTGTTCGTGCAGACGGGCGGCCTGCTGCTCGACGTCGCGCTGAAGAAGGCGATCGACTTCGGCTGGATCGACGGCCCCCGGGTCGTTCCCGCCGGCCACGCCATCGCGCCGACCGGCGGCCACCTCGACCCCACGATGTTCCAGGCGTTCGCGCCGCACATCATGCCGCTCACGGTCGAGGAGGGGATCGCCAACGGCGTCAGCGAGGTGCGCAAGGCGGTCCGATACCAGGTCAAGCACGGCGCCCGGGTGATCAAGGTCTGTGCCTCGAACGGCGTCATGTCCCACACCGGGCCGGCCGGCGCCCAGCAGTACTCCGACGAGGAGCTGCGGGCGATCGTCGACGAGGCCCACCGGGCGGGGCTCAAGGTCGCCTCGCACACCATGGGCGACCGCGCCATCCGCGCCGCACTCGACGCTGGCATCGACTGCATCGAGCACGGCTTCCTGGCCGGCGACGAGACCCTGCGGCTCATGGTCGAGCGGGGCACGTTCCTGGTGGCGACGACCTACATCGCCGACGGCATGGACCTCTCGCACGCCGCCCCCGAACTGCAGGCCAAGGCCGCCGACGTGTTCCCGCGGGCGCGGGCCACGACCAGCCGGGCCATCGAGCTCGGCGTGCGCATCGCCTGCGGAACCGACGCGCCGGCCATCCCTCACGGGCGCAACGCCAAGGAGCTGGTCGCCCTCGTCGAGCGCGGGATGACACCCCTGCAGGCGCTCCGGTCCGCCACCACGGTGGCCGCCGAGCTCATCGACGCCGACGACCGGGGCCGCCTCGAGCCGGGCCTGCTCGCCGACGTGGTGGCGGTGCCCGGCGACCCGCTGGCCGACGTCGGCGTCACCGAGGACGTCCGCTTCGTCATGAAGGGCGGGACGGTCCATCACCGCCCCGAGGAGGGGACGGCGTCATGACCACCTCGTCGGCCGGGAAGGTCGCCGTCGTCACGGGGGGTGCCTCGGCGAGGGCTTCGCGCCCTTCCTGTCGCGTCAACGGCGGCCGCAACACCTGACCCGGGCGGTCCGACGGTGGGGCGGCTCGGTGACCGGCCCCCGGCCGCCGGCGGCCTCGGCGGGGGTGTGGTCATGGACGCCTCGCTCGTGTGGTCTAGAAGACGCTGCGAAGGAACTCGACGGCGCCCGCCGCCGGCGGGAAGGCACCGCTGATGCCGGCCGAGAAGTAGCCGGCGTCGGAGACGAGCGTGACGCCCGTGATGGCGGCGGCCGCGTCGCTGCAGAGGAAGACGAGCGGGTAGGCCTGCTCGGCCGGCGTCGAGGCCTCGACGCCCACCTCGTCGCGGTAGTCGGACCCGAAGGTCAGCCAGGTGTCGGCGTTGGCCTGGGCCAGGGGCGTGACGGTGGGGCCGGGGAGGATGGCGTTGATGCGGATGCCCTGCTTCAGCAGGCCGGTGGCCTCGCGTGCCACGAAGGCGTTCACCGCGAGCTTGCTCCACAGGTAGTCGGCCTTGTTGTGCTCCTGCGCCCAGCGCGTGGCCTCGTCGAAGTCCCGGATGTCCAGGTACTCGTTCAGCAGCTCGAGGTTCTGCTCCCAGCCGAAGCCCGCCGCCGACGAGATCAGGCCGATGGCCGAGCCCCGCGGCAGCATGCCGGCCGCCAGCATCCGGTCGATCATGTGGCGGTGGCCGATGAAGTTGATGCGCTCGATCCCTGGCGTGCCGTCGGCGACGCCGGCGCAGGAGAACAGGGCGTGCACCGGGCCGCCGCACTCGTCGACGGCGGCCTCGATCGACGCCTTGTCGGCGAGGTCCAGTCGGATGAACTTCACGCCGGTCAGCGTGACGTCGGCCCGGTCCATCACGATGACCTCGGCGCCGGCGTCCAGCACGAGCTCGGCCACCGCCGCGCCCATGCCCGAGGCGCCGCCGACGACGAGCGCGCGCTTGCCCCGGTAGCCGAAGGCGTCGAACAGTCCCATGGGTCACACTCCGTGGTCGCTGGTGGTCAGATCATGGTCGGTCGAGCGGCGGCCGACCCGCGACACCACTGCACTGTGGCGGCTGGCAGCGACCGGCGCAAGTGAGGCTCTTGGTGAGCGAGATGGAGAACGGCGGAAATAGGAGAGTAGGGTTCTCAGTGTCGCCGAACGGGGCCGGCGAGGAGAGGGATCGCGTGACCGACGACCTGAGCATGACCGGTGTGCAGCGGCCGCTCCCGCTGCTCGACGACGAGACCCGCCCGTTCTGGGAGGCCGGCCGCGACGGCGTCTTCCGGTTCGCCTGCTGCCACGGCTGCGGCGCCCTGCTGCACCCGCCGCAGCCGGTGTGCCGGTACTGCCGGTCCACCGACATCGGCACACGCGACGTCCCGGCCCGCGGTGTGGTGGTGGGGGCCACGGTGAACCACCAGCAGTGGGACCCGCGCTTCCCGCCGCCGTACGCCATCGTCACCGTGGCCGTCGACGCCGACCCCCGGGTCCGCGTCCTCAGCAACCTGGTCGACGTGCCGGCCGAGGAGGTCCGGGTCGGCATGCGGGTGACGGCGCGGTTCGAGCACCTCGACGACGTGTGGGTCCCGCTGTTCGTGCCGTCGGGCGAGCCCGACGCCCCTCTTCCCTCCGACGAGACCCCGCCCGGGGACCATCGCCGCTGGGCCCGCCCGATGCCCACGACCGAGCGGTTCGAGGACCGCGTGGCGATCACCGGCATCGGGATGTCGGACATCGGGCGCCGCCTCATGCGCCCGCCGCTCTCGCTGACGGTGGACGCCGTGACGGCCGCCGTCGAGGACGCCGGGCTCGACCTGGCCGACATCGACGGCCTGTCGACCTATCCCGGCGGGACGACGGCGAGCGGCTTCGCCGAGGGCGGCATCACCGCCCTGGAGGACGCCCTCGGCCTGCGCCCCACCTGGTACAACGGCGGCGCCGAGACCTTCGGGCCGGGCGGCTCCGTCATCGCCGCCATGCTCGCCGTGGCGGCCGGGCTGGCCCGCCACGTCGTCTGCTTCCGCACCGTGTGGCTCGCCACGTTCGCGGCCCAGCAGCGGGCGGCCGCCGCCTCCGGGGGCAACCCGTACGGGATGGACGTCGGCGCGGGACGTGTACCCGGCTACCGGGGGCCGTACGGCGCCGGTTCGGCCGCCAACCACCTCGCCATGGCGGCCTCGCACCACTTCGCCCGCTACGGCACGACCCGCGAGACGCTGGGCTGGATCGCGCTGAACCAGCGGACCAACGCCGGCCGCAACCCGCTGGCCATCTACCGCGACCCGATGACGATGGACGACTACATGACGGCCCGCCCCATCAGCACGCCGTTCGGCCTGTACGACTGCGACGTGCCGGCGGACGCCTCCATCGCCGTGGTCGTCTCGCACCTCGACGCCGCCCGCGACCTCCGCCACCCGCCGGTCCTGGTGGAGGCGACCGGCACGCAGATCACCGAGCGCGTGGCGTGGGAGCAGTCCACGATGACCCACGAGCCCCAGGTGCTCGGGCCGTCCGCCCACCTGTGGGCCCGTACGACGCTCCGGCCGTCCGACGTCGACGTCGCCCTGCTCTACGACGGCTTCACGTTCAACTGCCTGTCGTGGCTGGAGGCGCTCGGCTTCTGCGGCATCGGTGAGGCGAAGGACTTCCTCGACGGCGGCAAGAACATCGCCCTCGACGGCGGGGTCGTCGCCGTCAACCCGCACGGCGGGCAGCTCTCGGCCGGGCGCACCCACGGGATGGGGCTGGTCCACGAGGCCGTCGTGCAGCTCCGGGGCGACGCCGGCGAGCGCCAGCGCCGGGACGCCCGCGTGGCCGTGGTCAGCAGCGGCGGGCTCACCCCGGCCGGCGCCCTGCTGCTCCGCTCCTCGTCCTGACGCGGCGGCGCCGACGGGCGGCCTGTCGGCCCGTTCCGGCGGCGCCGGCGGCCGGGTGCGTCCCCCGGTCAGGGGGTGACGACGGGCAGGCGCTCCCAGCCGCGCACGGTCGCCGTCCGACCCTGGACGGCGTTGTCCCAGTCGACCTCCCAGCTCGGGAACCGCTTCAGCACCTCGTCGAGGGCAACGCGGCCCTCCATGCGGGCCAACGCCGCCCCCAGGCAGAAGTGGATGCCGTAGCCGAAGGTCAGGTGGTGGTCGATCCGCCGGTGGATGTCGAACCGGTCGGCGTCGGGGTAGCGGCGCTCGTCCCGGTTGGCCGACCCGTTGAGCAGCAGCATGACGCTGCCCTGGGGGACCACCTCGCCGTGGTGCTCGACGTCCTGCGCCACGTAGCGGGCCTGCACGGGGGAGGGCGCCTCGTAGCGCAGCAGCTCCTCGATGGCGTTGGGCACGAGGCTGCGGTCCTCGACCAGCTCGCGGCGCTGGTCGGGGTGATCGGCCAGCACCTTGCCGGTCCACCCGATGAGGCGGGTGGTGGTCTCGTTGCCGGCGGCGGCGACCACCCGCACGTAGCCGAGCACCTCTTCGCGGGTCATCCTCCGGACGACGCCGTCCTCGTCCTCGAACTCGGCCTGGAGCAGCTCGGTCATGAGGTCGTCCGACGGGTGCTCGGCCCGCCAGTCGATGTACGACGCGAAGGCGTCGTCGGCGTCGCTGTCCGGGTGGTAACTGACCTCGGGGTCGGGCATGGTGCCCTCCTCGAGGCGGAGGCTGTCGTCGATGCGGTCGCGCAGCGCCTCCTGGTCCGTCTCGGGGATGCCGAGGAGCATGCCGATGGTGCGCATGGGCATCTGCGCCCCGAGGTCCTCGACGAAGTCGAAGCGGCCGGACCCCACGAGCGGGTCGAGGCTGCGGGCGCAGAACTCGCGCACCTTGGGCTCGATCGCCATCATCTTGCGCGGCGTGAAGACGCGGGACAGCACCTTGCGGCGGGCGTCGTGGACCGGCGGGTCCTCGAAGATGAGCGTGCCCGGCGGGATCTCGTAGCCGCTCTTGATCAGCTCGAGGATCGTGCCCTTGCTCGAGATGTAGGCCTTGTGGTCGACGGCGGCCCCCTCGACGTCCTGGAACCGGCTCAGGGCGAAGAAGTCGTAGCGCTCGTTGTGGTAGAGCGGTCGCTCGTCCCGCATCCGCTTCCAGATGGGGTACGGGTCGGCGTCGATCTCGAAGTCGTACGGGTCGTAGTAGATCACGAGGGGCTCCGCTGGAGGAGGGGCGCCGCCGTCCACCGGTCGCGCAGCGTGCGACGCAGGACCTTGCCCGACGGCAACCGGGGGATCTCGTCCACGACCACGACCCGGTGCAGCCTCTTGTACGAGGCCAGCGTGTCGGCGACGAGCCGGGCCAGCTCGTCGGGCGTGACGTCGTGGCCCGGGTCGAGGCGGACGGCGGCGACCGGCACCTCGCCGGCCCGCGCGTCGGGTACCCCGAACACGGCGCAGTCCGCCACCGCCGGATGGGCGTGCAGCACGGCCTCCAGCTCGGCGGGCGCCACCTGGAAGCCCCTCACCTTGATCATCTCCTTGGAGCGGTCGGTGAGGTGCACCCAGCCCTCGGGCTCGAGCCAGCCCACGTCACCGGTGCGGTACCAGCCGCCGTCGGCGAAGGCGTCGGCGGTCGCCGCGTCGGGCAGGTACCCGGCCATGAGGGACGGGCTGCGGGCCTGCACCTCGCCCGTCTCGCCCGGGCCGAGGACGGCGCCGGTGTCGAGGTCGGCCACGCGCAGCTCGACGTCCGCCGGCGGCAGGCCCGCCGAGTCGAGCCGCCAGGCGGCGGGGTCGGCGACCGGGTTGGCGGCGATGACCGGCAGCTCGCTGGCGCCGTAGGCGGGGAGCCAGCGGACGCCGGTGCGGGCGGTCACGGCGGCGGCGACGCTCTCGGTCACCGGCGTGGCGCCCCACATGATGTAGCGGAGGGACGAGAGGTCGTACGCCTCGAGGCGCGGGTGGTTCGCCAGGGCCAGGGCGATGGGCGCCACGGCCATCTCGAGCGTCATCCGTTCGGACGCGATCCGGTGCAGCACCTCGTCGAGGTCGAAGCGCCGGTGCAGCCGGACGGTGGCGCCGGCGCTGGTCGCGGCCAGCAGGTTGAGCAGCCCCAGGATGTGCGAGGGCGGGGTCGCCACCTGGAAGCGGTCGTCGGGGCCGAGCCCGAGGGCGGCGCACCAGTGGGCCGTGGCGACACCGAGCGAGCGGTGGGTGTGGCGGACGGCCTTGGGCAGGCCGGTGGTCCCGGAGCTGAACACCAGCACGGCGTCGTCGTCGGCCGAGCCCACGTGGCGGTCGTCGAGCCGGGCCCGGCTGTGAGCGAAGGCGGCGTCGGCCACGGCCGGGTCGTCGAGGTCGGTGACGGCGTCGGCGCCCAGGCGCTCGGCCAGGAGCGCGGCGCCCGACCCGTCGGCCACGGCGTGGCGGGCGCCGGTCAGCCCCACGGCGTGGGCCACCTCGGCGGCCTTCCACGCCGGGCTCAGGAGCACGGTGGCCGCGCCCAGCTTGCTGGCGGCGTGCACCGCGACGACGAACTCGGGCCGGTTCGACGTCATCACCGCCACCCGGTCGCCGGCCGCCACGCCCCGCTCGGCGAGGTGCCAGGCGAGGGCGTTGCTGCGGCCGTCGAGGTCGCGGAACGACCAGTGCTCCTCGCCGGCCAGTAGCGCGGCGCGGTCGCGGAACCGGTCGGCCGCGTGCTCGAGCGTCCTGTGCAGCGGGACGGCGGTCATCCGGGACGGCCCGTCATGTCGCCGGGGCCGACCGTCCGGCCGCGGCGCGGGCGCGCAGGTCGTCCTTGAGGACCTTGCCCGTGCCGGTCGTCGGCAGCTCGTCGACCACCTCGACGGCGCGCGGCACCTTGTAGTTGGCCATCTGGTCGCGGCACCAGGCGATGACCTCGTCGCCGTCCAGGTGGGGCGACGCCGCCACCACGAACGCCATGCCGACCTCGCCGAGCCGCTCGTCCGGGATGCCGATCACCGCGGCCTGGCGGACACCCGGGTGGCGGAGCAGGGCGTTCTCGATCTCGGCCGGGTAGGCGTTGAAGCCGCCGACGATGAACATGTCCTTGGCCCGCCCGACGATGCGCAGGCACCCGGCGTCGTCGACGAGGCCGATGTCGCCGGTGTGCAGCCACCCGTTGGCGGTGACGGCCTTGGCGGTGGCCTCGGGGTCGTCCATGTAGCCGGCCATGACGGTGCGGCTGCGGAGCAGGACCTCGCCGGCCTCGCCCCGGCCGGCCACCTCGCCGGCGTCGTCGACGATCCGCAGCTCGAAGCCGGGCCGCGGCCGGCCCACCGTCGTGGCGATCGTCTCGACGTCGTCGGCGGGGCCGGTGGCGGTGGCCGTCCCGGCCTCGGTCAGCCCGTACCCGCTGATGATGCGGGAGAACGGCAGCTCGTCGTCGACCCGCCGGATGAGCTCGACCGGGATGTCGGCGGCGCCTGTGACGGCGAGGCGGAGGCTCGACAGGTCGTGGGTCGCCCGGTCGGGGTGGTCGAGGATGGCCTGGTACAGCGTGGGCGGGCCGGGCAGGACGGTCACCCGCTCGTCGGCCACCCGGGCCAGCGCCCGCTCGACGTCGAAGGTGGCCTCGGGCAGCATCGTGGCCCCGGCCGCCACCGAGGCGAGGATGCCGGCCTTGAACCCGAACATGTGGAAGTACGGGTTCACCATGAGGTAGCGGTCGTCGGGCATCAGCCCGGTCATCTCGACCCAGTCGGTCGCCACGCCCATCGTCCGGCCGTGCGTCGAGACGACGCCCTTGGGCGAGCCCGTCGTCCCCGAGGTGAACAGGATGTCGGACGGGTCCTCGGGCCCGAGGGCGGCCACCCGCCGGTCGACCTCCGCCCGGCCGACCCCGTCGGCCCGGCCCAGGAACGCGCCCCACGGCGTGGTACCCGTCGGGGCGGGGCCGCGGACGACGACGGTCGTGGCCAGGTCGGGCAGCTCGGCCCCGGCCTTCCGCAGGAGCGCCACGTGGTCCGTCCCCAGGAAGTCGGTCACGGTGACCAGCACCCGGGCGCGGCTGCGGCCGAGGATGTCCGCCGCCTCGGCGCCCTTGAACCGCGTGTTCACCGGGACGAGCACCGCCCCGGCGTGCAGGAGGCCCAGCACGGCGACGACCCAGTCGGCGCTGTTGGGCGCCCAGATGGCGACCCGGTCGCCGGGGCCGACACCGGACGCCACGAGGGCGGCGCCGAACGTCCGCGCCTCGTCGGCCAGCTCGCCGTAGGTCAGCCGCCGGTGGGCGTCGACCACGGCGGTGTGGTCGGCGAGCCGCCCCGCCGTGGCGACCGCCATGGCCGGGAGGCTCGCCCACCCCCCGCTCCACCCGTCGGCGCCGGCGGGCTGGCTCATCGGGTCGCGACGGTGTCGTCGATGTTCATGAGGGCGCGGTTCGCCATCGGGTCCCTCCCTGCCATAGGCGAGAACGCCATTATTGCGTCACGAGAGTCACCCTTGCAATGGTCATTCACACCTTGCGCGTGATCCCGCCGTCCACGCGGACGATGGCGCCGGTCGTGTAGCTCGACGCGGCGCTGGCGAGGTGCACCGCCAGCGGCGCCAACTCCTCCGGCCGGCCGAGGCGGCCCAGCGGCACGAAGCTCCCGTCGAGGCTGTCGGCCGGCCACGCCTTGGTGACGTCGGTGAGGAACGGCCCGGGGAGGATCGCGTTGACCCGGACGCGGGGCGCGTAGGCCTCGGCCAGCCCGACCGTCAGAGCGTTGAGCCCCGCCTTGGCGCAGGCGTAGGGCAGCTCGTGGACGCTGGCCACCAGCGAGCCGGCGGTCCCGATGTTGACGATCGAGCCACCCTCGTGTGCGGCCATGTGCGTGGCGGCGAGCACCGCCAGCCGGAACGGGCCCTTGAGGTTCACGGCGAGGGTCTTGTCATAGAGGTCCTCGCTGACCGCGTCGAGGCGCTCGTAGAGCGGCGACATGCCGGCGTTGTTCACCAGCACGTCGAGCCGCCCGAGACGGGACAGCGTCTCGTCCACGAGCCGGTCGCAGTCGTCCCAATGGCCGACGTGGCAGGCGACGGCCTCGGCCCGGCGCCCCGTCGACGCCCGCACCTCGGCGGCGGCGGCCTCGCAGGCGTCGAGCTTGCGGGAGGCGACGACCACGTCGGCCCCCGCCCCGGCCAGCGCCTGGGTGATGGCGCGGCCGATGCCGCGGGAGCCGCCCGTCACCACCGCCACCTTGCCGGTCAGATCATGGAGTGCCGCAAGCGTCGTCATGGAGGGATCGTGCCATAACCGTTTTCGAGAAGCTGCTTTTCTGTACGGAAGAATGATGCTTTACTTTCGGTGCCGTCGAAGGCCCACGGAGGGAAACATGTCGTCGAAGCAAGGTCACTCCCGCCTCGGGCGCTGGTCCGCCCTGGTGCTCGCCCTGGCGCTCGCCGCCGCGGCCTGCGGCAACTCCGGGGACGACGAGGCCGCGTCCGAGGAGCCGTCCGCCGCGTCGGAGCCGTCCACCGAGAGTGGCGGCGGTGGGGGCGTCGAGCGCCCGGGCGTCACCGACGACGAGATCCGCTTCTCGGCTGTCGGCACGCGCTCGAACAACCCGCTCGGCACCTGCGTCCTGGACTGCTACGTCGACGGCATCGAGGCGTACTTCGCCTACCGCAACAGCGAGGGCGGCGTCGACGGGCGCGACATGGTGCTCTCGAACGTGGTGGACGACGAGCTCGCCCAGAACCAGGCGCGCTCCCTCGAGATCGTCACGGCCGACGACACCTTCGCCGCCTTCGGGGCGCCGACCATCGCCGACGGCTTCGAGGTGTTCGCGGAGGCGCGCATGCCGCTCTACGTCTGGACCATCCAGGTGACCGAGATGACCGGCCGGGACTCGATCTTCGGCAACCGCGAGGTCTCCTGCATCGCCTGCGTCCGCCGGGCGACGGCGTACGTCGCCGAGCTGACGGAGGCCGAGCGCGTGGCCTCGCTGGGCTACGGCGTGAGCGAGGCCTCCCGCCAGTGCGCCAACGCCGACGCCGAGTCGATCGAGGCGTACGGCGAGGATGTCGGCGCCGAGTCGGTGTACGTGAACGACGACCTGGCGTTCGGCCTGCCCAACGGCATCGGCCCCGAGGTGACGGCCATGCGTGAGGCCGACGTGGACCTCATCACCGCCTGCATCGACCTCAACGGCATGCAGACCCTGGCCCAGGAGCTCGAGCGCCAGGGGATGCAGGACGTCACGCTCTTCCACACGAACACCTACAACCAGAGCTTCGTGGAGGAGAACGCCGAGCTGTTCGAGGGCGACTACGTGCAGGCGATCTTCCGGCCGTTCGAGGCCGACTCCGAGGGGAGCGCCCTGGCGGCGTACCGGGAGTGGATGGAGGAGACGGGTAGCGAGCTCACCGAGCCCGCAATGGTCGGCTGGATCAACGCCGACCTCGCCTACCGGGGCATCCTCGAGGCCGGCGAGGACTTCGACCGTGAGTCGGTGATCACCGCCACCAACGAGATGACCGAGTACACCGCGAGTGGCCTCACCCAACCTGTCGACTGGTCCCGCCAGCACGAGCCCCGGACGGACGAGGACCCGGCCGCCCACGGCCCCGAGCACGACTGCATCGCCCTCGTCGAGGTGGCGGACGGCGGCCAGTTCGAGGTCGTCGGGGACGCCGCGGCGCCGTGGCACTGCTGGCCCGGCGACACGCTCGACTGGTCCGAGCCGGAGCCCATGAACTTCGAGTGAGCCGGTGCGGCCCCGGGGCGAATGTGCCCCGGGGCCGCCGCTCCAGCCGCCGAATAACGCCGTTCTTGACAGTTGCAATGACATTCTCCCACTGCGAACCTGGCCTTTGCCCGAGGCTCGGGTGGGGTGAGGGGGAGGGAGAGGGGAACCCATGACGTTGGCCACGTCCGTGGCGACGGACCTGTTCACGGCCGTCCTGCAGGGCACGCCGCCCGGGACCGTCTACGCGTTGATCGCCCTCGGGTTCGTGCTCACCTACAAGACCTCCGGCGTCTTCAACCTCGCCTTCGGGGCGCAGGCGTACGTCTCGGCCGTCCTGTACTTCAAGCTCCACACCGAGTGGGGCTGGGGCATCCTGCCGTCGGCCGTCCTGGCGGTCCTCGTGGTTTCCCCGCTGCTCGGGCTGGCGCTCGAGCGCCTGATCTTCCGGCACCTCCGCACGGCGCCGGCGCTCGCCAAGCTCGTGGTGACGATCGGCCTCGCCGTCGCCCTCCCGCAGCTCTGCGACTTGCTGTTCGACTTCGAGGCGGTGGCGGGCGTGACGCCGGAGGGCATCGTCCCCGACGGCGCCGACGTGTTCTACGACCCGTTCGGCGTCTACGCCTTCAGCCGGAACGAGCTGGTGGCGATGGTGATCGCCGTCGTGGCGATGGCCGGCCTCGGCGTCCTGTTCCGCTTCACCGGCATCGGCCTGCAGATGCGGGCCGTGGTCGAGAGCCCGCGGATGACCGAGCTGAACGGCATCGCCGCCGAGCGGGTGTCCGCCTTCGCCTGGGCGCTGTCCTCGCTCTTCGCCGGCCTGGCCGGCGTGCTGATCGCCCCCCGCTTCAACACGCTGGCGGCGAACGACTTCTTCAACCTCGTCGTCGTGGCCGTGGCCGCCGCCGCGGTGGGCCGGCTGGTCAGCCTGCCCCGGGCGCTGGCGGGCGGCCTCGGCCTCGGCATCGGGATCGCCCTGCTCACCACGTTCCTCCCGCGCTGGAGCGACGACCACACCTGGCTCCAGCCGCTGCAGGACAACCTCACCCCGGCCATCCCGTTCGTCGTCCTCTTCGGCGTCCTGGTCTTCGTGCCGAGCATCCGGCGGGCGCGCGAGGCCGGTGACCCCCTCAGCGGCGTCGACCCGCCCCCGGCCTCGCTGGCGTCGGGCGGCCGCGACGCCCGGCGGACGATGGTCACCCGCATCCTCGGCACGGTCGCCCTGCTCGCCGCGGGCTACGTCCTCCTCTCGCAGGGCGACGACGTGTGGGTGTTCCTGGTCACCCAGGGCGTGGCCATGTCGGTGATCTACCTGTCCATCACCGTGGTCACCGGCTTCGCCGGGCAGATCTCGTTGTGCCAGGGCACCTTCGCCGCCATCGGCGCGTTCGCCGTGTTCCAGCTGGTCGACCGCTACGACATGTCGGTCATCGTCGCCGCCGTCGTGGGCGCCGTGATCGCCGCCGCGGTCGGGGCGATCCTGTCCCTCCCGATCCGGCGGCTCAGCGGCATCTGGGTCGCCATCGCCACCCTGGCCTTCGCGTTCTTCTTCGACGCCGTCATGGTCAAGTTCTCGTGGGTCGGCGGCGGCGAGACCGCGATGCTCCAGGGCACCGACGTGCCGCGGCCGGTGATCGGCCCGTGGGACTTCGGTGACGACAAGGCGTTCCTGGTGCTCGCCGTGATCGTCCTCGCGCTCGTGTCCGTTGCGGTCGTGCAGATCCGGGAGGGGACGGTCGGCCGCACGCTCCGGGCGCTGCGCGGCAGCGAAGTCGCCGCCCAGTCGATCGGCATCTCGCCCGCCCGGGCCCGCCTGACGGCCTTCGCCATCTCCGGCTTCATCGCCGGGCTCGGGGGCGCCCTGCTGGCCATGCACCAGGAGACCGTGAACTACGGCAACAACTTCGCCCCGTTCACGGCGCTGTTCTGGGTGGTCCTCGTCGTGACGCTCGGCTCCCGGACCGTCGAGGGCGCAGTCACGGCCGGCGCCGCCTTCGCGCTGTTCGACACGCTGATCCTCAAGGGCACGGTGTTCGGCTGGCTGTTCCGCAGCCCCGACCGGATCCCCGGCCTCTTCCCCATCTCCCCGAAGTGGCGGTTCGTGCTGTTCGGGCTGGGCGCCCTGCAGTTCGCCCGCCATCCCGAGGGCCTGCTCGAGGCGCGCAAGAAGAAGGCCGCCGCCCGGGCGGACCGGCGGGCGCAGCGGGCGCCGGAGGCGCCGCCGCCACCGCGGGAGCCGTCCCCGCCCGTCCCCCAGGAGGAGCCGGTCGCATGACGAGCGTCCTGTGCGCACGCAAGGTCACGAAGCGGTTCTCCGGCATCGTCGCTCTCGACCGCGTCGACATCGAGGTCGGCGAGGGCGAGCGGGTCGGGCTCATCGGCCCGAACGGCGCCGGCAAGACCACGCTGTTCAACTGCCTGCTCGGCGTGCTGCGCACCGACGGCGGGTCGGTCGAGCTGCGCGGCGAGGACCTCACGCGGATGCCGGTGCACCGCCGGGCCCGCCAGGGCATCGGGCGGACGTTCCAGCGCATCGAGCTCTTCCCCGACTCGACGGTGCGCGAGCACCTCCTCATCGCCGAACGGGTGCGCCACGGCGACGGCCGCCTGTGGAAGGACCTGATCGGCCTCGGGCGCCCCCGCCGCGACGAGCTGGCCCGCTGCGACGAGGTGCTCGAGCTCCTCGGGCTGGCCTCACTGGCGGACGAGCCCATCGAACGGCTCAGCCTGGGCAAGGGCCGCCTCGTCGAGGTGGGCCGGGCGCTCATGACGGACCCCGCCCTCCTGCTGCTCGACGAGCCGTCGTCGGGGCTGGACCGGGGCGAGACGGCGGCGCTGGCCGAGACCCTGCGCCAGGCCCAGGCCGACCACGGCTTCGCCATCCTGCTGGTGGAGCACGACGTCGAGCTGGTGGCCGACTTCACCACCCGGTCCTACCTACTCGACTTCGGCCGGATGATCGCCGAGGGGCCGACCGCCGAGGTCATGGGGAGCGAGGCCATGCGGCTGGCGTACCTTGGCGACCTGGAGGTGGCGGGATGAGCCCCGTGTTCGAGATGCGCGACGTGTCGGCCGGCTACGGCCCGTTCCGGGCGCTGTTCGGCGTGTCGCTGAGCGTCGGGCGCGGCGAGGCCCTGGCGCTCGTGGGCCCGAACGGTGCGGGGAAGACGACCCTCGCCCGGGTGGCGTCGGGCCTGCTCTCCCCGTCCGCCGGCACGGTGCACGTCGATGGCGTCGACCTCACCGGGAAGCGGACCTACCACTACGCCCGGGCCGGGGTCGCCCACGCCCCCGAGGGGCGCTCGGTGTTCGCCACCCTGACCGTCGACGAGAACCTCACGCTCGCGTTCCGGCGTGCCCTGGGCCGGCGCGGCGTGCGCGGCGGCCTCGACCAGGCCTACGAGATGTTCCCGGCCCTCGCCAAGCGGCGCCGGCAGCAGGCGGGCACGCTGTCCGGCGGCGAGCAGCGCATGCTGTCGATGGCCCGCGTGCTGGTGGAGGAGCCGGCGCTGCTCGTGGCCGACGAGCTGTCGCTCGGGCTGGCCCCGATCATCGTCGAGCAGCTCTACACCTCGCTCGGGCGACTGCGCAGCAGCGGCACGGCGCTCCTCATCGTCGAGCAGCACGTGGGCCACGCCCTGCGGCTCTGCGACCGGGTGGCGATGCTCGACCACGGGTCCGTCTCGTGGACCGGCACCAGCGCCGAGGCCGCCGACCGCCTGCGGACGCACCTCTTCACCGCGGCCGGCTGACGGCGCGCCCGGCGTGGACCGTCTACGCGGCTTGGACGGCCGGGTCGCCCTGGTCACGGGCGGCGGCGCCGGCATCGGGCAGGGCATCGCCGTCGGCCTCGCCCGCGCCGGGGCCGACGTAATCGTCGCCGACGTCGACCCCGACCGGGCCGCGGTCACGGCCCGCCGGGTGGAGGACCTGGGGCGCCGCAGTGCCGTGACGGCGACGGACGTGAGCGACACCGCCCAGGTGGCGGCCATGGTCGAGGCGGCGGTCGACCGCCTCGGACGCCTGGACGTCCTCGTCAACAACGCCGGCGGGGTGCGGCGGGCGCCGTTCCTGGCCCAGTCCGAGCGGAGCTGGCGCCGGCACATCGAGATGAACCTGGTCAGCGTGCTCGCCGGCGTGGCCGCGGCCGCCCCGGTGATGATCGGGCAGGGCGACGGCGGGTCGATCGTCAACGTCGTCAGCATCGAGGCCGGCCGGGCCGCCCCCCACTACGCCGTCTACGCCGCCTGCAAGGCCGCGGTCGTCAACTTCACGCGCACGATGGCGCTCGAGCTGGCCGAGCACGGCATCCGGGTCAACGCCATCGCCCCGGACCTGGTCGACACGCCGGGCGTCCGCGGCCTCACCGCCGGCCCCGTGCCGGACCCGCTGCCGCCGCCCCCGCCGGAGGCCGAGGCCGGCACCCGGGCCTACATACCGCTCGGGCGCGTGGGCCAGCCGGAGGACTGCGCCGGCGCAGTGGTCTTCCTGTGCTCGGACCTCGGGCGGTACGTGACCGGCGTGACGCTGCCGGTCGACGGCGGGACCTGGGCGTCCGGCGGGTGGACCCGCGGCCCCGAGCCCGGGGAGTGGCAGCTCTTCCCGCGCTGAACGGGGGACGCGGCCCCGCGGCCGGGCGGGTCGGCCGCCCGGCCGGGTCAGCCGGTCGCGGACCCGTCCGGACCGGCGACGTCGAGGACCACCTTGCCCACCGCCCGGCCGTCGGCCACGTAGCGGAGGGCGGCCGCCACCTGCCCCAGGCCGAACGCGGCGCCGACGTGCGGGGCCGCCCGCCCGGAGGCGAGCAGGTCGGCCAGCTCGCGTTCGTTGCGCTCCGCCTCCGCCGGCGCCTTCTCGACGAAGTCCCTGAACTGGAAGCCGAGGATGGCCATGCCCTTCAGCAGCACGAGGTTGAGCGGGATGCGGGGGATGGTGCCGGAGGCGTAGCCGACGGTCACGAACCGGCCGCCCCAGCGCAACGCCCGGAGGGCGGGCTCGGACAGGTCGCCGCCGACCGGGTCGACGACCACGTCCGCGCCGCCGGGGAGCGCCTCCCGCAGCGCCTGGCGCAGGTCGCCGGCGCGGTGGTCGACGAGCGTGCCCGCGCCCTCGTCGGCGGCCGCGCGCAGCTTCTCCTCCGACGAGGCGACGGCCGTGACCGAGGCGCCGAGCACGGCGCCGAGCTGGACGGCGGCCAGGCCGACGCCGCCCCCGGCCCCGAGCACCACGAGCTCCTCGCCCGGCTGGAGCCGGGCGACGGACCGGAGTACGTGGTAGGCGGTCCGGTGGGCCACGCCGAAGGCGGCGGCGAGCCGGTCCTCCACCCCGGGCGGGACGGGCCGGACCGCGGCCGCCGCCACGACGGCCTCCTCGGCGAAGGCGCCGACGATTGCGGTCCCCATGACGCGGTCGCCCACGGCCACGCCGGGGACGCCGCCGGACACCTCGGTGACCACGCCGGCGAACTCGCTGCCCGGGACGAACGGCGGCGGCACGCTGACCTGGTACCGGTCGGCCACGAGCAGGACGTCGGGGAAGTTCACGGCCGCTGCGCCGACCCGCACCCGGACCTGCCCGTCGCCGAGCGACGGCGGCGGCAGGTCGTCGACCTCCACGGACTCGGGCGGGCCGTAGGCCCGGCACACGGCGGCCCGCACGTCAGCGCGATCGGTAGTCGGTGCTCTCGGCCAGCGCGGCGGCGTCCTCCATGAGCTGCAGGACGATGGGGCCGAACGCCAGGAGCTTGTCGTCGTCGCCCGCCCGCTGGAAGCCCTGCTCGAGGACGATGGCGAGCTTCCACTTGGCCAGCACGACGTAGTAGTCGATGTCGTCGACCTGACGGCCGGACACCTCGGCGTAGTGGGCCAGCAGGGCGCTGCGCGACGGCATCCCGGTGAGGTCGACGTAGTACGCGGCCGCGGCGGGGGAGTGGGTGTCCTCCGGCCAGTCCTGGACCATCCAGGCGAGGTCGAGCTTGGGGTCGCCGACCGTGCCCATCTCCCAGTCGACGATGGCGGCCATCGTCGCCGGTGCCCCGTGGCGGAACATCACGTTGGCGAACTGGTAATCGCCGTGCATGAGGCCGGGGACGTAGTCGATCGGCCGGTTCCGGCGCAGCCAGGCCGAGGCGACCTCGATGCCGGGCAGCTCGCGGCCCTTGATGCGCTCGAGGAAGGCGGTCCACCGGTCGACCTGGCGCTCGTGGAAGCCGTCGGGGCGGCCGAGGCCCTGGAGGCCCTTGGCCTGCCAGTCGACCCGCGAGAGCAGGGCGATGCCCTCGGCCAGCTGGTAGGCGAGACCGGCGCGGGCGTCGACGTCGGTGTCGAAGGGCGCCGGCCAGCCGTCGAGCCCCATCGGCGACCAGCCGTCCACGAACCCCATGAGGTAGAAGACCCGCCCGAGCACCGACGCGTCGGTGCAGGCCGCGACGGCGGCGGTGTGGGGAACGTCGGTGCCGTCGAGCGCCTCGATGATCCGCCACTCGCGCAGGATGCCCTCGTCGCGAGGCGCCGGGGCCGCCGCCGGCGGGATGCGCAGGGCGACGTGGAGCTCGCCGCGGCGGACCTCGTAGATCTCGTTCTGGGTGCCGCCGGACACGTAGCGGAGCTCGATCGGCTCGCCCTTGCCGGCGAGGCCGGCGTCGTCCATCCACGTGGCGAGCCGTTCGACGTCGATCACAGGTTCCCCGCTTCGCGCTCGAACTGCTCGGCGTACTTGGCCCGGGCGGCCTCTCGCCGCGTCGGCAGGTGCTCCGTCGGCCAGAGGTCGTCGGTCGCCTTGTGGTCGCGCAGGACATGGCGGGCCACCGTCACCTTGTGGACCTCGGTCGGGCCGTCGGCCAGCCCCATGACGCCGGCGCCCAGCACCATCGTGAAGAACGGCATCTCGTTGCTGACGCCGAGGGCACCGTGGACCTGCATGGCCCGCCAGGCGATGTCGTGCAGCACCTGCGGCATGACGACCTTGACGGCCGCGATGTCCTTGCGGACCTTGCGGTAGTCGTTGTGCTCGTCGATCGACCAGGCCGTGTAGAGCACGAACAGCCGGAACTGCGTCAGCTGGGCGTACGAGTCGGCGATGTAGCCCTGCACGAACTGCTTCTCGGCCAGCAGGGTGCCCTGCGTCTCGCGGCTCAGTGCCCGCTCGCACATCATGTCGAGCGCCTTGCGGGCCAGGCCGATCGTCCGCATGGCGTGGTGGATGCGCCCGCCCCCGAGGCGGGTCTGGGCGATGGCGAAGGCCTGGCCCTCCCCGCCGAGGAGGGCCTCCTCGGGCACCCGGACGTCCTCGTAGTGGATGAGGGCGTGCGAGCCCTCGCCCGACGGCTCACCGGCGAGGCCGACGTCGCGGACGATGTTCACGCCGGGCGTGTCGCTCGGGACCAGGAACATCGACATGCCCTGGTAGGCGCTCACGTCGGGGTTCGTCACCGCCATCACGATCAGGAACGACGACGTCCGGGCGTTGGACGAGAAGAACTTCCACCCGTTGATGACCCACTCGTCGCCGTCCTTGACGGCCCGGGTGCGGAACATCGTGGGGTCGGCGCCGGCGTGCGGCTCGGTCATCGAGTAGCAGGAGAACATCTCGCCCTCGAGGAGGGGGCGGAGGTAGCGCTCCTTCTGCTCGGGCGTCCCGTAGTGGGCGATGATCTCGGCGTTGCCCGTGTCGGGCGCCTGGCACCCGAAGACGATCGGGGCCCACGACGAGCGACCGAGGACCTCGTTCAGCAGCGACAGCTTGAGCTGGCCGTACCCCTTCCCGCCCAGCTCGGGGCCGAGGTGCGTGGCCCAGAGCCCCTGGCGCCGGACCTCCTCCTTGAGCGGGTCGACCACCCGCCGACGTTCCTCGTCGAGCGGGGTGAACTCGAGGCCCGGCCACAGCAGGTCGAGCGTCTCGACCTCGTCACGCACGAAGGCGTCGGCCCAGTCCAGCTTGGCCTGGAACTCGGGTTCGGTTGCGAAGTCCCACGACATTGCGCCTCCTCCCTCCAGCCGGCAGAATACGGTTCTGACGGAGGAGAATGCAATTGCCTTCCGAGATGAACAGTATTGCGGCACGCATCGCCGGGCGGCGTCTCACCGCCCGCGAGAGCGAGTACGCCGGCGAGGTGCGGCGCCTCCTCGACGCCGGCCTCGCCGTCATGCGGCGGTGCGGCACCACCTCACGGCCGCGGGTGTCCGACGTCGTGGCGGCCGCCGGGCTGTCGAACGAGGCCTTCTACCGGCACTTCCCGTCCAAGGACGCGTTGGTGGCGGCCATCCTCGAGGACGGCACCGAGCGCCTGCGTAGCTACCTCGCCCACCAGATGGCCAAGGAGGCCACGCCGGAGGCCCGGGTCCGGCGGTGGGTCGAGGGCGTCCTGTCGCAGGCGACCGACGAGGACGTGGCGGCGACGACGCTGGCGGTGCTGTGGAACGGCGACAGCCTCGGCGAGGGATCTCTGCCGGGGCGCCCGTCGCCGGCCGGGCCGCTGGCCACCCTGCTCGTGGGCCCGTACGCAGCGCTCGGCAGCCCGGCGCCCGCACTCGACGCCGCCCTCGCCGCTCACGCCGTCATCGGCCGACTCTCCGACCACCTGTGGGGCCGCGTCCCACCGACGCGGGCCGAGGTGGACCGCGTCGCCCGCGTCTGCCTGGCGATGGCGGCCGCACCCGACGACCCCACCGACCGAACGGAGGCCCGCCCATGACCGCCCCGACCATGACGCCGAGCGAGCACGCCGAGCGCACGCCCGACGCCCCGGCGATCATCATGGGCGCGTCCGCCGAGACCGCCATGTCCGCCCGGCTGGAGGAGCGCAGCGGAGGGGGCGGGCGTCAGCGGCGCTGCCACACGGGGGCCCGCTTCTCGACGTAGGCCATGGCGCCCTCCTTGGCGTCCTCGCTCCCGAAGACGACGCTGCGCCAGTGGTCGAGCCGGTCGCGGGCCCGGGCGGGGTCGGTGACCGTCAGCCGGACGAGCTCCTTGCTGGCCGCCACCCCGAGCGGACCGTTGGCGGCAACCCGCTCGGCCAGGCCCAGGGCGGTGGGCAGGACCTCCTCGGGCGCGACCACGGCGTTCACCAGGCCGATCTCGTAGGCGCGGCCGGCGTCGACCATGTCGCCGGTGAGCGTCATCTCCAGCGCCACGCCGAGGGGGACCTTCGTGCCGAGGGCGGTCCCCCCGCCTGCGGCGAAGAGCCCGCGCTTCACCTCCGGCAGGCCGAACCGCGCCCCGGAGGAGGCGACGACGAGGTCGCACCCGAGGAGCAGTTCGAGGCCGCCGCCGACGGCGGTGCCGTTGGCCGCGCCGATCAGCGGGACGCCGACCCGGCCCTCCAGGAGGCGGAAGTAGGCGGCGGTCGCCTCGTCGTCGCCGGTGCCGGGCACCTCGGCCCCGTCGGCGAAGCCCCGCAGGTCCATCCCGGCGCAGAAGGCGCGGTCGCCCGACCCGGTGAGGACGAGCACGCGCGTCCAGGGGTCCTTCTCGGCGTCGACGATGGCGGCGCCCAGCTCGCGGACCATCGGGGCGGTGAGGGCGTTGCGGGCGTCGGGGCGGTTCAGGCGGACGACGGCCACGGGGCCGTGCTGGTCCCGCACGAGCTCCGCGGCCGCGGCCCCCGTGTCGGGTGCGGCCTGGCCTCGGTCGGACGCTGGCATGGACTCCTCCTGGTGCGGTCGGCCCTGGCGGGCCGGGTCGTCGTTCGTCGGGTCAGAGGGCCGGCAGCTCGGGGAGGCGCCGCGCCCGGAGGACCTCCTGGCCCAGCTCGTGGGTCAGCGTCCGCGCCCCGCCGAGCAGCTCGTCGAGGACGATCGCCCGCCGCACGTAGCGGTGGAGCCGGTGGTCGGTGGTGAAGCCGATGCCCGCCAGCACCTGCTGGCCGTGTCGGGCGGCCGTGCGGGCCCCGCGCCCGGCCAGGGCCTTGGCCATGGCCGCCGTCGTGGGCGACGGCTCGTCCCAGGCGGCGCCCAGGGCGGCGTCGGCCGCCTCGACAGCGACGAGGGTCTCGGCCAGGCGGTGGCGGACGGCCTGGAACGAGGCGATCGGCCGCCCGAACTGCACCCGGTCGACGGCGTGGTCGCGCGCCATGGCCAGGATCGCCCGGCCGACGCCCACGAGCTCGTGGCCGAGGGCGCGCCGGCCGGCGGCGACGGCGGCATCCCATGCGGTCGGCGGAGGGTCCGCCTGCACCGCGTCGCCCACGTCGTCGCCGGCCACCTCGACCAGCCCGAGGTCGGGGTCGAGCCCGGTCACGGGGCGCAGGGCGAGGCTGGCGGTGGGGACGAGGACGGCGACGTCCTTCTCGCCCCCGGACGCCACGACGAGCGCGGTCTCCCGGCGGGCGAGGGCCGCGGTGCCGAGCCCGCGGACGGTCAGCCCGGCGACCGTCCCGGGCGGGCGGGCGCCGCCGAGCAGGGGGAGGACGACGCCGACCGGTCCGCCGGTGTCCAGGTCGAGGGCGGCGGCGAGCACGTCGTCGAGGGCCGCCGACGTGGCGTCGGCGGCGCCCTGCAGCTCGAACAGCGACGACGTGGCGGTGCGCGGGTCGACCGCCAGGGCGTCGCGCCAGCCCAGGCCGTCGAGGGCGGCGTCGAGGTCCGCGCCGGTGTGGTGGTCGACCGCGTGGCGGAGGCTGCGCTCCAGCAGCTCCCGGTCCTCGGCGTCCATCATCGGTCGGCTCCCAGGTCGAGCAGCCGCCGGGCGATGATATTGCGCTGGATCTCGGCGCTGCCGCCGTAGATCGTGGCCGCTCGCGAGTAGAGGAACTCGGACCGCCACTGGCGGCTGGCGTCGTCGTCGCCGAGGACCACGTCGGCGGCCAGGCCGTCGGCGACGAGGTCGTACACGGCCTGCTCCGTGGTCGCCAGCATCACCTTGTCGACGGAGGTCTCGGGCCCGAGCCGGTCGCCCGCGGCCAGCCGGTACTGCGTGGCCCGCGAGCGGGCCCGGAAGGCGAAGAGCTGCAGCGCCGCGTCGCCGACCGCGGCCGGGGTGACGGCGCCGGCCGGGGCCTCGGCGAGGAACTGCCCCATCCGCCGGTGGAGGTGGGCGCCCCGGTGCCACAGCGCGGTGCTGCGCTCGAACGGCAGCAGGTCCATGGCGACGGCCCACCCGTCGCCCTCGCGGCCCAGGGTGCGGTCGTACGGCACCACCACGTCGTCGAAGAAGACCTCGCAAAACTCGAGGGCGCCGTGCATGGTCTCGATCGGCCGGACCGTGATGCCCGGCGAGTCCATGTCGACGAACAGGGCCGTGATGCCGCGGTGGGCCGAGTCGGGAGCGCCGGTGCGGGTGAGCAGGACGCAGCGCTGGGCGAACTGGGCCAGGCTCGTCCACACCTTCTGGCCCCGGACCAGCCAGCCGTCGTCGGTGCGGGTCGCCCGGCACGCCAGCGAGGCCAGGTTGCTGCCGGTCCCGGGCTCGGAGAAGCCCTGGCACCAGGTCTCGTCGCCCCGCAGCAGGCGGGGGACCATGGTGGCGGCCAGGTCGGGCGGAGCGAAGTCGATCATCGTCGGGGCCAGCACCTCGGTCATCGAGAAGATGCCGGGCTCGACGAGGCCCCGGGCGGTGACCGCCTCGCCCAGGTAGGCCCGCAGCAGCGTCGAGCCGCCCAGGCCGCCGACCCGCTCGGGCCAGCCCCGGCGCATCCAGCCGGCGTCGAAGAGCAGGCGCTTGACCGTGGACAGGTGCGCCATGTGGTCGTCGAGCGTGCCGGGGCCCGGGTGGTCGGGCGCCAGCTCGGCCGCGTGGGCGTCGAGCCACTCGTCCAGCGACGCCCGGAAGGTGTCGAGGTCCATCGGGGCGGGCGTCACCCGGCGGGGTGGGCGGTGGGCTCGGGCCGCGTGGGGTCGTGGGCCCGGCCGGCGTCCCGGGCGCCGCTCCGGCGCAGGAACGTCATCGAGCGGGTGTGCAGGCGCCAGCCGGCGTCGGTCCGCCGGTAGGTGTCGTTGTAGTAGCCGATCCGCATGGCGTGGTTCGTCTGGTCGACGAAGCACAGCGTCTGGACGCCCGAGCCGGTGTCGCCGTCGAGCTCGAGCAGCGGCGTGCCGGTCATGAACAGGCCCTTGGGCGCCGCCTTCACCAGCGTGGGGAAATCGGCGAGCGCGTAGGTGTCACCGAAGGCCCTGTACGTGCCGTCCGGGGTGAACACCGACATGACGGTGTCGATGTCGTCCTGCGTCATCCCGACGGCGTAGCGGGCGAGCAGCTGCTCGATCTCGATCACGTCGGCGATCACCGGTGGCTCCATCGTCACTCCTCGTACCCGTAGACGACGTGGACGGTCGGGCTGGTCGGCACCGCCTGGCAGGTGAGTACCCAGCCGTCGACGACCTCGTCGTCCGTGAGGGCGTTGTTGGTGAACATCTCGGCCTCGCCCTCGACGAGCTTGGCCATGCAGGTGGCGCAGCTGCCCGACTCGCAGGAGAAGGGGGCCGCCATGCCCATCTGGCGGGCCGTCTGGAGGATCGTCGTGCCCGGCCGGTGGTCGGTCGACTCGGACCGGCCATCCAGGCGGATCGTCACCCGGGTGGCGGGCGGCCCCGGCTCGTCGGCGGGCTGCGGCTCGGCCGGCGGCCCCGGCGCCGCCGGGGTCACGAAGCGCTCGATGAGGACCCGCCCGGCCTCGACGCCGTGGGCGAGAAGGGTGGACTCGACGATGTCCATGAACGGGCCGGGGCCGCAGACGTAGAAGCTGCCGTCGGGGGAGGCGTCGACGTAGGGGCGCACCAGGTCGGCGGTGACGAAGCCGTGGACCGTGTCGAGGTTGTGGACCACGTCGAGCCGGCCGGGGTACCGCTCGGCCAGCTCGCCCAGCTCGGCGGCGAAGATGACGACCTCGGCGTCGCGGTTGGCGTACAGCAGGCGCACCCGGCGGGACGTCGTCGCCAGCGCCGCCTTCACCAGCGACAGCACGGGCGTGATGCCGCTGCCCCCGGCGAACGCGACGACGTCGGCGTCGTCGGCGGTGAGCCGGAAGACGCCGGCCGGGCGGGTGGCCTCGACCACGTCGCCGGGCTGCAGCACGTCGTTCATCCAGTTGGACACCAGGCCGCCCGGGACCCGCTTCACGGTCACCTTCAGGTCGTCGTCGACCTCGGGGGCCGACGACATGGAGTAGCAGCGGAGGTGGGTGTCGCCGTCGACCGCCACGCGGAACGTGCAGAACTGGCCGGCCTCGTAGGCGAAGGCCGACTCCAGGGCCGCCGGCGGCTCGAGGACGAAGGAGCTGGCCTCCGCGGTCTCCCGGACGACGCTGGTCACCCGCAGCGGATGGAAGCCGTGCCCGCCGTCCGTCGGGGGGTCTGCGGTACTCGCCGCCGTCCTGGCCATGGAGCGATGATAATGAAGTTCTCGCGTTTAGACAATGGCGTTGCCCGAACGTGCGCCTGCATGTGATACTCCCCCGAGAGGGGAGTCCGACGAGGGGGAGTAGTCGTGGCGCAGACGACCAGCACGGACACGGGGGGCTGGCGCCTCCGCCCGGTACCGGCCGACCTGGCGGCGCACTACCGCTCCGAGGGTTGGTGGAACGACGTGACCCTCGGCGCGATGGTGGCCGACGGCCTCGGGGCCCGGGCCGA
>DATFOS010000251.1:0-27693 GCA_035265325.1 Acidimicrobiales bacterium
GGTCACCCGCACCAGCGACGCGGCCAGCCGGCCCGCGTGCTCACGCACAACGCGGGCCAGCTCGGCGTGCGAACCGCCGCCCGTCTGCGGCGCCGGGGCCGACCGGGCGGCCGTCACTGCTCCACAGGACGGATCTCGACCAGCGGGCAACCCGGCCACGTCCTCACCATCCGCAGCACCTCGTCCAGGTCGTCGGCCTCGACCTCGGCATAGCCGCTGACGACCTCCTTGCCCTCGACGAACGGGCCGTCGGTCACGACGGCGTCGCCGCCGTCGAGCCGCACCGTCGTCGCCGTGTCCGGCCCCTGGAGCTTGCTGCCACCGCGGAGCTTGTCGGCGTGGTCGGCGAACCACTTGCCGGCCAGCGCGTAGGCCCGTTCCCGCTCCTCCGCGGGCAGGGCCGTGAGCTCCTCGGCGAAGCTCTCCGTCTCGACGAACAACAGCACGTACTTCACCAGCGCGCCTCCCCCATGGTGTCGGTGGTCACCGGTCACGCCTCCTGCTGCATCGCCGCCAGGCGGCGCCCCATCTCCTCGGGTGCCACGTCCTCGACGTGCGTGGCGACCGTCCAGCCGTGGCCGAAGGGGTCGACGATGAAGCCGTCCCGGTCGCCGTAGAACTGGTCCTGCGCCGGACGCTTCAGCGTCGCGCCCCGCTCGACCGCCCGCTCGATGGTGGCGTCCACGTCCTCCACGTAGAGGAACAGGAACGTCGGCGACCCCGCCAGGCCGCCGGCCGGCGGTGCCGAGGTACCCATCATCGGTGAGGCGTCCTCCACGATGATCACGGAGTCGCCGAGCTCGATCTCGGCGTGGACGATGGAGCCGTCCGGCCCCGGGAACCGCACGCGCTCGGTGGCGCCGAACACGTCGGCGTAGAACTCCAGGGCCTTCGCGCCGCCGTCGACCACGAGGGCGGGGGTGACGCGGCGGTAGTGCTGGGGGATCGGGTCGGGTGTGGGCGTCGTTGCCACGATCGGTCTCCTTGCTGCCGTACGGGTTGCCGGAGGGGCCCGAGGGCCACCTCCACCCAAGGAGACGATCGGCGACAGGCCGGCGACGACACCTTCGCCGGAAATCCCACGGGCACCCCGGCGCCCATCATGGCTGGCGGCCGGGCCCCGGGGTCAGGAGGCCGGGGCGTGGGCGACGAGTTCGAGGGTGCCCTCGCCGCCGGCGGTCTGGGTCTCGCGGACGAGGCCGACCCCCGGGGCGTACTCCTTCTCCTCGACGGTCTCCGGCTCGAGCGGCGTCCAGTCGCGGGTGACGAGGACGTCCTCGTAGGCGCCGGTCGGGACCTCGACGCTGCGGCCGAGGGCGATGACCTCGCCCATGTCCTCGGCCTCCCCGGCCAGGTACTCCTGGCGGTACGCGTCGCCGACCTGCGGGTCGGCGGGCATGACGATGCCCGGCAGGGCACCGTCGACGCCGGCCTCCCACGACCCCTCCTCGCTGGCGGCGCCGTCCTCGTAGGCGGTCGTCGACTCACCGAGGTACCAGACGTTGCCGTCCCGGTCCTGGGCGAACCAGTCGTCCGTCTCCTCGACGACCTCGCCCTCCACCGTCGCCGTGTCCCGCACCACGACCGCCGGGATGCCCATGACCTCGCGCCGCTGGTCGGTGACGACCACCTCGACCCGCTCCCGCTCGCCGTCCGACTCGCCTTCGTAGGCCCAGGACATCCCGGGCTGCAGGGGCAGGTAGGGGTTGTCGATGACCGCTACCACGTCGTCCGGGGCCAGCGAGGGCTGGTAGTTGCCCTCGTCCCCGGGGTCGATCACCGCGGCCGGCGCCGCATCGGTCGTGCCCGCCGAGACGTCGCCACCGCCCTCCGCGCCATCCGCGCTGTCACCGTCGTCGCCACAGGCGGTGGGCAGCACGCCCAGCACCGTCACGACCCCGAGGGCCCCTACCCGCACCACGACCGCTCGCCTCGTCGTCATGCGGCCACCCTGACGGCACCGCCCTGAACCCCCGCTGACGAGGGACGTGGCGGCCGGTCAGGCGCCGAGCCGGTGGAGCTGCCAGCCGGTCACGATGGCGATGATCCCGGTGACGAGGGTGCGGATCCCCAGCAGGACGGCCAGCACGACCAGGGTGGCGCCGGGCCAGGCGATGACGACGACGCCGAGCGCCACGGTCAGGAGCCCGACGACGAGGTGGAGGGTCTTGTCCTGCCTGGCGCGCGCGCTCAGGGCCCAGATCGTGTGGAGCGCCCCGCCGAGGACGAGCGCGACCCCGGAGGTGACGGCGAGCGCCCACAGGGTGATGTCCGGCCACACCAGGACGACGACGCCGGCGATGACGAGCATGCCACCCGCCACCCAGCCGGCCCAGCCGAGGTCGGCCCTCTCGGCCACGGAGGCCTCGAGGAAGCCGCCGACGATGAGCGACACGCCGATGAGGAGGGCCAGCACGGTGACCGACTCGTAGAGGTTGGTGAGGAGCCACAGCCCGAGCGCCACGAGGGCGAACCCGACGAGGACGGTGATCCACCATCCGCGCGAGTCCACGTCGCGGTACTCGATTGGCCGTGGGGGTGGGGGGATGGAAGCTCCGATGTCGGTCACGTCCGTCTCCGATCGAGGTACGTGCCCGCATCGTCCGGTACCGGTGGCGGCCTGGCATCACCCCGGTCGGGTGACCCGTGCCGCAGCCGCTACATCAGTTCCAGCTCCCGGCCGCGCAGGACCGCCTGTCGCCGGCCCTCGACGCCGAGCTTGCGGTAGATGGCCTTGAGGTGGCTCTTGACCGTGTTGACCGAGAGGTGGAGCGACTCGGCGACCTCGACGTTCGACATGAGCGTCGGGAGGTGGTTCAGGATCTCCAGCTCGCGCTCGGTCAGCGCCTCGACGACGCACGCCGCGCTCGCACCGGAGTCGGCGCGGTCGAGGAGGCCGACGGTCAGGCCGAGGTGGCGGCCCGCCGCGGCGGCGTGGCGGCGGAGCAGGGGCTCCACCTGCTCGGCGTACATCTCGAAGGGGGCACGGATCCCGGTCGCCTCCAGCAGGTCGAGGGCGGCGTCGAGGCGGCGGACGGACAGGGCCCGATCGTGCTCGTCGGCGAGGAGGGCCGACAGCAGGTTCGCCTCGATGACGGTGCGGGGGTGGGGAGCCTCGGGCCGGAGGCCCGACGTGGGCGCGGTGCCGTCGGCCACCTGGTCGAGCCAGGGGCCCAGGGCCTCCTGCCCGGGGCCGACGGGCAAGCCGGCGAGCTGTCGCCGGCCGGCGGCGAGCGCCAGCATGCCCGGGCCGGCGGTGACGGCCGTCCGACCCTGCGGGCTCATCACCTCGGGGGCGCCGAGGGCGGCGAGGGCGTGGTCGACCAGGGGCCGCTCGGCGAGCTGGCCGCCGATCTCCACCGGGTGGCGCAGCCCCTGTCGATGGGCCGACCGGACGACGTCGTACACGACGGACCAGGGCCCGCCGGCCGGCCGGACCGGGCCGGCCGCGGCCAGGGCGTCGGCGAGGGCCCTCGGCTCGGCGCGCTGGGCGGCGCAGAGCGCCTCGGACACATGGGTCGAGAACAGGGCATCCTCGGGATGGCCCTCGTCGCCGCCCACGACCGCGTGGGCCCCGGCCTCGTCCAGGCGCCCGTGCAGGGCGTGCAGGGCGGCGAGGTGGGCGACCGCCTCCTTGCGCCACGGGCCGGCGACAGGGTCGGCCGCGATCAACTCGAGGCGTTCCCGGGCGGCGGCCTCGCGGCCCAGACTCAGGTCGAGTTCGGCCCGCCGCACGGCGGCGAAGCGCCGCGTGCGGGGCGACCACGCCGTTGGCTGGTCCGGGTTCTGCAGGGCGTCGAGGGCGTGGCGCGAGCGCTTCACGTCGCCGAAGGCCCGCCCGAACTCCACGTCGAGCAGGTTGCGGGCGGTGGACCACAGGCCCGGCGGGTCGGCGCCCGGCGGAGCCGCCCGGTCGACCACCAGCCGATGCAACTCGGCCTCCGTGCGGTCGCCGCGGCGGCAGGCGTGGGCGGCGGTGACGAGCGCGAGCTGCGGCGTGGAGGTCACGACCGCAGCCGGCAGCTCACCGACCTGGTCCGGCTCGGGACGGTCGCCGTCGAGCACCGCGTCGACCCAGCGTTCCAGCACCAGGCTGCCGACGAGGCCCCAGTCCCCCGCGGCCCGGGCGTGCTCCTCGGCCTCATAAGGCATGTCGTTGGTCAGGTGCCAGAGGGCCGCCAGGCTTTGCAGGCCCAGGTAGAGCTCGGGGTTCCGGAGGCGTAATCGGGCCCTCAGGAGCGCGCCGAAGAGAGCGTGGTAGCGGTACGACCCGTCGTCGTCGAGCTCGACCAGGAAGATGCCGCGTCGTTCGAGGCCGGCGAGCCGTGCGCCGGCTCGCTCGTCGCCGGTGAGCACCGTGGCGAGGTCGCGTGTGAGGCGGCTGGCGACACTGGTGCGCAGCAGGAACTGCTGCGACGCGTCGTCCTGGCGGTCCAGCACCTCGGTGAGCAGGTAGTCGGACACCGCCACCTGCGTGGCCGACGCGCTGAGGACGAAGCGTCGCGGCTCGGCGTCCGACTGCAGGGCGCAGGCGGCCAGGCGGAGCCCCGCCGCCCATCCCTCGGTGCGCTCGCAGAGCGCCCTCATGTCGTCGCGCCCGAGGCGCACCCCGTGACGGGTGAACAGCTCCCCCGCCTCTTCGGCCCGGAAGCTCAGCTCGGCGTTGCGGACCTGCCGCAGGCGCCCCTCGAGGGCGAGGCGTCCCCAACCCAGCGGCGGGTCGGCACGCGTCGACAGGACGAGGTCGAGGACCGGCGGGGCCTGCTCGACGAGGTGCTCGACGGTCCGCATCGCATTCGCCGACGACAGCTCGTGGAGGTCGTCGAGCACGAGGACACAGCCGGTGCCCTGGCGCACGAGGTGCTCGAAGATGACGTCGAGCTGGTCGTCACCGGACTGCGGGGGCGTCTCCATCCCGGCCAGCGCGCCGACGCGTTCCAGGGCCGCCGCCACCAGGTCGGCCAACCGCCGGCTCTCGTTGTCCCGCCGATCGACGGTGAGCCACGCCACGGGACCGCGCGGTGCGGTGGCGAGCCAACTGGCGAGGAGGGTCGTCTTGCCGGCCCCGGGCGGGGCACAGACCAGGGTGACCGGGCGTCGCACCTCGTTCGTGAAGAGGGCCTCCAGCCGGGGCCGACGCACGAGCGTCTCCGGTAGGCGCGGGATCGAGCACTTCGTCCCGACCGCCAGTGCTCGTTCCATCTTCGACCCCCTCGATGGCACTGAAGGTGATGACAGGTAGCGATCACACTTTTCGCGGCATCACCACCCCATTGCGTAGTTACGCATCGTCGGCCGTTCCACCAGTCCGTCGTCACCCGAAAAGGGTGAAAGCCGCCTTCGAGGCAGCTGTCACCCACGCGGGGTGAAGCCGACACACCGAACCCGGTTAAGGATGTGGACGCACACGGCGACACGTGGGAGCGAGCATGAGCGGTACCTACGAGGTCACGGTCAAGGGCCGGTTGAGCCCAGCGCTTGCGTCCGAGTTCGAGCAGCTCCGGCTCGCCGCCACCGCCCGAGCGCCAGAGACCGTGTTGCGGGGCTGGCTCGAGGACCAGTCGGCGCTGCACGGCGTCCTACGGCGCATCGAGGCGCTCGGCCTCGTCCTCGTCGAGGTGCGCCAGGTGTCCGCCGCCGACCACGGCGCCGAGACGGGCGAGGCCACCCGCTAGGTGTCACCGGGCTGGGCGCCTGCGCCGGTGGCTCACCCGGCGGGGGTGATGACCGCGGGGAGGCCGGGGGCGAACGATCGGCCCATGGAACGCAGCGACCGGGGTCGAGCCGCCACGGCCGGCGCCACCCGCCCCGCCGGTCGCGCCATGGCGAACACGTGGGAGGGCCCTTCCCGCACCGCAACGCCCGTGCCGGACGGCACCCCTACACGACCCCGGTCCGGTCGTACCCGCCCAACGACTACGGCCTGTTCGACATGATCGGGAACGTCTGGGAGTGGACCGCGACCCCGTACGGGCCCCACCCGCCGGCGAGTGCCTGCTGCGGGGCCGCCGACGAGCACCCCGAAGGGCCGGGGCCGCCGGTCGGGCGGCGGGCCATCAAGGGCGGCTCGCACCTGTGCGCCGCGAACTACTGCCGCCGCTACAGGCCGGCGGCGCGCCTGGCGCAGCCCGTCGACACCACGACCTCCCACGTCGGCTTCCGCTGCGTCCTGCGCGCACCCGGGCCCGCGGCCTGACGAGGCCCACCGTGCCCGTCCGTGGGTCGCTGCCGGCCGAGGGCCGCAACCACGGCTCCGGCGACCCGGACGCTCCCGGGAACGACGGCGACCGGCGCGCGGCCCGGCTGCAACGCCGGCTCGCCACGGCGTCCGAACGCCTCGCCACCACGGTCGACACCGCTCGTGACCGCTCCCGCACGGTCGACGCCACGGTCCGCGCCTACGAGCGGGACCGCGCCGCCGTCGGGGCCGTGCTCGCCGGGGCGGTCGCGTTCCGCCTCTTCGTCTTCCTGTTGCCGCTGACGCTGACCCTCGTGACGCTGCTCGGCGCGGTCGAGGCCCTCGACCGGGGCGCCGCCGCCGACGTCGGCCGCGAGCTCGGCATGGGGACGTACCTGATCGACTCGGTGGAGGGAGCGGCGGAACAGTCCCAGCGGAGCCTGTGGGCGCTGGTGCCGCTGGTCCTCGTCGCCGTCTACACGGGCGGCGTGGCGATCACCAAGGTCCTGGCTGCCGTGTATGCCATCGCCTGGGGGCGACGACCGGCCAAGCTGCGCAACAACATCCGGGCCGCCCTGGCGGCACTGGGCCTGGCCGTGGCCACGGTCGCACTGACGGCCGGAACGCAGGCCCTCCGTCACCGGTCCGGCGGCCTCGGCCTGACGCTGAGCCTCCTCGAGTTCCTTCCGTTCAGCGCGCTCTGGCTGCTCGCCTCGTCGCGGCTGCCCCACGACCCCCGCGCCCGCTGGACCGCACACGTCCCGGGCGCCCTCCTGCTCGGCCTCGCCGTCTGGGGTGCCCACCTCGTGAGCGTGTACTACCTGGCCCGCCGCGTGCAGAAGGCCTCGGAGCTGTACGGGTCCCTCGGCGTCGCCGCCGCCATCCTCGCCTGGCTCTTCCTCCTGTCGCGGGTGATGGTCGCCTCCGCGATGTTGAACGCCACGCTGTGGGAGCGGCGTCACCCGGTGGAGGGAGCGCCGTGATGGGCGACGGTGGCGGGATGGTGTCCTGGCTGCACGGCTACCGGCGGGGATGGCTCCGGGCGACCTAACGGCCGGCCTCACGGCGGGGCTCGGCCTCCTGACCTGGGCGGGGTGAAAGCGCCCGGGTCCTCACGGCCCGGCCGGGACCCGGGTCGTACGATGCGTGGGTGGGCGACCTGCGGGTTCGGGTGCTGGGCGGCCTCGATGTCGAGGGCCTGGCCCCGGCCGCGGTCGGCAGCCGCAAGGCGCGGCTCGTCCTCAAGGCGCTGGCGGTGGAGCGGGGCCGGCCCGTCCCGACCGACCGACTGGTGGCCGCGGTGTGGGACGATGCGCCGCCCGGCCGCCCCGCCGACCAGCTCGGCGTGCTGGTCAGCCGCCTGCGCGGGGCGCTCGGGGCCGAGCGGGTGCGCCGGGTCGACTCCGGCTACGTGCTGGCGTACGACTGGCTGGACGTCGTCGAGCTCGACGAGCGGATCGACGAGGCGGCGGTGCGCCTGGCGGCCGGCGCACCGGCTGGGGCCCGGGTGGCCGCGGACGCCGCGGTGGCGTTGCTGCGCGGCCCGCTGCTGCCCGGCGACGAGGGGGCGTGGGTGGAGGGGCCGCGGGCTGCGGCGGGGCGCGTGGCCGGGCGGGCGTGGCTGCTGGCGGCGGAGGCGGCCCTGGCCGGCGGCGACCCCGTGGGCGCGGCGACGGCGGCGGCTGCGGCGGGCGACCACGACCCCTACGACGAGGCGGCGCTGCGCCTGCTGATGGTCGCCCAGGTAGGGGCGGGCCGGCCCGGCTCAGCGTTGGCCGCCTACGCCGAGGTGCGCACCCGCCTGGCCGAGGACCTCGGCGTCCCGCCCGCGCCGGACACCGAGCGCCTGCACGCCGCAATCCTCCGGGACGAGCCGCTCCCCGGGCCGGTGGGCACGGCCGGGCCGCCGGCGGGCGTCGCGCGCGCCGGGCCGGCCGGGGCGCCGACCGTCGCCCCCGTGGGGGCGCCGCACGGAGGGGCCGGCTCGACCGTCGCGGCCCCCGGGCTGGTAGGCCGCGAGGCGGAGCTGGCCTGGTTGGACGCCCGCTGGGCGGAGGCGACGGCCGCTCCCGGAACCGGCCGGCTGGCGGTGGTGGAGGGCGAGGCCGGCATCGGCAAGTCCGCCCTCGTGGCGGCGTGGGCGGCCGGTCGCGGCGACGCTCTCGTGCTGTGGGCCCGGGCGGAACCGACCGGCCTGAACCTGGCGCTGCAGCCCGTGGCCGACGCACTCGCCGGGCACCTGCACGTGCTCTCCGCCGACGAGCGGGCGGCCGTGCTCGGCGAGGACCGCGCCGTCGTCGCACCACTGCTGCGGCGGGACGGCGCGGCGGCGACCGCCACCGCAGCCGCCTTGGCCAGCAGCGGGCCGACGCTGGTGCCGGGGCCGGACGCCACACCGGCGTACGTGTTCGCTGGCCTCTGGGCGGTCCTGCAACGCGCCGCGGCCGGCCGCGGGATCGTCGTCGTCGTCGACGACGCCCACCGGGCCGACGAGGCGACGCTGGCGTGGCTCGCCTACGCCGTGCGCCGCTCCCAGCTGCTCGTGGTGGCCACCCGGCGCCCGGGCCCGGGACGGGGCGGGCTCGTGCCGGACGGGCTCCTGTCGCTCGGCCCGCTCGACCCGGCGGCCGCCGCCGCGCTCGTGGGGCCCGAGCGGGCGGCGCGGCTGCACCGGCGCAGTGGCGGAAACCCGTTGTTCCTGCGGGCGCTGGCGGAGGCCGACGATCGCGACGGCGCGACACCGAACCCCGCGGCTGCGGCTCGCCGCACGGGGACGCCGCCCGACGCCGCCGGTCACGTTCCGGCGACCATCGCCGACACCGTGGCCCAGCAGCTCGACCTCCTCGGCCCGGCGGGCCCGACGCTCGTCGCCGCCGCGGTCCTGGGCCCGGCCGTCGACCTCGACCTGCTCGCCGGGGTCACCGGGCGCCCCGCCGCCGCCCTGCTCGACGACATCGAGGCAGCGGCGGCCGTCCGCATCCTCGTGGAGACGGGCCGGGGCTTCGGCTTCGCCCACGAGCTGGTCCAGGAGGCCGTGGCGGCGACGGCGTCCGCCTCGCGGCGGGCGCTCGCCCACCGCGAGGCGGCCCGCGTCACGGCGGGCCGGGGCGACGGGGACCCGCTCGCCGTCGCCCGACACGCCCGGTTCGGTGGTGACCCGGCCATGGCCGCCGCCGCGCTCGTCACCGCAGCGGGCCGCTCGGGCCCGCGGGGCGACCACGCCGGCGCGGTCCGCCTACTGGACGAGGCGGTGGCGCTGGCCGACGGCGCCGGGACGCGCCTCGCCCGGGCGCGGGCCCGCCTGGCGGTGCGCGACCTCGCCGGCGCTGCGGTCGACGCCGCCGCCGCGATCGACGCCGGTGCCGGCGTGGCGGGCTTCGAGCTGGCCGGCTGGGCCGCCTACTACCTACGCGACCTCGACGCGGCGGCGCGCTTCGCCGAGGAGGGTGCGGTGCGGGCCGGCGACGACGCGCTGCGAGCGTCGTGCCTGTGCCTGGCGGGCCGGGTCCGCCAGACGCGTGGCGACCTGGGCGCGGCCGACGAGCGGCTGGCCACGGCCTTCGACATCGCCCCGGCCGAGCTGCGCCCGCTGGCCGCCATCTGGCTGGGCGAGCTGCGGTCGTACCAGGGGCGGGCCGTCGAGGCGGAGGACCTCACCGGCCGCGGCCTGCTCGACCGCGCCCACCTCGGCCACCCGTTCGCGCTCCCCCACGCCCTCATGACCCGCTGTTACACGGCGGGCATGGCCGGCCGCGGCGGCGACCTGCTGGCGGCCACCGACCGGTTCCGGTCCGAGATGGTCCGACTCGGCGAGCCCGGCGCGCGCTACCGGCCGGCGGCCGACAACTTCCGGGCCTGGGCCCTGCGGTCACTGGGTCGGGGGGAAGAGGCCGCCGAGCTGAACGAGTCGGCGCGGGAGGCCTCCGCCGCCGCCACGGGGCTGGAGGAACCCTGGAACCAGGCCACGCTCGACCTGGTGGAGGGCCACCTGCTGGCCGGAGACACGGACGCCGCTGGCCACGCGCTCGACAAGCTCCGGGCCCTCGATCGCGACGACGCCGTCATGGTGTGGCACCAGCGGGAGCGGGCCGGCCTCGCGCAGGCGCGCCTGGCCTGGGCGTGCGGGGACCCGGCTGGGGCCGCCACGGCGGCCGCGGCGGTGGCCGAGGCCGCGGAGGGCCGCGGCAGCGCCCGGCACGCCCGTACCGCCCGGGTCGTCGAGGCGCTGGCACGGGTCGACGCCGGCGAGCCGTTCGACGATGACCGCGTCGAGCGGCTGCTCGCCGCCCTCGACGGCGTCGCCGGGCTCGAGGCATGGCGGTGGTCGGCGGAGGCGGCCCACCGGGGCGGGACGGACCGGGCCCGGCACGCCGCCGAGGCGCGGGCGGCGGCGCTGCTGGCCTCGCTCGGCCCGGCCGACCGTCCGTCCCTCGAGCGCAGGGTGACCCGCTCGCTCACGTGACGGCGGCCAGCACGACGACCGAGCGGACGAGGGGCGGCGGGTCGCTGCCCAGCAGGGCGAGGGCCCGGGCCGTGACACGGGCGCGCTCCGCTGGGCCGAGGGTGGCGACGAATGGGGCGACCTGCGCCATGCCCAGGCGCCACGCCACCAGGTCGGCGGGGGCGAGCCCCGGGACCGGGACCGCCACCCGGGCCGTCGTGGCCGCCAGGCCCGCCCGTCCCGCCGCCTCCGCCATGCGGGCCGGGGTGGCGAGCTGGGCGACGACCCCGTCGCGCAGGACTCGGTACCAGGGGGCGGGGCGCCATCCCGCCTCGGCGATCGCCCGCTCGACCGCGTCCTTGGCGGGGTGGGTGTCGTCGTCGGCGTAGGCGGCGGCGAGGACCGGCGACCCCGGCCGGCAGGCCCGCCGCGCCTCGGCCAGGCCGCGGGCCGGGTCAGGCAGGTGGTTGAACGAGAACGCCGCCACGGCGCCGTCGACGGCGCCGTCGGCCACGGGCAACGCCGTGGCATCGGCCACCACGGCCCGCCCGCGGGTCGCGTTGCGGTCGACGCCGAGCATCCCCGCGCTGCGGTCGACCGCCAGCACCGTCGCCCCGGCGGCGCCCAGGGCGCGCCCCGCGGCGCCGGTGCCGGCCCCAAGGTCGAGGACGGTCCGGCCCGCCAGCGGGACGGGGCTGCGCGCCACCAGGGCGTCGGCCAGCCGGTCGTAGACCCGCGCCGGGCCGGCCGCCCAGGCGTCCCCGGTGGCGTCGTAAGCGTCGGTGACCTGGGACGCGAAGCCGGTTACAGCCACCGAGCGCCCTCCCGGGCGCGGGCGCACCACCAGCCGAGCTCGTCCTCGTCGCCGAGGGCCTTCTCCCAGCCGAACTGGACGACGGCGCCGAGCAGGCACAGGTCGAGCTGGCGCTCCCACCAACCGTCCGTGGCCACGCCGTGGGCCTCGAGCCGGCGGCGGAAGCGGGCCATCGCGTCCTCCTTGGGCTCGGGCAGCCGGGCCCGGTTGACCGCCAGGTACCAGGCCAGCTCGTTGCACGCCGGCCCCTCGCCCGGGTAGGCACAGTCGAGGGCGATGGTGCGGCCGTCGAGGTGGCTGCCCAGGTTCCCCATCTTCCAGTCGCCGTGGAGGAACGTCGCGGGCGTCGCCGCCACCGCCTCCGCCAGGGCCCACGGCGCCGCCCGCACGTCGGCCACCACGGCGGCCACGTCGGCGGGCGCCCGCTCGGCAAAGCGCGCCCAGCCCCGGGCGGCGATCGGCGGGACCGCGTCGGGCCAGCCGCGCGCCCTTTCGATCGCCAGCATGGCGTCGCCGAAGAACGTCCACCGTGTGACGGCAGGCGTCAGGCCCACCGTGTCCCGCCAGCCCCAGAATCGGGCGGACAGGGCCGCCATGTGGTCGAGGAAGGCGGCGTGCAGCTCGGGCCCGACCGGCTCGTCGCCCGGCGGCACCAGCCGGCCGCCGACGTCGTGCATCAGCAGCGCCGCGCCCCAGCCGTGACGGCCCAGCCCGGCGGCGGCGCCGACGACGGCGTGGTCGACGCAGGGCGGGAAGGCGTCGAGCATGCCCGACGTCCACATCCGCAGCGCCCGGCAGCCCACGTCGCCCAGCGACCGGGCGATCCAGTCGTCATCGACGTGCATGAGCTTGAGCACGCAGCGCTCCCCGTCCACCTCGACCCGCTCGAAGTGCGAGCCGGACTTGGCGTCGGCCGTGCGGAACGGCTCCCGCCGGGTCGCCCCGCCCACCAGCTCGGCGACCGAGCCGGCCGGGCGCCGCGGGACCAGGCGCACGGGCGCCGGGGGCGCCGGTGCAAGGGATGCGGCCACGGTCTCAGCCACCGGCGGCGCTCTCCATCTCAGCGAGAAGGGCGGCGTTCCACCGCCCGCCACAGAACACGTGGTCGTCGACGATACGCCCGTCCCGGCCGAGGATCAGCACGTGAGCGTGGTGGGCGGCGTGGGGCACGCCGGACTCCTCCCAGGACAGCGTGTACTCGACCAGCTCGCCGCCCGGGACGGGGAGCCGCCGCAGCTCCTCGAAGCGGCCCGGGTCGGCGAACCACCCGGCGTAGGTATCCCGGATGGCGTCCGCGCCCTCGACGCCGAGGCGCCAGTTCGGCACGGTGGCGTCGAGGCGGGCGTCGGCCGCCCACACGTCGGCGTCCGGGATCGACGCCGTGCGGATCGCGTCGAGAAACCGGTCGACGGCCGTGGCCGGCCGCTTGGTGCCCTGGTGGTCGAGGTCGGAACAGGTCGTGGTCATGCACTCACCATGCGCCGGACTCCTTGCAGGATCCCTGCAGCCGCCGGTGCAGGGCCTCTGCAGCGACGGCGACGGACGCGAGCGGCGTCTCCACTAGACGAGAACCCCGCTCTCTTCTACTGTCGGAGCCAATCACCGCGCGTGGCGCGGAGCCGAGGCGCTGGCCCACTGCTCCGGCGCAGCGTTCGACGTTCGATGACAACCGAGGGGGAGCGCAGGTCGTGACGGACTTCGAGGCGATGGATTTCTTCCGGGACGACGGCCTCGTCGCCGACCCCTACCCCTACTTCGACGCCCTGCGGGCGACGGGGCCCGTCACGCGTGAGCGCCACCACGACGTGGTGATGGTGACGGGCTACGACGAAGCGCTGCAGGTGTACAACGACACCGCGACCTTCTCGTCGTGCGTGTCGGTGACCGGGCCCTTCCCCGGCTTCCCGGTCCCGCTCGAGGGCGACGACGTCAGCGAGCTGATCGAGCGGCACCGCGACGAGCTGCCGATGAGCGACCAGCTCCCGACGCTGGACCCGCCGGCGCACACGGCACACCGCGGGCTGCTGATGCGGCTGATCACGCCCAAGCGCCTCAAGGAGAACGAGGCGTCGATGTGGCGGCTCGCCGACGGCCTGCTCGACACCTTCCTGGTCGGCGGCGAGGGCGAGTACGTCAAGGGCTTCGCCGGCCCGTTCACGATGCTTGTCATCGCCGACCTGCTCGGCGTCCCCGAGGAGGACCGGGCCGACTTCGCCGAGGCGCTCCATCAGGCGCCGGGGTCGGGCGGCGGCGTGGGCAGCACGGCCGAGGAGTCGCTGGGCCACTCGCCGCTCGAGTACCTGTACCAGCGCTTCACCGGGTACATCGAGGAGCGTCGGCGCCAGCCGCGCGGCGACGTGCTCACCGGCCTGGCCACCGCCACGTTCCCCGACGGCTCGACCCCCGAGGTCGTCGACGTCGTGCGCGTCGCCGCGAACCTCTTCGCCGCCGGGCAGGAGACCACCGTCCGCCTCCTCGGCACCGCGCTCAGGCTGATCGGCGACGACGCCGACCTCCAGGACCGGCTGCGCCGCGAGCGCGCGCTCATCCCCAACTTCATCGAGGAGACGCTGCGCATCGAGAGCCCGATCAAGGGCGACTTCCGGCTGGCCCGGGTCCCGACGACCGTGGGCGGCGTCGACATCCCGGCCGGGACCACCGTGATGGTGCTCAACGGCGCCGCCAACCGCGACCCGCGCCACTTCGACGACCCGGCCACCCTCGACGTCACCCGCGCCAACGCCCGCCAGCAGCTGGCGTTCGGGCGCGGCATCCACACCTGCCCCGGCGCGCCCCTCGCCCGGGCCGAGGCCCGTGTGGCCATCGAGCGCCTCCTCGACCGGACCACCGACATCCGCATCTCCGAGCGCGTGCACGGCCCGGCCGGCGACCGCAGCTACCGGTACGTCCCGACGTTCATCCTCCGCGGACTGACCCGTTTGCAGCTCGAGTTCACGGTCGCCGACGACGCCGGGGAGGCCACCCGATGAGGGTCACGGTCGACGAGGACCTCTGCCGCGGGCACGGCGTCTGCTGTTCCCTCTGCCCCGACGTGTTCGAGCTGAGCGACGACGGCTATGCCGAGGTCCGGTCGCCGGACGTGCCCGTGGGGCTGGAGGGCGAGGTGCGGATCGCCGTCACCCGCTGCCCCGAGCGGGCCATCACGGCCACCTGACGGCCGCGGCCCCGGCGCCGGCCCGACCGGCCACCGGCCGGGCCCGTCGCGTGCTCAGCGGGCGAAGCGGAAGAGGTGCTGCCGCGGCGCGAACGGTCGCGGCTCGCCATCGAGGCGGGCGGCGCCCACGGCGTAGGAGCCGTCGTCGGGGACGACGAGCGCCTGGCCGGCGAAGCCGGCCCGGGAGAGCCACCCCTCGATGGCCGGGACGATGGTGTCGTCCCCGCCGGGGCGGCGGGTCCAGACCACCCAGGCACCGGGGGCGCACAGCCGCGGCAGGAACGCGATCGTGGCCTCGATGTCGTCACGGGAGACGTTCCCGAAGACGCCGCAGGCGAGGACGACGTTCGCCGGCACGGCCCCGGCGTACGCGTCGGACCGACCGGCGTCGGCCTGGACCACCTCGAGCCCGTCGAGGCCGGCGGCGGCGATGCGGCGACGGGCCTCGGCGACGTTGGCGGGCAGGATCTCGACCAGCCGCCCGCTGACCTCGCGGCCGCGGCGATGGCGGCGCGCCACCGTCACGATGTCCCGCCCTTGGCCGGCACAGATGCTGATCACGCGCAGCGGGCCGGCCGACAGCTCGTCGAGCGCTCGAGCGATGAGGTCCTGGACGACCAGGAGCCGCAGGTGCAGCGGGGACCCGGGCCGCTCGTAGGCGTCGTGCCATGCCTCGTAGTCCCGCAACGCCACGGCCCCACCCTCCCACGGTCGACGGGCTGCATGAGGCGGGTCGGGGCGCGGTGCAGCATCATGGGTGGGCCGGTGGGCAGGGAGTTGGACGGGCGACGGGACGATGGCGCGGCGTGATGCATTCGTCGGACGCGAGCGGCAGCTCGACGAGCTGCTGGCTCATTGGCGCGCCGCCTCCGAGGGCGAGGGCGGCTTCGTCGTCGTCAGCGGCGAGGCCGGGATCGGGAAGACGCGCCTGGTCGAGCACCTGGTGGCGGAAGTCGGCCGGGCGGCGGGCGTGGCGTGGGGGACATGTGTCGGTCCCGACGCACCGCCGCTGTGGCCGTGGCGGGCGGTCCTGCGCGACCTACCGGGCGACCCCGGGACGGTCACGGCAGGCCCGGCGACGGCGGGCGCCGGCGACTTCGCGGACCGGGCCGGCGATCGCGCACGCACCTACGCCGTGGTGGTCGAGCGCCTGCGCCTGGCCGCCGCCGCCCGGCCGCTGCTGGTCGTGCTCGACGACCTCCACTGGGCCGACCCCGACTCGTTGAACCTCCTGCGCCTGGCGGCGGGCGAGGTCCGGCGGGCGCCGGTGTTGGTGGTCGGCACGCTGCGCCCGGACGAGGCGGCGGCGTCGGACGTCCGGGCGGCGCTGTCCGAGCTGGCGTCGTCGACCGAGGTGGTCCACCTCGACGGACTGCCGGTCGACGCCGTCGCCCGCCTGGTCGGCGAGCTCATCGGGCGGGAGGCGAGACCGGAGGTGGCCGCGGCGGTGGTGCGGCGCACCGGCGGCAACCCGTTCTTCGTGCGCGAGCTGCTGCGCCTGCTGGTGGCGGAGGGCGGCGTCGACGCGGTGATGTCGGGCGGCCCGCTGGAGGTGCCGCCCCGGGTGCGGGACGTGCTGCTGCGGCGGGTGTCCCAGCTGTCGGCGTCGACCCGGTCGGTCCTCGACGCCGCCGCCGTCTCCGGGCGCCGGACCGCCGTGCCCGTGCTGGAGCGGGCCACCGGCCTCGATCCCCCGGCCGTGCAGCGCGCCGTCGACGAGGCCGAGGCGGCGCGCCTCGTCACCGTCACCGACGGCCGGATGGCCTTCGCCCACGACCTCGTGCGCGAGGCCGTCGTGGCCGAGCTGGAGGCCGGGTACCGCCGGCGGCTCCACCTCGCCGTTGCCGGGGCCCTGCGCGACGCCGGGGCGGACGGGCCGTCGCCGGGCGAGGTGGCCGGCCACCTCCTCGATGCCCTCCCCCTGGGCGACCCCGACGACGCCGCCTCGGCGGCCCTCGGGGCGGGACGCGAGGCGCTGGCCCACCACGCGCCGACCGACGCCGTGCGCCATCTCGAACGGGGGCTGGCCGCGATCGGGGGGCGGGACTCGTCGTTGCGCTGGCCGCTCCTGGACACCCTCGGCGAGGCGCGGACCGTCGACGGGGACCGTCCGGGCGCCCGCGAGGCCCACCGGGCGGCGGCCGAGGTGGCACGCAGCGACGGCGACGCCGACCGGCTCGCGCACAGCGCCCTCGGGTTCGCCGGGATGATGGGGACGCCCCGCCCGGACCCGGACAGGTTGGCCCTGCTGGAGGAGGCGCTGGCTGGGCTCGGCGACCGCCGCGACGCCCTCTCGGCGCGGGTGCGGGCCCGCCTCGCCCACGGGCTGCTGTTCGGCGACGACCGCGCCCGCCGGCTGCGTCTGGCGGACGAGGCGGTGGCCCTCGCCCGCGAGGTCGGGGACGACGAAGCGCTCGCGAGTGCCCTGTACGTGTGGAACATCGTCCACATCACCTCGGCGAACTACGACCGGCGCCTGGAGGCGGCCGACGAGCTCCTCGCCCTCGGCCGGGCGTCGCGCTCCGAGGAGGCCGAGGCCTGGGCGCTGCACTTCCACGCCCACCACATGGCCGAGGGCGGCGACTTCGCCTCCTTCGACGCGGACGTCGGTGCCTGCGACGTCATCGCCCGGCGGACCCGTAACGCCACCTGGCAGTGGACCGTGCTCGTCCACCGGGCCATGCGCGCCACGATGCAGGGCCGCTTCGAGGACGGCGAGGCGTTGGGCAACCAGGCCTTCGAGTCGGGCGCCCGGTCCCAGCAGGAGCTGGCGGGGGCCACGTTCGGCGCCCACCTCATGGCGCTACGGACCTGGCAGGGCCGCCTCGGCGAGCTGCTGCCGATGATCGCCACCGCCGCCGGCCGGCTCCCCGAGGTGCCCGCCGTGTGGGCGGCCGTGCCGTTCGCCTACGCCGAGCTGGGCCGGCACGACGAGGCGGCGGACGAGCTGCGGCGGGTCCGGGCCACCCGCGTGCTGGAGGACATCCCCGGCGCCCAGTCCTGGACGGTCGCGCTCGCCATGCTCGCCCGGGCCGCGGCCGCGACCGGCGATGCCGACGTGGCCGTGCGGGTGCGCGACCTGCTCGCGCCGCTCGCCGACCGGCACGTCGTCGGCCCGTTCGCGGACTGCTACTTCGGGCCGGCCGCGCTCTACGTGGGCCTGTGCTCGGCGGCGATCGGTGACCACGACGAGGCCGCCGCCGGACTGGACCAGGCGGTGCGCCAGGCCCGGGCCGTCGGCGCCCGGCCGGTCGCCGCCTGGGCGCGGGCCGAGCTCGCCGGCGCCCTCGAACAGAGCGGCGGGGACACCGGGCGGGCGGCCGACCTCCGCTCCGCGGCCGCCGCCGAGTTCGGCGCGCTGGGCATGCCACGCCACCTCGCCGCCCTCTTGGAGGCGCCCACCTCGCCGGTGACCCCGGCCGGCGCGACGTCGGCCACCGCGGCCCCGGCGGCGGCCCGGGCCGACGCGGCGGCGGACGCGCCGGTCGACGCGGCGGTCGGGGGCGGGGCCAGACCGCCGAACGAGTTCCGGCGCACAGCGGACGGCTGGGTCATCGCCTACGAGGGCCTCTCCGTCACCGTGCGGCACACCAAGGGGCTCACCGACCTCCACCGGCTGCTCGCCACGCCCGGCGTCGAGTTGCACGTCCTCGAGCTGGTGCAGGAGTCCGGCGGGACGGCCGGGCGGCCGGCGGGGCGCCAGCCCGTGCTCGACGAGCGGGCCAAGGCCGAGTACCGCCGGCGGGTCCTCGACCTGCAGGCCGACGTCGACGACGCCCGGGCCTGCGCCGACCTCGCCCGGGCCGAGCGCGCCGAGGCGGAGCTCGACTTCGTCGTCGCCGAACTCGCCGCCGGCCTGGGCCTCGGCGGGCGCGACCGCGCCATGGTCGACGAGGCGGAGCGGGCGCGCCAGGCGGTCCGGGCGCGCATCCGGTACACGCTCGACCGCCTCGACGAGGCACACCCCCGGTTGCGCCGGCACCTCGACCGCTCGCTGGTCACCGGCACGTTCTGCAGCTACCAGCCCGAGCGGGCGACCACCTGGGCCACGTCCTAGCCACGTCCTCACGATGTGAGGACGGTTCCTCACGCCTCTGAGGCGTGCGTGCGGACCAGCAGGAGCTCGACTTCCCGAGAGCGTGGGGCGAGATGAGCGTCTCGGGTGCCGGCGCGCTCGCGACCCGGTGCGGCGGCCGGTGCGGCAGGCCGCACTGGGGCTACGTCATCCGGGGCGCGGTGCGCGTGGCGTACCCCGACCACGACGAGGTCATCTCCGCCGGTGACGCCTACTACGTGGCACCGGGACACCTCGACATCCGCCTCGACGAAGCCGAGCTCGTCGACTTCGGCCCGCCGCCCCCCGGCGGGCCGACCGCACGACACGACACCAGGCGAACGAACCCCGAGGAGCAGACATGCAACGAACCCGACGCGCCGCCCGACAGCTACTCGTCCCGCTCGTCCCGCTCGTGATGGTCGCCGCCGTCACGGCGGCGTGCGGCGGAGACGACGACGAGGGCGACGAGGACGCACTGGCCGGCGACGCCCCCACCACCGCCACCTCGGCGGCGGCCGACACGGAGGACGGTGGGGCCACCGAGGTCGTCGCCGTCGACTACCACTTCGACGGCCTGCCCGAGTCCATCGAGGCCGGCACCACCCTCACGATGCGCAACGACTCCGAGCAGGAGGTCCACGAGTTCGTGGCGTTCGCCATCCCGCCCGAGGAGACCCGCTCGGTGGACGAGCTCGTCGCGCTGCCCGAGGGGGAGCTCTTCGCCTCCATCCCGGGCGAGCCGGCCTTGGTGCTGGTGGCCCCGCCCGGCGAGGAGGCGATGGCGATCTTCGGCGACGGCACGCTGACCCCGGGCCGGTACCTGGTCGCCTGCGCCATCCCCACCGGCGCCGACCCCGACGAGTTCATGCGCCAGGCCCAGGCGTCCGACGGCCCGCCCGACGTCCCCGGCGGCCCGCCCCACTTCACTGCCGGCATGTACGCGGAGTTGAACGTCTCGTGAGCCCCCTCACGACCGACGCCGACCGCTCCGGGCGCTCCGGCCGCGTCCACCGCGTCCACCGCGTCGACCGCGCCGACCGCTTCTACCGCTCCGAACGAGCGGGCGCCGTCGGCGGCATCGCCTTCACCGCCCCCGAGGCGGGCGGCGGCCCGGGGGCCGCCCAGCCCGCCGCCGTCTAGCGCCGGCCGGTCACTCCCCCAGCGCCCCGGCCACCTCGGGAGCCCCGGGGTGGCCGGGTCGCGTCACCGGTAGGGGTGCGCGGCGAGGAGGCGCTCCTTCTGGTGCGTGAATTCCCGGTCGGTGAGGGCGCCCTGGTCGCGCAGGGCGGCCAGGTCCTGCAGAAGGGTGACCAGCTGCGCCGTCGCCTCGAGGGTGGGCCCGCCGGGCGGAGCCGGCGACCAGGCCCGCTCGGCCGCCTGTTCACGGCGCAGGGCTTCCGCCCCGGCCGTCCGCTGGGCGCTCGCCACGGCGCTCGCCGTGCTGGCCATCACCGCCGTCCGGGCCACGGAGCCCATCACCCCAGGCCGGTCCCGTCCGATCCCACGACGTTCCACGGGTGCCTCAGTCCTCGGGGGGGAGGCCGGCGAAGGCCATCTCGACCACGTCCGGGGGGACGCGCTGGCCGCCGACGATGATTCCGCCGGCCGAGCGGACGACGTCGGCGAGCGGCCGGGCCCACCGGTCCTCCCAGAGGACGAGGATCGCCGAGCTCCCCGGGTCGAGGGCCTGGGCGGCGATAGCGGCGTCGCCCTCGCTCAGGACGCCGTCGGCCCGGCCGGCCACGGCCGCGAAGCCCAGGGAGCTGTCGAGCTCGTCGAACTCGCGCACGACGACGTGGCCGCGCCCGTCCTTGGACAGGAAGAGGATGTCGAGGATCCGCACCGTCCCCGAGTCGACGAGGCCGGCGAAGGCGGGCGCGAGGTCCTCGCTCAGGTGCTCCCCCGGGAACCCGAGGATCAGGTACTCGACGGGACCGATGCTCATACGGTCGTGGTCCCGGCCATCACCCGGGCCTTCATGGTCTCGAACTCGGCATCGTCGATCGTGCCGTTGCTGTGCAGCGCCGCCAGCCGCGCCAGGTCGTCCACCGGGCCGGAGCCGCTCGACGCGGCCGTCGCCCGGACGTAGCCCGCGAACTGCTCCTCGGCCACGCGGTGCTGGGACGCGGCACGTTCGGCCATGCCCCGGCCCCGGACGATCACGTACGCCAGCGGGCCGAGCATGGGGAAGACGACGAGCCCCACGAGCCAGATCGCCTTGGCCACGCCCGACAGCTCGTGGTCCCGGAAGAGGTCGCTCACCACCGCGATGAAGACCCAGATGAACGTGGCGAGGAAGAAGACCCAGAGGGCGGTCCAGAACAGGTCCCCCGACCCCACTTCGGCGTACGTCACGGCAGTACCTCCATATTCCGGCACCCGCGGCGCCTCCGTCCCCAGTGGGCCCATCGGGGGGTGGGCTTGTCCTCACCCTTCTGGGGTGACGACCCCGGGGCGGCCATCAGGCAGCGTGGCGGGCGTGCCCCCTCTCCCGGAGCGGCTCGCGCAACCCGTGGCGGAGCGGGTGGTTGCGCTGGTGGTCGACGCGCTCGACCTCGACGGCGTGTTCGCCCGCGTGGACATCAACGCGCTGTTGGATCGCGTGGACCTCGACGAGCTGCTGGATCGGGTGGACCTCGACCCGGTGCTCGACCGTGTCGACGTGAACGCGCTGCTCGCCCGGATCGACGTGAACGGCCTCCTCGCCCAGGTCGACGTCGACGCCCTCGTCGCGCGCACCGACCTGGCCGCCACGATGGCGTCCACGGCGAGCGGCGTGGCCGACAGCACACTGCGAACGCTCCGCCGCCGCCTGGCCGAGGCCGACGCGTGGGTCGGCGGGCGGGCCGACGCGCTGATGGGCCGCGCAGACGTCCCGCCGAGGCCCGACGCCGGCGCGGTGAGCCGGCTCCTCGCCTACATCGTGGACCACGTCACGCTCACGGTGGCGTTCTCGGTCGGCGCGACCGTCGTGGGGTTCCTCGTCCGCCTCCTGACCGGGCACCGCCTCGACGCCAGCGCCAACCTCACGGCCGGCGTCGCGCTGTCCGTCTGGTGGTTCGCCTACTTCGCCGTCTCGTGGGCGACGACCGGCCGGTCGGTCGGCATGGGCCTGGTGGGGGTCCGCGTGGTGCAACTGGACCTCGAGCCCGTGGGCGCCGGCCGGGCGGTGGTGCGGACCCTGGCGTGGCCGCTCAGCGCCGCCCTGTTCGGCCTCGGCTTCATCGGCATCCTCGTGCACCCCCGCCGGCGAGCGCTCCACGACCTCATCGCCGCAACCCGCGTTGTCCACGACGCCCCGCCGGAGCAACGCGGCCCGTGACGGACGCGGGCCGGCCCGTCGCCCTCGGTCAGGCCGCCGGTGGTGCCGGGTTCGCAGACGCCCCGGTCAGAACGCTGCGTAGCGGGCGAGGACGCGCCGCCGGCGGGGCGGGTGGATGTTCGCCCGGGTGACCTCGCCGCCGTAGTGGGCGAGGACCCGAGGGTCCATGACCCGCCGCCACAGGGGCGGCACGCAGGCGACGCAGATCATCAGCGCGTAGCCCGACGGGAGCTGGGGGGCCTCGTCGACGTGACGCAGGGACTGGTAGCGCCGCGTCGGGTTGGCGTGGTGATCCGAGTGCCGTTCCAGGTGGTAGAGGAGCAGGTTCGACGCCAGGTTGTTGCTGTTCCAGCTGTGCACGGGACGGCAGCGCTCGTAGCGGCCGTTCGCCACCCGCTGGCGGAGCAGGCCGTAGTGCTCGATGTAGTTGACGACCTCGAGGAGCATGAAGCCGAAGACGGCCTGCACGACGACGAACGGCACCACCCGGACGCCGAACAGGGCGACCGTGCCGGCGAAGAGCACGACGGACAGCGCCCAGGCGTTGAGGACGTCGTTGCGCCATGACCACGTGCGCTCGCCCTTGCGGGCCTGCGCCGCCGACGCGATCGACCACGCCGATCGCAGGCTGCCCACCACCGTCCGGGGCAGGAAGCGCCAGAACGACTCGCCCAGGCGCGCGCTGGCCGGGTCCTCGGGCGTCGACACGTTGGCGTGATGGCCCCGGTTGTGCTCGACGTAGAAGTGGCCGTAGCCGCTCTGCGCCAGCGCCAGCTTCGACAGTCGCCGCTCGAGCCGGTCGCGCTTGTGCCCCAGCTCGTGGGCGGTGTTGATGCCGATGCCGGCCACCGTGCCCACGGTGAGGGCCAGCCCCAGCTCGGACGCCGGCGACAGGTCGCCGCGCGCCACCACCGCGGCCGCCCACACGAACCCGGCGTACTGGAGCGGGAGGTACAGCCAGGTGCACCACCGGTAGTACCGGTCGGCCTCCAGGTCGGGGACCGCGGCCTCGGGCGGGTTGGTCGCATCGCGCCCGAACGCCGTGTCGAAGAGGGGGACGATGACGAAGACGATGATCGGGCCCAACCACCACGCCGCCGCCCACCCGGTCCCGCCGGCGAGCCACGCGGCCCCGAACGGCAGCAGCGGCACGAGGAGCCCCAGGGGCCACAGGTAGCGCTTCCCGTCGCGCCAGGCCACGCCCTCGTGGACGACGGCCGACTCGACCCGGCTCACGACGCCTCCCCCGGCACATGGTGGCCGTGGCGGCCGGTGCCCCCGCCGACCGCTCCCCCGACGGCCGTTACGGCCGCCGCACCGTCGATCAAGAGCGTGCCCACCACGGCGGCGACCACCTCCGGCGGGTCGTCCGGGGCGCTCAGCGCATAGCTGACGAGCAGGCGGAGGAACACGTCGGCGACCCGCCGGACGGCCACCGCGTCGAGGGCCGGCAGCCGTCCCCCCACGACGGCTTCCACCGGCCCCCGCAGGACCGGCAGCACCAGCGCGTCGTCGGTCGTCAGCAGGGGGACCAACCGCTCCGGCTCGGTGCGTACCACCCGGTCGAGCAACGGGTGGGCCCGGGCGAGCTGCAACGTCACCAGCACCGCCCGGGTCATCGCGTCCCGCAGGTTGGCCACGTGAGCCACGTCGGCGACCACGACGTCGATGAGGGCGGTCGCCTCACGGCGCACCGCCGCCGCCACCAACTCGTCCTTCGAGCCGAAGTGCTTGTACACGGTCGCCCGAGAGAGGCCCGCGCGCTTCGCCACGTCCCCCACCGACATCCGCCCGATCCCGTGCACGGACGCCGCCTCGACGGCCCCGGCCAGGATCCGATCCTCCACGTCCCCCATGTAGACATACCTACACCATCTGTCCACATGTCGACAAGGGCGTTCGCTGCGGCGCCGTCCGGCCGGAGCGCTCTAGCGTCGGCGCCCATGGAGTTCTCGGAGATCGCCTACGAGGTCGGTGACGGTATCGCCACGGTGACGCTCGACCGGCCCGACAAGCTCAATGCGGGCACGTCCCGCATGGTCAGGGAGCTGCTCGAGGTGGTCGACCTCATCGACGGCGACGACGACGTCCGGGCCGTGGTCCTCACTGGCCGGGGACGGGCGTTCTGCGCCGGCGCCGACCTCTCCGCCGGCCCGGCGACGTTCGACTACGACCGGCAGCGGGCCGACGGCGGTGCCGACCTGTCCGACATCGACCCGGCCCGTCACGAGCTGCGCCAGCGCGACGGGGCCGGCCTCGTCACCATGCGGCTGTTCGACTGCGTGAAGCCCGTGATCAGCGCCGTGAACGGCCCGGCGGTGGGGATGGGCGTCACCATGACGCTCGCCACCGACATCCGCCTCGCCTCCGAGACGGCGCGGTTCGGCTTCGTCTTCACCCGCCGCGGCATCGTGCCGGAGGGCGCGTCCACGTGGTTCCTCCCCCGCCTCGTCGGCGTGTCGCAGGCGGCCGAGTGGCTCTACACCGGCCGCGTCTTCGACGCCGCCGAAGCCCTCGCGGGCGGGCTGGTCCGGAGCGTCCACCCCGCGGACCAGCTGCTCGGGGCCGCCCGCGCCCTGGCCGCCGAGATCGCCGAGGGCGCGCCGGTGGCCGTCGCCCTCGCCCGCCGCATGCTGTGGCGGATGCTCGGCGCCGACCACCCGATGGCCGCCCACCGGGCCGACTCCCGCGGCGTGCGGGCGACCGGCCAGAGCGCCGACGCCGCCGAGGGCATCCGGTCCTTCTTCGAGAAGCGGCCGGCGCGGTTCACGGGCAGGGTCAGCGACGGCCTTCCGGACGTCTTCCCCGAGTGGGTCGACCCGACGTTCTCCTGACGCCCGGCGCGGGGCCGGGCGGTGTCACGCGCGGCGGTGCACCGAACGTCCGCACCGCCCTTGTCAGCCGGTGCCGGGGACCACGAGGCCGGACTCGTAGGCGGCGATGACCGCCTGCGTGCGGTCGCGCAGGCCCAGCTTGCGCAGCACGCGGCTGACGTGGGTCTTCACGGTCTCGTCGCCCACGACGAGGCGGTCGGCGATCTCGCTGTTCGAGAGGCCCTCCGCCACGAGCCGCAGCACCTCGACCTCGCGCGGCGTGAGCGCGGCGAGCGTCGGCGGCGACGGGGCGGGGCGCCGGCGCAGGCGCGTCAGCTCGCCGATGAGGCGGCGGGTCACGGTCGGGGCCAGCAGCGCCTCGCCCGCCGCCACGACCCGGACGGCGTCGAACAGTTGCTCGGCGGCCACGTCCTTGAGCAGGAACCCACTGGCCCCGGCCGTGAGGGCGTCGTAGACGTGCTCGTCGAGGTCGAAGGTGGTGAGGACGAGGACGCGCGGGCCGGCTGCCTCCCGGACGATCCGGGCGGTCGCCTCGATGCCGTCCATGACCGGCATGCGGATGTCCATCAGCACGACGTCGGGCCGCCGCTCGCGGCACAGGCGGACGGCCTCGCCGCCGTCGGCCGCCGTCCCGACCACGGTCAGGTCGGGCTGCGTGTCGAGCAGGGCGGCGAACCCAGCCCGGACCACCTGCTGGTCGTCCGCGACGACGACCCGGACGGGCCCGGTCATCCGGCCGCTCCCCCGCTCGCCCGCGGCAGGGTCGCCTCCACCACGAACCCGCAGTTCGGCGCCGCCCCGGCGCGCAGGGACCCGCCGAGCGTCGCCGCCCGCTCCCGCATGCCGGTCACGCCGTGACCGATCGTCCCCCCGGGCCGGGGGCCGGGGCCGTTGTCCCGCACCCGCAGGTGGAGGGCGTCGGGCGCGTAGCGGACCTCGACGTCGACGGCTGCGCCCGGCGCATGGCGGCGGGCGTTCGTCAGAGCCTCCTGGACGATGCGGAACGCGGTCAGCTCGAGGCCCGGGTCGATCGGCGCCACGCACCCCCGGACGATGAGCCGCGTGCTGGCGCCGCCCGACGCCCGCGCCTCGTCGATCAGCTCGTTGAGCTGGTCGAGGCCGGGTTGCGGGGCACGGGCGCCGGACGGCGCGGCGTCCGCCCCGAGCCCGCCGACCCCGGGGGCCGCTCCCCCGCCGGCGTCCTCCCGCAGGACGCCCAGCAGGCGCCGCATCTCGGTGAGCGCCGCGCGAGCCGTGTCGCCGATGGCGAGCAGCCGCTCGGCCCCCTCGGGTGGCATCCCGGGCGTGGCCAGCCGGGCGGTCTCGGCCTGCACGGCGATCATCGAGATGTGGTGCGCCACGACGTCGTGCAGCTCGCGGGCGATACGGGCCCGCTCGCCCCGGGCGACGTGGTCCATGAGCGTGTCGGCGATCGCCAGCTCGGTCGCCCGGCGCTCGGCGGCGAGGGCCCGGGACCGGCGCCACGCCCCCGCGGCGGCGCCGGCGGCGGCCGCGCCGACCGGCAGGGCCACGGCGAGCGGGGACGGCCCGCCGTCCACGAGCGCCACCAGGGCGGCCCCGCCCGCCAGCGCGGCGGCGACGAGCGCCGCCGCCCGCCCCGGCCGTTGGCCGCCCAGCACGTGGGCCACGATGCCGATCGCCGCCACGGCCGCCACGGGGACGGGCCGGTCGAGCGCCAGGCCGACGGCGACCGCGGCCGTGACGGCCAGGGCGGCCGCCGTGGCCTGCGCCCGCGCGAGGGCCACCGGCAGCGTGGCCCCGAGGGCGAGCACGAGTGCCACGGACGTCCCGGCCCCGCCGGTCCCGCCGAGGCCCGTCCCGCCGAGCCCGCCGTCGGTCGGCCCACCTCCCCCGCCCACCCAGCCGTCGCCGAGCCGGGCCCGCACGAGCACCTCGCCCACGGCCACGACCGCCAGCACGGCGGCGAGGAGCGGCATCCGGTCGCCACCCGCCGGCGTGGCGCCGGCCGGGGCGCGGCCATCGGACGCGGGTGCGGGCGCGTCCGGGCTGGTCACGTGCCCAGTCTCCCGCGTCGAGGGCGACGGCGGCGTCACCCGCGGCGCCACCTCGGCGGTCCCCCGAGCGGGGGACGCGGCCCGCCCCGCCCCCGGTCCCGGGGACCGCCGAGTGCGCCCCGGGGCGGGACGACGCGGGCGCCGCCGGTCCGTACGGTCCACGCCATGGACACGGGCACGGACGCCACCATCGAGGTGCGGGGCCTGACGAAGCGCTACGGCCGCACGGTCGCCGTCGAGGACCTCTCCTTCGCCGTCGCCCCGGGCACCGTCACCGGCTTCGTCGGCCCGAACGGGGCGGGCAAGTCGACGACGATGCGGATGATCCTCGGGCTCGACGCCCCGGACGCCGGCGAAGCGCTCGTCGGCGGCCGCCCCTACCGCGAGCTGGCCACGCCGCTGCGGCGGGTGGGGGCGCTGCTCGACGCCGAGGCGGTCCACCACGGGCGCCGGGCCCGCGACCACCTGCTGTGGATGGCCCACAGCAACGCACTACCCGAGCGCCGGGTCGACGAGGTCATCGAACTGGTCGGCCTGGCCGGCGCCGGCCGCCGCCGCGCCGGCGCCTTCTCGCTGGGCATGCGGCAGCGGCTCGGCATCGCCGCCGCCCTGCTCGGCGACCCGGCGGTCCTGCTGCTCGACGAGCCGGCGAACGGGCTCGACCCCGAGGGCATCCGATGGATCCGGGGCCTGCTGCGGTCGCTCGCCGCCGAGGGACGAGCCGTCCTCGTCTCGAGCCACCTCATGGGCGAGCTGGAGGGCACGGCCGACCACCTGGTCGTCATCGGCCGGGGGCGCCTGGTGGCCGACGCCCCGGTCCGTGAGCTGCTGGCCGC
>DATFOS010000252.1:0-2751 GCA_035265325.1 Acidimicrobiales bacterium
GAAGCCCAGGATCGTGGCCAGGACGGCGAAGCCGAGGGCGTAGCGGCCGAGCGGATCGCCCTTCCGCATGCCGAGGTAGCCGAGGATGATCGCCGCCGGCCCGAACACGATGGGCAGGAAGAGGATCGCCACGGCGCCGAACACGAACGCCAGGACGGTGTAGATGCGTGCATTGGTACCGCTCGAAGCGGCGGGCGTGGCCTGGGCCATTGGTCCTCCAGCGGTAGGCAGGTCACCCTTGGGTCGGTAGCCGCCTTCCCGCTCGCGGTAGGCCTAATCGCCCACCCCCGGCAGCTACGGTCCGGCGGATGACGACGACCGGTCGGGATGCCGCCGCGCTCGTGGGGTCGATGCCGTTCGCGGTGGCCCTGGGCGTCGAGATCGAGTCCGCCACGGCGGAGGAGGTGCGCGGCGGCTTCGCCTGGGCGCCCGAGCGGACCACGGCCGGCGGCGTGCTGCACGGCGGGGCGCTGATGGCGCTGGCCGACAGCCTCGGCGCCGTGTGCGCCTACCTCAACCTGCCCGCCGGCGCCGCCACCTCGACGATCGAGTCGAAGACGAACTTCTTCCGGGGCGTCCGCAGCGGCCGGGTCACCGCCACCAGCACGCCGCTGCACGCAGGCCGCACGTCGATCGTCGTCCAGACCGACATCCGCGACGACCGGGGCAAGCGAGTCGCCCTCGTCACCCAGACCCAGACGGTCATCCCCGCCTAGCGTCCGGCGGACGGTCAGCCTGGTCACGGCCCATTCGGCCGGGTCGCGGGGCCCGGCCGTCCCCGGCGCGGTACGTTGCCCCCGGGCAGAGACGGGGGAGGGACGCCGTATGGCAACGGCACGTCACGCCGCGCTGGACGGATCGGAAGTGACGCTCTCGGCGGACGCAGACATGTCCTTCCCGATGACCGCGTTCGGGTTCGTGCGACCACGCGGCATGCGGTCACCGCAACCGCTCAACATCTTCCCGCCGGGCAAGTCGGACCGGCTGCTGGCCGACGCCCCGACGGCGTTCGCCGAGGTCGACTACGAGCTGCTCGCGGAGGCCGACGTGAACGGCGGCGTGCTGCGCTTGGCCCGCATCCGGCGGCCCACGGCGACCGGCGGCGCCCGCGAGCTGACCTACGGCATCTGGGAGGGAACGACCGGGTCGATCTCCACCTCGGTGCGCGGCGACGGGGCCGCCATGGAGGACCTGTTCGGCCGCCTGCGCTTCCGCCAGGTCGCCCGGGGCATCGCGGTCGACTCCCCGGTGGACGAGTCGATCCGCCCGCTGCGCTGCCTCAAGCAGGTGGGCCCGGCGCTCGTCGAGATCCGCCCGCTCACGGCGACGGTCCGTCGCTCGCTGCCACGCACCGCCGGCCGGCGCGTGCCCGCCGGCGACATGTACCGGCGGACCGAGACCGGCCGCGACGTCCTCGTCGTGACCGACACGGCGGCCGTGTACGTCGCCCCGACGACCTCGACCGACGAGCACGTCGACGTGGCCGCCGGCCTGTCCGTGACCTGGGGACCGCGGGCGTAGGCGGTCGTGGACCTCAACCGGGCGGCCGTCCTCGTCGCCGTCGCCGCCGTACTGGCACCGGCGGCCGCCGGCCACGCCGTGCGCCTCGGGGCGCTGGCCACGGCCATCCGCGGCCAGGGTGTGCTTCCCGTTGCCCGGTCCCGCTCGGCGGCGACCGGCTGGGCCGCCGCCGTGGTGGCCCTCGAGCTGGTGGTCGTGGCGTCCGTCCCGCTGGCGTGGGCCGCCGGGACCACCCGGCTTGCGGGGCTGCTGGCCGCCGCGACCGGCCTCGCCTTCGTCGCCTACGTCGCCACCCTGCGCCGCCGGGGCTACGCAGGCGACTGCGGCTGCTCCCCGGTGGCCAGCGCCGTGACCGGCCTGTCGTTCGTGCCCGGGGCCTTCCTCGTCGCGGGCGGCGCCGTGCTGGCCCTCGACCGCTCGTCCGAGGTCGCGTTCGCCCAGGCCTCGGGGACGCTGGAGCCGGCGCTCGCCCTCGGCGCCTCGGCCCTGCTGGGCGCCCTCGTCCTCCTGCTGCCGGCCTCCGCTCTGGCCGGCGACCCGACCGGCTTCCGGCAGGCGTCCTGACGTGTCCTTCTCCACCGCCCTCGCCCTGACCCTGCTGGCCGTCGTGTTCGTGATGGCCTGCACGATGGCCAACCTGCTCGCCCGCATCACCAGGCTCGAACGCTTCGCCGGCGAGGTCCTGCGGGGCCCGGCGTCCGCCCCGGTGCAGCTCGGCGAGCAGCCGGCCCCCGAGGCCGTGCGCCGCCTCGTCGGCAGCCGCGACGACGCCCACCTGGTCCTCCTCTCCCCCGACTGCACGGCGTGCGACGACGCCATCGAGGTGGTCGGTGGCTGGCCGGAGGACGTCCGCCGGGCGACGTTCCTCGCCTACCGCGACGAGCCCGCCGACCGGTTCGTGGCCCCCGCGGGGGTCCGGGTGGTCCCACAGGCGGAGGCGGTATTCGACTCCCTGGCGGTCCACTCGACGCCGGCGCTCGTGCGGGTGCAGGGCGGGTTCGTCACGCACCGATCGGTCGGCGTGCCGGAGGCCCCAGGCCCGACCGGGGGCACCGCCACGAACGGCAACGGCGCCGCCGGCGCCCACGACCACACACCCGACGCCCTCGACGGCCCACGGCGGCAGGAGGCCTCATGAGCACGATCGATCTCGACGAACTCCCGATTGCCACCGAGGGACGGCAGGGGCGCTCGCCGAACGGGCCGGTCACGGTCGGCGACACCAACCGG
>DATFOS010000253.1:0-21815 GCA_035265325.1 Acidimicrobiales bacterium
GCGTGGCGCGCTCGCCGGTAAGGGCGAGGAAGACGTCGTCGAGGCTGGGTCGGCGCACCTCGGCGGCAGTCACCGACACGCCGTGGCCATCGAGGAGGCGCAGCGCCGTGGGTAGCAGCGCGGCACCGTCTGGCGAGCGGACCCCGATGCCGCTCAGGTCGCGTTCGGCGGCGGTGGTTGCGCCCAATTCGGCGAGTGCGCCCGTCGCTCGGGGCAGGTCGGCGGGGTCGGCGAGGCGGATGTGCACCGTGTCGCCGCCGAGGCGGGCTGGGAGGTCGTCGGGTGTCCCGGTCGCGATCAGGCGCCCGTGGTCGATGACGGCGACGGTGTCGGCCAGGCGGTCCGCTTCCTCGAGGTACTGGGTGGTGAGCAGGACGGTCGTGCCGTCGGCGGCGAGTTGGTCGACGAGTTCCCAGAGCCCGTGGCGGCTGGCGGGGTCGAGGCCGGTGGTGGGCTCGTCCAGGAACAGCACGGCCGGGTCGGCCAGGAGGGTGACGGCGAGGTCGAGGCGGCGGCGGAGTCCGCCGGAGTAGGTGGCGGTGGGTGCGTCGGCCACGTCGGCCAGTCCGAAGGTTTCGAGCGCGGCGCCCACCCGCCCCCGGGTCTCGGTCCGGTCGAAGCGCAGCAGGCGGGCGACGAGGGTGAGGTTCTCGCGCCCGGTGAGGTACTCGTCGACGGCCGCGTGCTGGCCGACCGGGCCGATCGACCGGCGCACCTCCCCGGGTCGGGCCACGACGTCGTGCCCTGCGACGATCGCTCGCCCACGGTCCGGCCGGATCAGGGTGGTGAGCACCCGGACCAGGGTCGTCTTGCCGGCGCCGTTGGGCCCCAGCAGGGCGAGCACCGACCCTGCCGGCACGTCGATCGAGACATCGTCGAGGGCTGTGCGGGCGCCGTAGCGCTTCGTGATCCCCTCGACGAGGACGCCGGGGCCGGCGGGAGAGCCGGCCGCCGGGTCGGCGGCGAGGCGCTCGTCCGTTGCGTGCGCTCGTGTGAGCATCTGTCTGTCCTTCCTGGTCGAGCCGGTGTGGGTCGGTTTCGTTCAGGCCGCCCGGTCGACGACCGGCGGGAGATCCGGCGCGAGGCGCCCAGGTGCCTCGCGCAGGCCGAAGCGGTCGTGGAGTCGGCGCAGCGGTGCCGGCGCCCACCAGTTGGCGCGGCCGGCCAGTCGCATGAAGGCCGGGACGAGCAGCCCTCGGATGACGGTCGCGTCCATGAGCACGGCCAACGCGAGGCCCAGGCCGAACAGCTTGAGGAACGACACCTCGGCGGTGCCGAAGGCGATGAAGGTGATCGCCAGCAGCGCGGCGGCGGCGCTGACGATGCGGCCGGTGCGCTCGAGCCCGAGGGCGACCGAGGCGGTGTTGTCGCCGCTGCGGTCGTACTCCTCCTTGATGCGGGAGAGCAGGAACACCTCATAGTCCATGGACAGCCCGAAGGCGATGCAGAACATGAGGATCGGGACCGACGTGTCGATCCGCCCGGTGGCCGTGAAGTCCAGCAGGCCGGAGAGGTGGCCGTCCTGGAAGACCCACACCATCGCCCCGAGCGTGGCGGTCAGGCTGAGCAGGTTGAGCACGATGGCCTTGAGGGGGATGAGCACGCTGCCGCTCATGAGGAAGAGCAGCACCACGGTGGTGACGGCGACGATGCCGAGAGCGATGGGCAGGCCAGCGGCCAGGGCCTGCTTGGTGTCGATGAGCTCGGCGGCGCCGCCGCCGACCAGGACCTCGAACGGGGCATCGAGGGCGCGCACCTCCTCGGCCAGCCGCTCACCCTGCGGGGTCTGCGGCCCCACGGTCGGCACGACGCTCAACCACGCGGCGTTGGCGTCGGCGGCGGCGAAGCGCCGGGAGGTGGGCGTCGGCCCAGCGACCCGGCGGCCGTCGGCCCAGGTGCCACCCGGCCCTTCGACCCGGGCCACGCCGTCGAGCGCTGAGACGTCGGTCGCGAAGGCCGCCATGGCTGCCCCGCCAGGGTCGACGGCCTCGGCGACGATCGGGAAGGCCTCGCCGCTGTCGCCGTCGAAGCCGGCCGCGATGCGCTCGGACACCTGGCGGACCTCCGCCGACTCGGGCAGGGCGCGCTCGTCGGGCAGGCCCGTCGTCAACCGCAGGAACGGTGCGCCCAGCACCAGCAGGATGGCGGTCACACCGATCGCGACCGCGAGCGGCCGGCGCATCACGGTGGTGGCGACCCGGTGCCAGAACCCGGGAGCGGGTGCGACGGTGACGGCGCCGGCCGCGGGGAGGGCGGCGCGGCGGGCCCGGCGCGAGTCGATGCGGGGACCGACGACTGCCAGCATCGCGGGCAGCGTCACGATCGACGCCACCATCGCCAGAAGCACGACGGCGATGCCGGCGTAGGCGAACGACCGGAGGAAGTACATCGGGAACACGACCAGCGCCGAGAGAGCGACCGCGACCGTGAGGGCGCTGATGACCACTGTCCGCCCCGCCGTCTCGACCGAGCGCACAACGGCGGCGTGCGGCGCGAGGCCCCGGCCCATCTCCTCGCGGAACCGGGAGACGATGAACAGGCTGTAGTCGACGGCCAGGCCCAGCCCGAGCGCGGTGGTCAGGTTGATCGAGAAGATCGACACGTCGGTGAGCGACCCGAGGACGAACAGGGCGAGGAGCGTGCCGGTGATCGCCATGGCGCCGACCATCAGGGGGAGGGCCGCACCGACCACGCTGCGGAACACGAGGACGAGCAGAAGCAGCGTGAGCGGGACTGCGATCATCTCGGCCCGGGCGAGCGACGACTCGACCGACCGGTTCAGCTGCTCGTTCACCGCCGCTGGCCCACCGACGGCGACGTCCACGCCGTCCTGCGCACCGCCCAGTTGGTCGCGGATGTCGGCCACGGTCTCGTTGGCCTCGTCGTTCTCGGTGGTGATCCGCCCGAGGACCATGGCCTCGTCGCCCGCCTCGTTGCGGAGTTCGGCGGGCTGGCCCATGGTCCAGTAGGAGGCGACATCGGCGACATCGGGGATCTGTGCCAGCCGGTCGGTGAGGTCAGCGCCCGCGCGGGCCGCCGCGGCGTCGTCCACGGTGCCGCTGGGCGAGCGAACCAGCAGCACGACGTTCGGATCGCCGGTGTCGAACACCTCGTCGAGCGCATCCGTGGCTCGGCTGCTCTCGGCGCCGGGGTCCTCGAAGCCGCCGGCCTTGAGCACCCCGAAGGCGCCGGCGCCGATCGCCGCCGCGGCGACGACGAACAGAGCGCTGAGAGCGAGCACCGGCCGCCGTCGGCGCACGGTGAACCACGCGAGTCTGCGAAGCATGGGGGCCTCCTCGTCGGCGCCCGTCGCCGGCAGCGGAGGGGGAATCCGCATACTCGTGCGTTAACGAACGCCTATCCGATTTCGAACAGTGTGTTCGAGTATCTGCTAGGGTTCGCAAACGGTGTCAACAACCAATCGCCCCGAGTCCGTTCGGAACCGGACACGATCGGGCCGATCGTCCGGAGACGGAGGCCGACGATGAGCCCATCACCGACCGATCGGCGGGTGCGGCGGACCCGTGAGCTACTACGCCGCGCGTTCCTGTCGCTCGTCGCCGAAAAGGGCTACGACCGCATCACGGTCCAGGACATCCTCGACCGGGCCGACGTCGGGCGATCGACCTTCTACGCGCATTACCGCGACAAGGAGGACCTACTGCACGCCGGGTTCGAGGACATACGCGCCGCCCTCGCCGGCGACCGGAACGCCGGCGAGAGAGAGGGCCCCGGGCCCGGGGCCGACGCCGAGCTGCTCCAGCCGCTGCTCGCCGTGTTCACGCACGTCGAGGGGCACGGGCAGTTCTGGGGCCCGGTGTCGCGGAAGGGAGGCGCCGACCTCATCACGCGCTTCCTCCGTGAGGGCGTCGATGACCTCGTGCGCCGGGATCTCCAGTCGCACCTCCGGGGATCAGCGATCGACCCGACCCAGCTCGAAGCCGCCGTGCAGTTCGTCGCCGGCGCCTGCATGGGCCTGCTCATCTGGTGGCTCGACCACGAGGACATCCCCACCTCGGCCGAGGAGATCCACAGCACCTTCCGCCGCCTGGCCACTCCCGGCCTCGAGCGGTTCCTCGCCTCGTGATCCTCTGAGCGGGGCGGGAGGCCCGCACGAGCGGGCACGCCTCCTCAGCGTCGGCCCGTGGCCTTCTTCACCTTGGGGGGCAGCGAGGCGATGTGGTCGAGCGCCTTTGTGATCCAGGGTTCGGCGTTCGCCGGTGCCGCGTGCCACGCGGCAGGCAGCGTCACGTAGCCGCCCATCGGGCGTTCCGCGGGCCCGAAGGGACCGGCGCCGTCCTCACGGAGCAGGGCCTCTCGGTCGCCGTCCGGCAGCTTGACGCCGACGTCGGCGCCGAACAGGCCCATGAACATGTTGCCGTTCACGAACGCGCCGAGGTTGCCGAACATCGGCTTGACCTCGACCCGCGGGTCGTCGGGCACCAACGAGCGGAAGAGCTCCTTCTCGGCGTCCGTGGGCTTGGGCATCTCCACGATCACACCTCCAGGTGGTGGTCACGCCTGCTGCACGTGGGTCGTGAGCCAGCGGTGCAGGGACGCGAGGCTGGTCCAGTGCCGGCGGAGCGTGGGCAGCAGGCGATCGGCGTCGAGGGCGAGCTCAGGGGGTTCGTCGTGGTGGACGAACAGGGCGCTGTGGCGCAGGAAGCGGGTTGCGGGCTCGTCGGCGTCGGCCGGGTAGCCGGCCGGCACCCGCTTGTAGGTCTCGCCGTCGACCCGGTAGCCGGCCTTCTCGACGCCCTCGACAGCGTCGATCAGCTCGGCCCGGGCAGCGTCGTCGACGAGGGCCGCCCGGAACCGGGCCAACGCAGCCTTGTCGAAGCCGTGGCTGCCGGCACCGACACCCACCACGTGGGGCGAGATCCGCACGAACAACCCGGACACCGCGGCCTTCCGCTCGCCCTCCCAGAACCAGAGGTCGAGGTGGTCCTTGTAGGGCCGCTTGTCGGTGCTGAAGCGGGTGTCGCGGTTGATGCGGAAGATCGACCCCAGGACCCTCGGCTCCGCTCGGATGCCCGGGACGATGCCGGCCAAGACGGGTGCGACGGCCTGGACGAACGCCTTGGCCGCCACTACGTACGCGCTCTCGTAGCGGGCGCGGTTGGCCTCGAACCACGCCCTGGCGTTGGAGCGGCGCAGCTCGTCGAGGAAGACGAGCGTGTCGGGTGGGAAGGCGAACGGCGGGGCCACGAGCGTCGGGTCCGGCCCGGGGTCGCCGCCGGGCGCCCGCACCGCGAGCCGGTCGAGGTAGTGGTTCCAGCCCTGCTCATGGGGATCGAGCGCGATCGGGGACAGGCCGGAATGGCGGAGCCGCACCAACGTGCCGCCCCGCTCGGCGCGGAACGTCACCTCGACGGTGCTGGAGCCGGGCGGCACCCCGAGGGCCTCGTTCTCCCAGCCCCAGGTCCACACGATGCGCTCGCAGGGATCGATGACGACGAACTCGCCCGCCGCGTAGCCGTCGCCGCGCACGTTCATGCGGAACGTCCCGCCCGGACGCGGGTCGATCTCGGCCGCGACCCCTGCCAGGACAGCCACCGGCCCGGGTCGCAGAAGAACGAGAAGACGGTCTCCGGAGTGGCGTCGATCCACCGCTCGACCCTGACGAACCCGTCGTCGTCCCTGCCGGCGTCGGCGCGCGCGTCAAGGCCCACGGTGGCCCTCCTCGTCCTCGATGTCGGGCGTGCGTTCGGCCCGTTCGGCCCGTTCAGCCTGCTCGACCTGCTCGGCCAAGGCCGCCAGGGTGTCGAGCTGATCGGCCCACAACGACTGGAGGTAGACGCCGAGCGGACCGAGTGCGCGGCGGTCTGCCCGGTAGTAGCGGCGTGTGCCCTCGCGGCGGACGGCGACCAGGCCGGCCTCCCGCAGCACCCCCAGGTGCTGGGACACCGCCCCGAAGGTCACCTCGAAGTGACCGGCGATGTCGCCGGCGGTGCGCTCGCGATCCCAGCACAGCCGCAGGATCTCGCGCCGCCGCGGCTCGGCGACTGCTCGCACCGCGTCCACACCGAAACTTTAGCCTGTACTGAACCTTGCGGGGTCGGCTCCCTGCAGCGACAGGGAGTACGGGAACACGGCGAGGTGCTGGAGGAAGCGGTCGATGTCGCCCGTCGAGCCGCGGAGGTCGATGCCCGGCGGACGGGCGGGACGCTGCTCGGGTGGCGTCATGAGGAACCGGACCCACGAGTCGCTGTCGGTGGTGACCACGACATCGGCGGTGACGTCCTCGTCGATGCCGTGGACGAGTGCCCACCCCTGCTGCTCGGAGCGGAGGGTGTAGGCGCCGGCGTCGACGACGTCGAACTGCCAGACGAGCGGACGCGGGGGCGGCGGTGTCTGGTCGAGCGCGATGCGCAGTGCCGAGAGCAGGTGCTCCGCGTGGACCGCTTCGGCGGGCAGCGGGGGACGTGCGGCGTGGCGCAGGCCCCAGAGGAACAGCGACTCGATCGCGGGGGCGAGGTCGCGGCCGGCGGGTGTGAGCCGGTACCAGACCTCGCGGCGGCCGGGCTGGCGGTCGGCCTCGACGAGGCCGGCGTCCTGTAGCTCGCGTAGGCGCTGGGTGAGCGTCTTGGGGGTGATGCCACCGAGCAGGGCCATGAGGTCGGTGAACCGCCGGGGTGCGCCGAGCAGGTCGCGTACGACGAGGAGCGTCCAGCGGTCCCCGACCTGCTCGAGGGCGCGGGCGAGCATGCAGAAGTGCTCGTAGGTGCGCACGTTACGGCTCACGACGGCCACCCTACTAGTTGACAACTACTATCTTGTAGATACTGTCTCGGGCATGACCAACGGCACAGGACGAGCGGAGATCGTGCGAGAGGGAGACGCCAGCGGCGAGGTCGCCGAGCTCTACGGCGAGCTGCGCCAGCTGTTCGGTGGCTTCGTCCCGGACGTGTTCAAGCTGGTGAGCACCCGCCCCGACATGCTCGGCGCCTTCGTCGCCGGATACCGCAGCATGTTCGGCGGCGGCCGGCTACCCGAGGAGGCCAAGGAGGTCATCGCCCTGACCGTGGCCCGGGTGGCGTCGTGCCAGTACTGCACGACCGCCCACGACGCCCTGCTCCGCCTGCTCGGCACCGAGAGCACCTACGCCGACGCCGTGCTCAACGGTGCCCTCGACGACCCTGCCATCCCCACCGGCATCCGGGCGCTTGCCGAGCTGGCGACGACCATCACCCAGCACGCCTACCGCATCACCGACGACGACCTCGACCGGGTGCGGTCGCACGGCTGGGACCAGGCGCAGGTGCTCGAAGCCGTCTGGGTTGCGTGCCTGTTCAACGCCATCGTCCGGCTCGCCGACACCTTCGGGCTCCGTGACCTCGGCGAGCTCGCCGACGACCGCATCGGCGTCTCGAGCCCGGCGTGAGCACGGTCTTCCGCGGCAGCGCCGAGGCGACCGGCGGGCCCCGAGTTGCGGGCCGCCGCTACGGTGTCGTCGGGACGTGACCAGGGGCGCAGGGAATGAAATCGTCCGAAAAGCGCACGCGCTCGTGGTGGGGATGGGGGTGGCATGAGCTCGCCCTGCCCGATGCCGAGTGCGTCGGCTATGGAGCGCTGATCCGGGGGCTACCCGAGACGCCGCTGCGTGTCCCGTCGGTCGCCGACATCCGGCTGGCGCCCCCGCGGGTGGCGGCGCCGCCTTCGTTGGCCCACGTCATCACCGACGCCCCGGTGGACCGGCTGGGCCATGCCTACGGCAAGGCCTACCGCGACGTCGTCCGGGCGCTGCACGGGCGCGTCGACGCGCCACCGGACCTCGTGGCACACCCGGCCGACGAGGGCGACGTCGTCGACGTGCTCGACTGGGCGGCGTCGCACGACGTGGCCGTGGTGCCCTACGGCGGAGGCAGCTCGGTGGTGGGCGGGGTCGAGTGCCGAGGTGACGGCTTCGCCGGCGTCGTGTCGCTGGACCTCACGCGGCTGGACCGGGTCCTCGAGGTCGACCGCACCAGCCGCGCGGCGCGCATCCAGGCCGGCGCTCTCGGCCCGGTCATCGAGGACCAATTGCGGCCGGAGGGCTACACGTTGCGCCACTTCCCGCAGAGCTTCGAGTTCTCGTCGCTCGGCGGCTGGCTCGCCACCCGGTCCGGTGGGCACTACGCAACGCTGCACACGCACATCGACGACTTCGTCGAGTCGATGCGGGTGGTCACGCCGATCGGCGTCAGCGAGTCCTGGCGGCTGCCCGGCTCGGGTGCCGGGCCCTCGCCGGACCGCTTGTTCCTCGGGTCCGAAGGCATCCTCGGCGTCATCACCGAGGCGTGGATGCGCATCCAGGAACGGCCGGAGCACCGAGGCTCGACGTCGGTCACCTTCGCCGACGCTGGGAAGGCCTTCCGCGCCGTCCGGGCCATCGCCCAGTCCGGCCTGTACCCGGCCAATTGCCGGCTGCTGGACCCGGGCGAAGCAGCGCTCTCCGGTGCCGCCGGCGGTGGGCAGTGGGTCCTGGTGCTCGGGGTGGAGTCGGCCCACCACCCGGTCGACTCGACGCTCGACGAGCTCGTGGCGATCGCCCGGGACCACGGGGGGACCGCAGCGGAGCGCCGATCAGCCCCGTCCGCCGAGCCGGGGGAGGGGCGGGACCGGGCGGCCGAGGCGTGGCGGTCGTCATTCCTCCGCATGCCGTACGTGCGGGACGGCTTGGCGCGGATGAGCGCCGTCGTCGAGACGTTCGAGACCGCCACCACGTGGGACAGGGTCGAGGCCCTCCACCACGACGTCACCGCGGAGTTGGGCGGCGCGATCTCCCAGGTGACCGGGGTACCGGGCCTCGTCAACTGCCGATTCACCCACGTCTACCCCGACGGCGCGGCCCCGTACTACACGGTCGTCGCCGCCGGCCGGCGCGGGTCCGAGGTCGCCATGTGGGACGAGCTGAAAGCGGCCGCCATGGAGGTCCTCGCCCGCCACCGGGCGACCGTCACCCACCACCACGCCGTCGGGCGCGACCACCGGCCCGGCTACGACCGCCAACGGCCCGAGCCGTTCGCGGCTGCGCTCACCGCCGCCAAGGGGGCGCTCGACCCCTCGGGAATCCTCAACCCCGGTGTGCTCCTCCCGGCTGCGCGGGGCGCCGCCCCCGGGGCATGAGCCCGGACGGGAACGTCTTCCAGGGCGGCTGACGCCGACGGGCTCTCGGGCGGTGTCAGCGCTCCGCGGTCCGGGCGGCGACGAGGGCCTTCTTCCTCTCGCGCCAGCGCTCGAGCAGGGCGGGGAACTCCTCCTGGAGGAACCCGAAGAAGGCGTGGGTCTCGCGCAGGCTGTCGCCGACGTCGTCGGGGCCGATGAGGTCGATCGTCTCGACGAGCACCTGGTCCCAACGCTTCAGCAGGTCGAGGCGCTGGAGGTACGTCTCGTGAAGGTTTTGTAGCGTCCGGATCGTGACGACTGCGATCTCCGTCTCCGGGCTGGTGAAGACGTTCGGCGCGACTCGCGCCCTCGACGGGCTGGACCTGTCCGTCTCGACCGGCGAGGTCCACGGCTTCCTCGGGCCGAACGGGTCCGGCAAGACGACGACGATCCGGGTGCTCCTCGGGCTGCTGCGGGCCGACGCCGGCGAGGTGACCCTGCTGGGAGGCGACCCGTGGCATGACGCCGTCGACCTCCACCGCCACCTGGCGTACGTGCCCGGCGACGTCACCCTGTGGCCCAAGCTCAGCGGCGGCGAGATCATCGACCTGTTCGGGCGCCTGCGAGGTGACCTCGACACCCACCGGCGCGACGCCCTCCTCCAGCGCTTCGAGCTCGACCCGACGAAGAGGAGCCGCACCTACTCGAAGGGCAACCGGCAGAAGGTGGCGCTGGTCGCGGCGCTGGCCTCCGACGCCGAGCTGCTGATTCTCGACGAGCCCACCTCCGGCATCGACCCGCTGATGGAGGCGGTGTTCCAGGAAACGATCCGCGAGGTCACGGCGGAGGGGCGCACGGTGCTGCTGTCGAGCCACATCCTGGCGGAGGTCGAGGCGCTGTGCGATCGGGTGAGCATCATCCGGGCGGGCCGCACCGTGCAGAGCGGCACCCTCACCGAGATGCGGCACCTCACCCGCACCTCGATCAGGGCCGAGACCTCCCGACCGGCCTCCGGGCTGGAGACCTCGCCGGGGGTCCACGACCTCCGGCAGGACGACACGCGGGTGGCGTTCGACGTCGACACCGACCACCTCGACGAGCTGGTCCGGCACCTCGCCCAGTTCGGTATCCGCAGCCTGACGAGTCATCCGCCGACGCTGGAGGAGCTGTTCCTGCGGCACTACGGCGACGAGCTGGCCGCCGACGTGGGCTACTCCCCGGACGGCGACGCCGGCCACCGCGCCGTCGGCGCCGTCCCGACGGGGCCCGACGCCGGGTCGGCGCGATGAGCGCCACGGTGGCGGCCAGCCCACGCACCTCGGGCGCGGGACGGGCGACCACCGGCCCGGCGCGCCGGGCCGAGCTGACCGGCACGGGCATGCTCGTCCGCTTCGCACTGCGGCGGGACCGGGTGCGGGCGCTGGTCTGGGTCCTCGGCATCGTCCTGCTGGTGCTGGTCAACGTCCCCAGCATCAAGGGCCTCTACCCCACGCAGGCCGACCTCGACGAGGCCGCCACGTCGTTCGGGGACAACGCCGCGGCCCGGGCGCTGAACGGCCCGGCGTACGCGCTCGACACCCTCGGCGGCCAGGTGGTGTTCCAGGTCGGCGCCTTCGGCCTCGTCGTGGTCGGGCTGATGAGCCTGTTCATGGTCGGCCGCCTCACCCGCGGCGAGGAGGAGAGCGGGCGCACCGAGCTGATCCGCTCGATGGCGGTCGGGCGCCATGCCCCGGCGGCCGCGGCCCTGGTCATCGTCGTCGGGATGAACCTCGTGGCCGGCGCGTTGGTGGCGCTCGGGCTCGTCGCCCAGGGCCTGCCGGGCGCCGGCTCCGTGGCGATGGGCGCCTCCTACGTCGCCTTCGGCGTGTTCATGGCCGCCCTCACCACGGTGGCCGCACAGCTCACCGAGAACACCCGGGTCGTGTACGGCATCTCGGGGGCTGTCGTCGGCTACGCCTACGTCCTGCGGGCCGCGGGCGACGCCGGCGACGGCGCCCTCTCGTGGCTGTCCCCCATCGGGTGGTCGCAGAAGTCGCGGGCATTCGCCGGCGAGGACTGGTGGCCGCTCCTCATCGGGCCGGTCCTGGGCCTCATCCTCCTGGTGCTGGCCGCCGAGCTGGCATCCCGGCGCGACCTCGGCGGCGGCCTCGTCCCGCCGCGGCCCGGGCCGGCGGTGGCGGCGCCGTCGCTCGGCCGCCCGCTGGGCCTCGCCCTCCGCCTCCAGCGCGGGAGCCTGATCGGCTGGAGCGTCGGCGTGCTGCTGACCGGCGTGTCCTACGGCTCCATCGCCAACGACGTGGAGGACTTCTTCGACGACAGCGACGCCATGGAGGACCTCATGGCGCGGGCCGGCGGCGACATCGTCGAGTCGTACCTGTCCACGGCTCTGCTCGTGACCGCCCTCATCGGCGCCGGGTTCGCGGTCCAGGCGGCTCTGCGGCTGCGCAGCGAGGAGGGCGCCCAGCGCGCCGAGGCGATCCTCGCCACCCGGGTGTCACGGTGGCAGTGGGCGGCGAGCCACCTCGCCGTGGCGCTGCTGGGCAGCCTCGTGGTGCTGCTGGCCGGCGGGCTGGGCATCGGCGTGACCTACGCCCTCGTGGCCGGCGACATGGGCGAGTTGCCCCGCCTGCTCGGCGCTGCCGTGGCCTACGCGCCGGCGGTCTGGGTGCTGGTGGGCCTGGCCATGGCGCTCTTCGGGCTGGCCCCCCGGGCCTCCGCGGCGGTGTGGGGCCTGTTGGCCTTCTGTTTCCTGGTCGGGATGCTGAGCGAAGTCCTCGACCTCCCCGGCTGGGTCAACGGCCTGTCACCGTTCGAGCACGTGCCGCTGCTCCCGTCCGCCGAGTTGGACGTCGTCCCCCTGGTGGTGCTCACGATCGTCGCCGTGGGCCTCACCGCAGCGGGGCTCGTCGGCTTCCGCCGGCGCGACCTGTCGTCCGCCTGAGCTCGCGGCACGCCGAGGTTCCTGCTTACCCGCGCCGGGGGTGGTAAGGAGAGGGCGTGCCGATCGAGCTGCGCGCCCGTTTCCACCAGCAGCTGGAGGACATCGACCGGCGGGTCGTGCGGCTGTTCGCCCTCGTGTGCGAGAACGTGGCCATCGCCACCGATTCGCTCCTCGGCGCCGACCGCGACGTCGGCCGGCGCGTCGCCGACCAGGACGCGGTGGTCGACGACCTGGAGCTCGAGCTCGAGGAGGTCACCGAACACCTCCTCCTCACCCAGTCGCCGATGAGCGGCGACATGCGCTACCTGGTCACCGTCCTGCGGATCGTGCCCCAGCTGGAGCGCTGCGCCGACCTCGCCACCCACGTCGCCAGCCGGGGCGTCACGGGGCTCGGCACCCGCCTGCCCCCGCACGTGCGCGGCCTGCTCGCCGACATGGGCGCCCGCTGCGTGGCCATGTGGCAGGAGGCGGGTCGGGCCTGGGCCGACCGCGACGAGACCGCCACCGAACGGCTCGACGCCGTCGACGACGAGCTCGACCTCCAGCACGAGGAGCTGACCGCCGCCCTGGAGGCGTCCGACCTGTCCAACGCCGACCTCATGCAGGCGACGCTGGTCGGGCGCTTCTACGAGCGCCTCGGTGACCACGCCGTCCACGTGACCGACCGCATCTGCTACGTCAAGCTCGGCCGACCCCGCACCCACGGCCTCCCGGGCTGACCCGGCGCTTCGGCCGGCGGCGACGTGGCGGCGGCCTCGGTCGCTCGGCGCCGTTCGCCGCGGCGGCCGTCGAGCGCGTCCTCGACCGGCCGCCGGCCAAGATGTGGAACCTGACGCGGACCCGTCCCCGCGCCGGCGCTCGGTCCCGCCCCACCACGAGGAGGCACCATGGCCTCGACCGCCCCGCCCGTCCGCTCCCGCATCGTGGCGACGAACGGCATCGAGCTGCACGTCGACGAGTGTGGCGAGGGCCCGCTCGTCGTGCTGGCCCACGGCTTTCCCGAGCTGGCCTACTCCTGGCGTCACCAGTTGCCCGCCCTGGGGGCCGCCGGCTACCGGGCCGTGGCGCCCGACCAGCGGGGCTACGGCGCTTCGTCGCGTCCGGAGGCGGTCGCCGACTACGACATCGCCCATCTCACCGGCGACCTGTTGGGCATCCTCGACGACCTCGGCGAGGAGCGAGCGGTCTTCGTCGGCCACGATTGGGGCGCCATGGTCGTGTGGGCGATGGCGCTGCTCCATCCCGCCCGCGTGGCGGGCGTGGCCGGGCTCAGCGTGCCGTTCCTGCACCGGGGCCCGCGGCCGCCCACGCACATGATGCGGGCCGTCTACGGGGACCAGTTCTTCTACATGCTCTACTTCCAGCAGCCAGACGTCCCCGACGCCGATCTCGGCCGGGACGCGGCGACGACCATGCGGCGCATGCTGCTCAGCGCCGGGCGGGTCGGCGACTCGCTGATCGCGGCCATGGGCTCGGACGCGGAGGGCTTCGTCGACCGCCTGCCCGAGCCCGACGGCCTGCCGGACTGGATCTCGGGGGACGAACTGGCCACCTACGTCGACACCTTCAGCCGGACGGGCTTCACCGGCGCCATCAACTGGTATCGCAACCTCGACCGCAACTGGGAGCTGACCGAGCCGGTGGCGGACCGCAAGGTCGAGGCGCCGTCGCTGTTCGTCGGCGGAGCGCTCGACCCGGTCCTGCTCATGTCGCCGCCGGACGCCCAGGAGGCCTGGCTCGCCGACCACCGCGGGTCCGTGGTCGTGGAGGGCGCCGGCCACTGGGTCCAGCAGGAGGCGCCGGAGGCGGTCAACGCCGCCCTCCTCGACTTCCTCGGCGGCATCACCCCCTGACGGACGCGACGCCCTTCGGCGCCTCCTGGGACATGAAGCCGAAGAGGTAGCCGGCCACCCGGCGCATCTGGATCTCCTCGGCGCCCTCGGTGATCCTGTAGCGGCGGTGGTGGCGGTAGATGTGCTCGAACGGCCGGTGGCGGCTGTAGCCGAGCCCGCCGAAGACCTGCATGGCCTGGTCCGCCGCCTGGCAGCACAGGCGGTTGGCCCAGTAGTTGCACATCGACACGTCGCGGCTGGCGGAGAACGGCCCGTCGGCGTCCATCCGCCACGCCGTCTGGCGGACGAAGCAGCGCAGCATCTCGCACTGCGTCACCAGCTCGACCAGCGGGAACTGGATGCCCTGGTTGTGCGCCAGCGGCTTGCCGAACGGCGCCCGCTCCCCGGCGTAGGCGATGGCCTCGTCCAGGCAGAACTCGGCGGCGCCGAGCGACGAGGCCGCCTGGCGGATCCGGTTCTCGTTGAAGAAGTGCTGCACGACCTGCAGCCCGCGGCCCTCGCCGCCGAAGATCGCGGTGCCCGGCACGCGCACGTCCGTCAGGCGGATGTGGGCGTGGTCGGTCGGCATGTTGAAGGTCCACAGGTACTCGAGGACCTCGAAGCCGGCCGCGTCGGTCGGGACCAGGAACGCGGTGATCCCCCGGGCGTCGCCCGCCGCGCCGGCGGTGCGGGCGAAGATCAGGTCGTAGGGGGCCTTGTGGACGCCCGTGTTCCACGTCTTCTCGCCGGTGACGACCCACTCGTCGCCGTCCCGGCGGGCGGTGGTCTCCATGTGGGTGGCATCGGAGCCGTGGGCCGGCTCGGTGATCCCGAAGGCGAACCCGCTGCGCCCCTCGGCCAGGGCGTCGACCCACTCGGCCTTCTGCTCCTCGGTGCCGTACTCCAACATGAGCAGCAGGCCGACGTTGTTACCGACGATCGACGACTCGTTCTGCAGGTCGTTGTGGAGGCCGAGGCCCTTGCGGGCCAGGTGCTCGCGGATGACGGCCATGCCGAGGTTCGTGCCGTCCCGGCCGCCGTACTCCTTCGGGAAGGCGTAGCGGTAGTGGCCGGCGGCGTCGGCCCGGCGCCGCATCTCGGCGAGCAGGGCCTCCCAGTCCTCGCTGGGGAGGCCGCCGCGGTCCCAGTCGGTCCGGGCGTCCTCCCGCCGGTGGTCGAAGAAGCGGACGTTGTCGTCCTGCTGCTCGAGCGGCCGGATCTCCGCCTCGATGAACCGGTCGAGCTCCTCCAGGTAGGCGACGAGGTCGTCGGGCAGGGCGAAATCCACGGAGTGCTCCTCGAATGCGTCGGCGGAGGGTGCGTCGGGAGGGTGCGTCGGGGTTCGTCAGGGCGAGGCGAGGTGGCGGGGGTTGGCGACGGCGAGGCGGTCCCGGACGTCGGCCGCCAGCGCCCGCCACAGCTCGTCGTCCCGGTCGAAGCGCCCGGCCCGGATGGCGAGGCACAGCTCGCGGGTCGAGCCGATGCCGACGCGCTGGAGCCGCCGCTCGTGGGCCTCGGCGTGGGCGGGCCCGAGCGCCAGCTCGCGCTCCACGACGGCGAGGGCGTTGGCGGCGACCCGGGCGTGGAAGGAGACGGCGCCCGACGTCGCCGGCATCACCGTCCCGGTGAGGAACTCCCGCACGGCCTCCACCAGCTCGCCCGCAGTCGGACGCCCGTAGACCTGGGCGGTCGTCGTCGCCGTTGTCGTCGTCGCTGTCGTCGGCCGGGCGTGCGGGGGCGCCGCCTCCGCCTCCGCCTCCGCGCGGGCGGCGGCCCAGGCGTCCGGGGCGATCAGCTCGAGCAGGTCCCATTCCTGCTCGGCGACGCGGCGGCCGATGGCGGCCAGCTCGACCGAGCGGAGGACGCCGGTCAGGTGTGCCGCCGCCTGCCCCATGCACTGGATGCCCCACTGCAGCGTCTTCTGGACCAGCCACCAGTGGAACGCGTCCCGGTCGACCTGCCGGCCGGACGCCTTCTCGTAGGCCTCCAGCAGGTCGTCGACCGTGCCGACCCCGGCGACCGGGAGCGGCGAGCGGAACCGCCAGGCCCGGACGCACATCCAGGCCAGGTCCTCGACGGGGTCGCCGAGGTGGGCGAGCTCCCAGTCGATGACCGCCGCCAGGCCGTCCGCGTCGACGATCACGTTCCCGAGGCGCAGGTCGCCGTGGACGATGGTCCGTCCCGCCGGAGGTGGGCGGTGCTCCACGAGCCAGCGATGGGTCGCCTCGAACGTGGGGCTGGCGTGGTCGATCTCGTCGTAGGCCGCCCGGTAGTCGGCCAGCGGGTCGGACGCCTCCAGGCCCGGCACCTCGGCCGGGTCGATGGCGTGCAGGCCGCCGAGGAAGGCGCCGAGCTGGCCGGCCAGGACGGGACGGGCGCCGGCGTAGGCGTCCTCCCGCAGGATGCGCCGGGCCAGAGCCTCGCCCGGCACCCGGCTCATGATCAGCCCCTCGGTGCCCAGGACCGACCCATCGTCGTCGGCGGCGATCACCTCCGGCACGGCGAGGCCGGCCCGCCGGCACGCCCGCATGGCGGCGGCCTCCCGCCCCATGCCGCCCGGCGGCCCCGGACGCCCGGGCGGGTCCCGCCGCAGGATCAGCTCCCGGCCGCCGGCCGTGAAGGCCCACGTCTCCCGCGATGCCCCGCCGGACAGCCGCGTCAGCCCCTCCACCCGAAGGACGGCGTGCTCGCGGTCGCCGACGCCGAGCCCGGTGCCGGCGCGCCCGGGCGCGTGAGCCCCCGCGAGCGCGTCCGCGTCGGCGAGGAGCCGCTCCACGGCCTCCGCCAGCTTGGCGTTCTCGTCCTCCGTCGCGGCCAACGACACCCCCTCGCATCGACCCGGCCCCTCGTCCCGGATGGCCTTCCGGCCAACCTAATTCCCCCTGTCGGTGGCGGCCCGTCCTGGATGAGGGGGTCGCCGGCGACGTGCGGTTGGCTGAGCCCGGTCGCATCGCCACCGGGCATGCGTGGAGAAATCCGCGGCAGGCTGTCGATATCCGGGAGAAGCGGCGTCTCCTGTTCGCATCGGCGGTCGCCACCTGGCCGCGCGACGGCGTCCCCCGCAGCCCCAAGGCGTGGCTGACCACGACCGCCCGGCGCAAGGCGATCGACCGCATCCGGCGGCGGCGGGCGGCCGACGACCGGGTCGCCAGGCTGGCCGAGCTAGCCCGCCTCGACGCCCCAGGAGCACCCGCCCCGCGGGCGCGGCGGGCCGGACGACGGCGGCGACGGCGGGCCGGACGACGATGCCGAGGGGAACGCCGTCGTGGACGACCGGTTGCGGTTGATCTTCACGTGCTGCCACCCGGCGCTGAACCTGCCGGCCCGGGTGGCGCTGACGCTCCGGACGCTCGGCGGGCTGACGACCCCGGAGATCGCCCGGGCCTACCTCGTGCCCGAGGCGACGATGGCCCAGCGGATCGTCCGCGCCAAGCGCAAGATCGCCGACGCCCACATCCCGTACCGGGTGCCGCCCGGCCACGCCCTTCCCGAGCGGCTCGGCGGGGCCCTGTCGGTCCTCTACCTGATCTTCAACGAGGGGTACGGCGCCGCCGCGGGCGACCGGCTGGTGCGGGGCGAGCTGTGCAGCGAGGCGATCCGGCTCGGCCGGCTGCTCCACGACCTGATGCCCGACGAGCCGGAGGCGGGTGGGCTGCTGGCGCTCATGCTCCTGCACGACGCCCGCCGGGAGGCCCGGGTCGACGACGCCGGCGCCTTCGTCCCGCTGGACCGGCAGGACCGCTCTCGTTGGGACGCCGGGCGCGTGGCCGAGGGCGTCCACGTCCTGGAACGGGCGTTGAGCCGGCGCCAACCCGGTCCGTACCAGCTGCAGGCGGCCATCGCCGCCCTGCACGTCCAGGCGCCCCGCGCCGAGGACACCGACTGGGCCGAGGTCGCCGAGCTGTACGCCGCACTCGCCCGGGTGGCGCCGTCGCCGGTGGTGGAGGTGAACCGTGCGGTGGCCGTCGGTTCGCCGAAGGGGCGCAGGCGGGGTTGGCCGTGCTGGCGCCGCTGGCGGACGACCGGGCGCTGGCCGGCTACCAGCCCCTCCACGCCGCCCGGGCCGCACTGCTCGCCCGGTCCGGGGACACCGCCGCGGCGGCGGATGCCTACCGCACCGCCATGGGCCTCAGCGCCAACGCCGTCGAGCGGGCGGAGCTGGAGAGCAGGTTGGGAGCGCTGTAGCGCGCCGGTCCCGGTCGGTGTCGGCGCCAGGGCGACGCCGTCGTCCTCGGAGCCACCGATCCGCGGAGTGAACGGGTTTGCCGTGCAGGTGCATCCCGCGCCGACCTGTGGTTGCTCACGCGCCGTCGGGAGCGACGACGTGAACCTCGGGCGTCTCGTCCGGAGTGACGAAGGACAAGAGCCGCTCGCCCTCCGCGACGAGCGCGGACTCGTCGGCGGCCGACAGGGGCACGAACGGAACCACCGTGAGAGCGCCGGCCACCTGCCATGTCCCCGACCACATGCCGTCGACCAGGAACGTGCCAACCGCGCCGCCGTTGCCGGGCGGCAGCGGGACCGGCCGGCCGTCCGGGTTCACCCGCGCGCGGTCGGCGTGGGAGAGGAGCAGGTTGTCGTACTCCGGGAGGAAGCGGGGCGGCGCCGGCACGTCCGCTCCCGGGCGGGGGGCGTCCGGGAGGTCGAGCAGCTCGCGCCCGGCCTCGTCGCGGAACCGGCGCAGGCGGCCGGCGGTGAGGAGGCGGTCCGCCACCTCCCGCAGGCGGGTGAGGCCCGACCACAGCTGGGCGTCCTTCACCGAGGCCGGGCCGAAGGCGCCCAGGTAGCGCAGGACGAGGTCGTCCAGGGTCGCCGGCGCCACCGGCACCTCGGGCGGCGTCGTCCACGCCGCGGGGCCGCGGCGGCCCCAGATGCCCCGAGGCGGAGCCTGGATCAGGGGCTGGAGGAAGGTGGCGGCGTACGCCAGGCTCGTCGGGTCGGCGTCGGGCCAGTGCGGCGCCAGCGCGCGGCTGAGCTCGGCCCGGGTCAGCGGCCCGTCGGCGAGCAGCGGCGTGGCGACCGCCAGCACCTCCGCCGGCGTGGCGCCGCCCAGCTGCTGGGCGAAGGGCGAGCTCGTCCAGGCCCGATCGAGGACCGGCTGCACCAACGGCCGCAGTGCGGCCCGGTCGGCGACCGTCACGAGGTGGACGGTCGCCCGCATCAGCGGTGTCCGCACGGCGCGGCCGTCGGCGACCAGCGCCCCGAGGTCGTCCGGGACGAAGCCGGCCAGCCGGCTCCAGAGGCCGACGTAGGGGGCGTCCGGCGCCTGGCCCTGCAGCCCGACCAGGTGCTCGAGCGCCTCCGGGACGGACAGGGGCGCCCGGTCGAGCAGCAGCTGGCGGGCCAGCGTGGCCCGGTTGAGTTCCGTGCGGCTCAGGAGGTCGTCCATTGCGGACAACCGTCGCATCGATTGCGGCCACATACCGTCCGCAACCGCACATGGCCGCCGATCCGCCGATCCGCCGGGCCGGCGATTGGGGCGTCGGGCGAACGGGCAGACGCTCGTCCATGGACGGCAGTCGCAAGGCGATCATCGCCGCCTTTCTCGCCAATCTCGGCATTGCCGTCGCCAAGCTCGTCGGGTTCCTCGTGACCGGGGCGGCGTCGCTGGCGGCCGAGGCGATCCACTCGCTGGCCGACACGGCGAACCAGGGGCTGCTGTTCCTCGGCGAGCGGAAGTCCCGGCGGGAGCCCGACAGCACGCACCCGTTCGGCTACGGCCGCGAGCGCTACTTCTGGGCGTTCGTGGTGGCCCTCGTGCTGTTCAGCGGCGGTGGCCTGTTCGCCCTGTTCGAGGCCGAGGAGAAGCTGCGCCACCCCCATGAGCTCGAGTCGCTGAGCTGGGCGGTCGGCATCCTCGTCGTGGCGTTCGTCTTGGAGGCGCTGTCGCTGCGGACGGCAATCCGAGCGAGCCGTCACGCCAAGGGCCGTGACTCCTGGAAGGAGTTCGTCCTCCGCTCCAAGAACGCCGAGCTGCCGGTGGTGCTGCTGGAGGACTCGGGCGCCCTCATCGGCCTGGCGTTCGCCCTGGCCGGCGTCACGCTCGCCGCCGCCACCGGCAACGCCCGCTTCGACGCGCTCGGCAGCCTGGGCATCGGCATCCTCCTGGTGGTCATCGCCCTCACGCTGGCCACGAAGATGAAGAGCCTCCTGATCGGCGAGGCCGGCGACCCGGACGAGGTCGCCGCCGTCCGGGTCGCCATCGCGGGCCACGAGGCGGTCCGCCGGCTCGCCCGCCTGCGGACCCTCCAGCTCGGGCCGGACGAGCTGATGGTCATCGCCGAGGTCGAGTTCCGCCACGACCTCGACGCCGCCGAGGTGGCCGCCGCCGTCGACGACGTGCAGGCCACCGTGCGGGCCGGTGTCCCGGCGGCGAAGGTCGTCCACCTGGAGCCCGAGACAGCGAACGCCCCGAGCGTGGCCTGACCCGCCACGCGAGCCGGCCCACTCGGGGCGTCGGTGCGGCGGCGTCAGCTCCCGCCGGCGTCGGCCTTGGGCTTGGTCCGCATCTCCTGCACCTTGCTGCCGAGTTTGCCGGTGCCGGGCTTGGCCATCCTCTCGTGCATCTTGGCGCTGACCTTGCCCGGCAGGTACTTGGCTGCGGCGGCCTGCACCTTGTTGGTGAACGACCCGGCGGTGACGTGGTCCTTGCCGGCCATGAGCGCCTCGAAGCCGTCCTTGGCCACCTCCGCGGCGTCGTCCTTCTTGGACGTGCCGACCTTGGTGTCCTGCAGGCCGGCGCGCTCGAAGAACTCGGTCTCGGTGGGGCCGGGCATGAGGGCGGTCACGGTGACGCCCTTGTCCTTCAGCTCCCTCCGGATGGCCTCGCTGAACGAGTACAGGAACGCCTTCGAGGCGGCGTAGGTCGACTCGTAGGGGCCTGGCATCACGCCGGCGATCGAGGAGGTGAACAGCACCTTGCCCTCGCCCTTGGCGACCATCGCCGGAAGGAGCCGGTGGGCCAGGTGGACGGCGCCGGTCACGTTCAGCGCCACGAGGTTGAGGTGGTCGGCGAGGGCGCCGTCGAGGAACGAGCCGCTGTTGCCGACGCCGGCGTTGACGGCCAGCGCGTCGGGAGCGGGGCCGGCGGTGACCCGGCCGGCCAGCTCCTCGACGCCGTCGTAGGTGGCCAGGTCGGCCTGGACGGCTGTGACCGTGGCGCCCTGGGACCGCAGCTCGGCGGCGGCGCGCTCGATGCCGGGGTCCTCGGCGGACACGACCAGGTCGTAGCCGTGCTCGGCGAACTGCTTGGCCAGCTCGTAGCCGATGCCGGTCGAGGCGCCGGTGACGACGGCGAGCGGGCGGGTGGTGGGATCGGGCATGGGTCCTCCTCGGCGGGGTGCAGCGATGCCTTCCACCCGCCGGCGGACGAAAACCGCCCGCTCGGGCCGGCGAGGCCACCCAGTCGGCCGTCGTGGTGACCTCGGCCTGGCGGGGGTCGCCGGCGGCGGTACCGGGCGCGACCGATGAGTTCCGGGCCGCCCTGTCGTTTACTGCCGTATGGCTACCTTCGTGCTGATCCCCGGGGCCGGGTCCGACGGCTGGTACTGGCACCTCGTCGTGCCCGAGCTCGTCGCCCGCGGCCACGCCGCCATCCCCGTCGACCTGCCCAGCGGCGACGACGCCGCCGGGCTGGCCGAGTACGCCGACGCCGTCGAGGACGCCATCGGCCCCGGCGAGCACGACGACCTCGTGCTCGTCGCCCAGTCGATGGGTGCCTTCACCGCCCCGCTGGTGTGCGACCGGCGGCCGGTGTCGCTGATGGTCCTGGTGGCGGCGATGGTGCCCGCGCCCGGCGAGTCCCCGGGGGAGTGGTGGGCCAACACCGGGTTCGAGGACGCCCGCCGGGCCGCCGGTGCGGCCGAGGGCTGGGACCCTACCGACTGGGACCCCGCCACCCTGTTCCTGCACGACGTCCCGCCCGAGGTCGCCGCCGCCTCCGGCGACCACGTCAC
>DATFOS010000254.1:0-2059 GCA_035265325.1 Acidimicrobiales bacterium
CACCGCCGAGGCGGTCGACGCGTTGGTGGGCGCGGGGGCCGACGGTGTGAAGGCCGGCGTCGGACCGGGGTCGATCTGCACCACCCGCGTCGTTGCCGGGGTCGGGGTGCCCCAGGTCACGGCGATCTACGACTGCGCCACCGCCGCCGCCCGCCACGGGGTCACGCTCATCGCCGACGGCGGCATCCAGTACTCGGGCGACCTCGCCAAGGCCCTCGCCGCCGGCGCCGACACCGTGATGATCGGCGGCCTGCTCGCCGGCGTCGACGAGTCGCCGGGCGAGGTCGTGCTCCACCAGGGCGAGCGCTACAAGGAGTACCGGGGCATGGGCTCGATGGGCGCCATGAAGGCCCGGTCGTACTCGAAGGACCGCTACTTCCAGGGCGACGTGATCGACACCGACAAGCTGGTGCCCGAGGGCATCGAGGGTCGGGTGGCCTACAAGGGCCCGGTGGCCAACGTGATCTTCCAGCTGGTCGGCGGCCTGCGCGCCGCGATGGGCTACGTCGGCGCCGCCAGCGTCGCCGACCTCCGGGCCGACGCCCGGTTCGTGCGCATCACCGGCGCCGGCCTGCGCGAGTCGCACCCCCACGACATCGCCATCACCAAGGAAGCGCCCAACTACGGCGCCTGGGGGAGCTGGTGACCCGGATTTCCACCACCGAAGTGGTCGCTCTGGCGACCGATTCCGCGGGGGAAACGGTGACCACGCTCAATCGTGGCCGAGGTCGCCGCGCCCCAACGTGCCGGTGACGACGCCGAGCAGCTGGCGCAGCAGCGCCGCGGTGGCGCCCCACACCGTGTCGCCCGCCAGCTCGAAGAAGTAGATCGAGCGCACGCTGTCGCCCGGGAACGTCCACAGCTCCTCGCGGTAGATCTCGGGGTCGAGCAGCTCACGCAACGGCACGTGGAGAACCGCCTCGACCTCGGCCGGGTTGGGCCGGGTCTCTGGTCGCCCGGGCAACACGCCCACGTAGGGCACGATGTACGACCAGCTCGAGACGGTGGCCAGATGGTCGAGCTCGCCGATGATCTCCACCGTCGACGAGTCGAGGTCGATCTCCTCCTCGGCCTCCCGGAGGGCGCCGTCGACCGGCGCCTCCCCGGCGTCGACCCTGCCGCCGGGGAAGCTCACCTCGCCCTGGTGGGTGCGCAACCCCCACGTCCGCCGGGTCAGCACGACCACCGCCTCGCCGGCATCGTCGTAGAGCGGGGCGAGCACGGCGGACGGCCGCGCCGGGCTGTCGCCGAGCTCGCGGAGCGACGGCTGGACCGGGCCGAGGGCCGCGAGGGCGGCCCGGACGTCGTCCACCGCCGGGCGGCGCCGGTCCGCCGGCAGGTCGGCCCACGGCGGGCGGCCACCCGGCCGAGCGTTGAACGGACGCGGGATCTTCTGCGCGCCTCCGCGCCCCGGGGGCACGGGCACGGTCGGGCCGGGCGGCTCCTCGCCGGGCAGGGGCCAGCCGGGGAGGCGCCGCTCGAGCGCGGCACGAGCCGACACGACGCCGTCGGGCCACTCCGCCCACTCGCCGCCGGACGCACTGGCCGCGCCGAGCGACCCTTCGCTCGGGTCCCGCGGCGAGCGGTCGCGGGGGTTCACGGGCGGCGCCCGGTCAGGCACCGGTGTCGGCGCCCGAGCCTGCCGTCTGCGCCACCAGAGCCTCGAGCAGCTCACGCATCCCGCCGGTCTTGAGGCTGCTCATCACCCGGCCCGGCGGGGTCTCTCCGCTCTCCCACTCCATCCAGTGGGCCAGGAGCTTCTGCGGGTCGGGGGGCGGCATCTCCATCCTCGGCAGGCTACCGGCGGACCCCGCCGCACAATGACGCTGAGCGCCGAGCGCCCGTCGTGGGGCTGGTGGCGGCAGGGTGGCGAACCGAGGCCACCGTGCCACGCTGGACGCGTGGATCCCCGCTCGCTCGTGCTCGCCTCCGCGTCCCCCGCCCGGCTGGCGCTGCTGCGCGCTGCGGGCCTGGCGCCGCACGTGATGGCGAGCGGGGTCGAGGAGGAGGGCGTCGAGGGGCTGACCGCCGAGGACGCCGCCCGCACCCTCGCGGAGCG
>DATFOS010000255.1:0-3239 GCA_035265325.1 Acidimicrobiales bacterium
CCTGGTGGGGCTGGGTGACACCGTCGACGTGGGCCAGACCGTGTGCGTCCTGGAGGCGATGAAGATGGAGAACAACATCACCGCCGAGAAGGCCGGCACGGTCACCGACCTCAAGGTCGGGCCGGGCCAGTCGGTCGGCGCGGGTGACGTGGTCGCCACCATCGAGTAGTCCCCGTTACGGACACAGGGTCTCCCTCACGCGACCCCGTGAGGCGAACGCCCGCGGCTCTCAGGCCCCGTGCCCGAGGGGCGCCGGCGCGCGTCCGGGCCGGGTGAAGAGGGCGTAGGCGAGGGCCGCGCCGGCGAGGGCCACGACGACGGCGAGCAGGGACCCGTCGGCCAGGAGGGCCGGCCCGCCGTCCGCCAGGCTCACGAGGGCGGCGAGCGCCAGGGCCGCGTCGACGGCGACGTGGACGGGACGCGGCGGCGTGTCCAGGCGGCCGAAGCAACCGCACGTGCCCACCGGCGTGGCGGACCGCAGGGCGGCGGCCACGAAGCCGGCGAAGGCGGCGTAGCTGGCGGCTGTGAGCACCGCCACCGCCGGCCCGCCGACGACGAGCCCGGCCGCTCCCAGCAGCGCCTCGGCCCCGGCCCCGGCGCGCACGACGGCCGGCGCCGACGGCCAGCCGAGGGCGCGCAGGGCGCCGATCGTGCGGGTCGGGTCGGCGACCTTGGCGGCGCCGGCGGCGAGCAGCAGCAGCGCCGGTGCCCCCAGCAGGGCGCTCAGCACGGGCACGTGGGCGGCGGCCCCGCCGGTCCCGCCGGCGGTCGCGGCGCTCGCGCCGGTCCCGCCGGCGGTGGTCCCCCCGGCGTCGGCCCCGCCGGGCGCGGCGGGCGCGCCGGCGGTCGTCCCGAGGACCTCGCCGGGCTCACTCGGCGGCTTCGGCGAGGGCCTCGGCCAGCGACGGGTGCACCATGAGGCTCTCGTAGATGTCGCTGACCTTGAGGTTGTTGGTGACGGCCACGGCGATGACCGAGATGAGCTCGGCGGCGTGGCGTCCCACGATCGACCCGCCCAGCACCACGCCGGTGGCGGGGTCGGACAGGATCTTCACGAAGCCCCGGGGCTCGTTGTTGATGAGCGCCTTGGCCGACGCCGAGAACGGCACCTTGGTGACCCGCAGCTTGCGGCCCTCGGCGAAGGCGTCGGCCTCGGCCAGGCCCACGTCGGCGATCTCGGGCTCGGTGAAGATGGCCGAGGCGGCCTTGTCGTAGTCGAGGTGCCGGTGCTGGCGGACGTGCAGGCCCATCAGGTGCTCGGCGATCTTGCGGCCCTGCATGGACGCCACCGACGAGAGCGGCAGCTTCCCCGACAGGTCGCCGCCGGCGTAGATGTGGCCCACGTTGGTCACCCCGTTGTGGTTGATCGTGACGTAGCCGCCCCGGTCGACTTCCACCCCGGCGGCGTCGAGCCCGAGGCCCTCGCTGTTGGGGACCGAGCCGATGGCGAGCAGGGCGTGGCTGCCCCGCGCCACGCGACCGTCGTCGCAGCGGACCGCCACGCCGTCGTCCGTACGGTCGATGCCCTCGGCCCGGGCGCCCTTGAACAAGCGGACGCCCCGGCGCAGCAGCTCCTCCTCCAGCGCGGCGGCCACCTCGGGGTCCTTCTGGGGGAGGACCTGCTGGCGGCTGACGATCAGCGTCACCTGGCTGCCCAGCGACGAGAACATGTGGACGAACTCCACGCCGGTCACGCCTGACCCGATCACCACGAGGTGCTCGGGCAGCTCGGGCGGCGGGTAGGCCTGGCGGGTCGTGAGCACCCGCTCGCCGTCGACCTCGGCCCAGTCGGGGATCCGCGGGCGGCTGCCGGTCGACAGCAGCACGAAGTCGGCCTCGAGCTCGAGCACGCCCTCGGCGGTTTCCGCCACGACCTCATGGGGGCCCTTGAGCCGGCCGCTGCCCTGGATGAGGCGGACGCCCTGGCTGCGCAGCAGGTCGACGATGTTGGACTCGAGGCGGTTCTCGATGCCCTGGATGCGCTCGCGCAGCGCACGGACGTCGAGCCGGGCGCCGGCGCTGGCCAGGCCCATGCCCTCGGACCGCGTGACCTCGCCGAGGGCGCCGGCGGTGGCGATCATCGCCTTGGACGGGATGCAGTCCCAGAGGTGTGCGGCGCCGCCGACGATGTCGCGCTCGATCATCGTCACCTCGGCGCCGAGGCGGGCGGCGGTGGTGGCGGCCGTGTTGCCGGCCGGGCCACCGCCGATGATGGCGAGGCGAACAGGCACGCCTGCCAGGCTATCGGCGCCTAGCTACTGCCTTTCCCACCACCGACCAGGCCCGGCGCCCGGGACGGGTCGACGGCCTGGCGCACCCGCGCGCCGGTACCCGAGTACTTGACGATGCACCAGACGGCGCGAACGCCGTCCTTCCAGCCGATCTTCTTGCCCTCGTCGTAGGTGCGGCCGTTGTAGCCGATGCCCAGCTCGTAGACCCGCCAGCCGGCGGCGGCGACCTTGGCGGTCACCTCGGGCTCGAAACCGAACCGGTCCTCCTCGATCATGATCGACTGGATGACCTCGCGGCGGAACGCCTTGTAACAGGTCTCCATGTCGGTGAGGTTCAGGTTGGTGAACATGTTGGACAACATGGTCAGGAACCGGTTGCCCACCGAGTGCCAGAAGTACAGGACGCGGTGCGGCTGGCTGGAGTGGAATCGCGAGCCGTACACGACGTCGGCGAGGTCGTTCACCAGCGGCATGACCAGGGGGCCGAACTCGGCGGGGTCGTACTCGAGGTCGGCGTCCTGCACGATCACGTACGGGGCCGTGGCCTCGGCGAACCCTCGGCGGAGAGCGGCGCCCTTGCCCTGGTTGTGCGGCTGCAGCAACACCCGGACCTGGTCACCCTCGAGCTTCGCCAGCACGTCGCGCGTGCCATCGGTCGAACCGTCGTCGACGATCACGACCTCCGCCGTCCACGGCGAGGCCAGGACGGCGGCGACCACGGCTTCGACCGTGTTGCGCTCGTTGTAACAGGGAATGACCACCGAGAGGCAGGGCCTGGGCTCGGCCATCGACATGCTCCTCTTCCCCCGCTGCTTCACCCGGACGGCGACCGGCGGAGCCTAGGCCACGGGCTGGGCCGGAGCGACCCGCGGTCCGTAGGCTCGCCCTCGTGACCGACACCCCGAACGACGAGCGAGGGTCGGATCAGGGCCCCACGCTGGACGACTGGCGGGAACTGGCCGCCAAGGACCTCAAGGGCCGCGATCCCGAGAGCCTCACCTGGCACAC
>DATFOS010000256.1:0-23367 GCA_035265325.1 Acidimicrobiales bacterium
CACGGTCGTGTGGCGGCGCGGCCCGTCGTCGGGCAAGCCCGGGGCCGCGGCGCTGGTGCTGCCCGACGGCTCGGTCCGGGGCTGGCTGGGCGGCGCATGCGCCGAGCCCACCGTGATCCGGGAGTCGCAGGCCGCATTGGCGTCCGGCGAACCGTGCCTCCTGGCCTTGGGCGAGGCGGATGAGGCGCGGGCGCCGCCGGGGGCACGATCGGTCCCCATGGCCTGCGCCAGCGAGGGGGCGCTGGAGGTTTACCTCGAACCGATGCTGCCGCCGCCGCACGTCGTGGTGATCGGGCGGTCGCCGGCCGCCGGCACGCTGGCGTCGCTCGCCCGGGTGCTGGGCTGGGCGGCCACGATCGTCGACGACGGCGGGACCATCGCCGACCGGCCGGACGACGTCACGGTCGTCACCACGCTCGACCTGTCGAAGGTCGAGGTCGATGCCGGGACGGCCGTCGTGGTTGCCACCCAGGGCCACTACGACGAGGACGCGCTGGAGGCCGCCCTCACCACCGGTGCGGGCTACGTCGGGCTGGTCGCCTCGCGGGCGCGGGCGGCGGAGGTCGCCCGGCTGCTGGAGGAGCGCGGGGTGCCCCCCGACGCGGTGGCGCAGGTGCAGGCGCCGGCCGGCGTCGACCTCGGCGCCACCGATCACGAGGAGATCGCGGTCGCCGTGCTGGCCGAGCTGGTCGCCCTGCGGGCCGCTGGCCGGCTCAACGCCGTCGTCGAGGGGGTGGCGGCGCGGGCCGAGGCCATCGACCCGGTCTGCGGGATGACCGTCGACCCGCTCACCACGCACCACCGCGCCCAGCACGCCGGCACGCGCTACTACTTCTGCGCCGCCGGCTGCCTCGCTCGCTTCGAGGCGGCGCCTTCGACCTTCGTGGGTCAGCACGTGGCCGGGTAGGACCCGGAGCCCGACGAGGACGTGACGGTCGTGACGACGTTGCCGTCAGCCGGTCGGCGTGCGACTCGGCGGGCACCAGCGTCCGGTCGCCGAGGAGCACCATGCCGTTGGGGAACCACACGTCGTCGGCGACCTGGCGGCTGCTGCCATCGGGCAGCACGACGCTCAAAATCATCCACCGAACGAGAAAGGTCCTGGCCAGTACACCTGACCAGGGCCTTCGTTCGTGTACCCCCCCTGGGACTCGAACCCAGAACCTGCGGATTAAGAGTCCGTTGCTCTGACCAATTGAGCTAGAGGGGCAGGGGCCGGTCAGCGTAGCACCGGCCCGGTCGGGCCTCAGGAGGCCCGGCTCGCCATTCTAGCGAGCCCGGACTGCGCCTCCGTCACCCGTTCGCCGGCTCCAGGGGCGGGGCGGCGGCGTGGGTGCTGACCGCGATCCGGTTCCACGTGTTGATGGTGGCGATGGCCAGGATCAGGTTGGCGAGGTCTGCCTCGCCGAACTCCTTGACGGCGGCGTCCCACACCGCGTCGCTCACGCCGTCGGCGTCGAGGCGGGTCACGTCGTCGGTGAGGGCGAAGGCGATGCGCTCGCGATCCGTGAAGAAGGTCGACTCGCGCCAAGCGGATACGGCCAGCACCCGGCGGACGTCCTCGCCCTGGCCGAGAAGGTCGGTGCCGTGCATGTCGACGCAGAAGGCGCAACCGTTAAGGACGGACGCCCGCAGCTTGATCAGCCCGAACAGGGGCGGCTCGACGGCGTCGCGCACGTACGACTCCAGGGCCAGCACCCGGCGGTAGCCCTCCGGCGCCACGGCCGCCATCTGCATGCGCTGCTGCATGGTGGTCCTTTCCGGGGCGAGCCTCGCCCCTCGCCCACCTGACGAGACGGACGCCCCGAGCGTGACGCGGCGATCGGCGAGCCCGCCGGTACGGTCGGGGGCATGCCCGTCCGGCTCCGGATCGCCTCCGACACCCACCTGTCGACGATCACGCCCGAGGCCGTGGCCAACTGGCGGGCCGTCGTCGCAGACGTGGGGGCCGACCCCCCCGACATCGTCGTCCACACCGGTGACCTCACCGCCGACGGCGCCCTGCGGCCCGACGACCTGGCGCTGGCGGCCGACGAGCTGGCTCGCATCCCCGTCCCCTGGTTCGCCGTGCCGGGGAACCACGACATCGGCGACACCCCGCTCGGCCCGGGCCAGGCGGGCTCGATCGTGTCGAGCGGGTACGTCGGGCAGTTTCGCGATCTGTTCGGGCCGGACCACTGGGCCGTCGACGTCGGCCCGTGGCGGCTCGTCGGAGTGGACGCCCTGATCCTGGGTTCCGGCCTCCCGGAGGAGGACGAGCAGTGGGCGTGGCTCGAGGACGTCCTCGACGTCGGCACGCCGATCGCCGTGTTCCTGCACAAGCCGCTCGGCCCCCCGCCCGGGGTGCGGGAGCGCGGAGGCTGGCGCTTCGTACCCGACGACGCGGCCCGCCGGCTGGCGGCCCTGCTCGCCCGGCACCGCGTGGGCACGGTCGTGTCCGGCCACCTGCACGAGCACCGCGCCCACGTCCGCAGCGGCGTGGCGCACCTGTGGGTGCCAACGGCGTGGGCGGCGCTGCCTCACACCATGGGGCCGGCCTATGGCGAGCGCCAGTGCGGCGTCCTCGACCTCGTCCTCGGCGACGACGGCACCGTCGAGCCGATGTTCCGGCAGCCGCCGGGGCTGGTCGACTACGTGCTCGGTGAGAACCTGGTCGACCCCTACGCCGCCTGAGGCGGGCGGCTCACGCCAGCGGGCCGAGCAGCGCCCCGGCGAGGACCAGCCAGGTGGCGTTGAGCTTGGTGCGCAGCAGCAGGGCGAGCGCGATTACCGCCAGGGCCACCCCGAGGGCGGACGTGACCCCGTCGTCGGCCAGGCCGACCGCCGCCGCGGCGATGAGGCCGACGGCGGCGGCGTTGAGCCCGTCGAGCAGGGGACGGGCCGTCGGCGAGCGCAGCGCCGGCCCCACGAAGCGGCCCAGGGCGGCGATCAGTAGGAACGCCGGCAGGAAGATCGCCACGGTCGCCACGGCCGCGCCCCACGGGCCGTCGGTGACGTACCCGACGAACGTGGCGGTCGTGAAGACCGGCCCGGGCGTCACCTGCCCGACCGTGACGGCGTCGAGCAGCTCGGTCGGGGTCAGGGCGCCGAGCCGGTCGACGAACTCGGACTCCAGGAAGGCCACGATCACGTAGCCGCTGCCGAACAGCGTCGCCCCGATCCGCAGGAAGGACCAGGCCAGCTGGGCCAGGCCGACGCTCTCGCCCGGATCGCCGCCGCGCGAGACGGCGGCGGGCGCCGCCAGGGCGGCCGGCAGCGTCACCAGGAGGACGGACGAGGCCCCGGTGGCCAGGCGCCCGCGGGCCGCCCACAGCCCACCGGCCGCGGCACCGACGGCGAGGATCACCAGCTCGTGGACGCCGGCGAGCTGGGCGGCGAACGCGGCGACGGCGATCACCGCCGTCAGCGGCCCTCGCACGGCCGTCCGGCCCAGCGCCCAGGTGGCGTGCGCCACGATCGCCACGACGACCGGCAGGATGCCGCCGCGCAGGTCGTCGGCCGCCGGCGTCGTCCCGTACCGCTCGTACGCCGCGGCGATCGCTCCCACCAACAGGGCCGCCGGCACGACGAACGCCACGCCCGCCGCCACGAGGCCGGCGGTCCCGGCGCGGCGGCGTCCCATCTCGATGGCCAGCTCGGTGGAGTTCGGTCCCGGCAGGAGGGCGGTCAGGCCGACCAGGTCGACGAACGTCTGCTCGTCCTCCCAGCCCCGTCGCTCGACGAACTCGCGGCGCATCATCGCCACGTGGGCGGCCGGGCCGCCGAACGCCGTCGCCCCGAGCACCGCGAAGAGGCGGGCGACCTCGGCCACGCGTCCACCCCGGCTCACGGGGCGGAACCTACCGGCGCCCGGTGTCCCCGGGCGGCCGGCAGGGGAACGCCGGCCGAACCGGCGCGCCGGGCGCCTTGCGCCGGGGCCGGCCTGCGGGACAGGGTGCGCCGCGGAGCCGATCGAGGGGATGGGTCGACATGGACATCGACAAGCGTGGTGACGTGGCGGTCGTGAGCCTGGGCGACGGGCCGAACGCCGTGGACGCCTCGTTCCTGGCCGACCTGAACAAGGCGCTCGACGAGGTCGAGGCCGACCCCACCGTCACCGCCCTGGTCACGACGGCGAGCGGCAAGCACTACAGCAACGGGTTCGACCTGGAGTTCCTGGGCGGGCTCGGCGACGACGCCATGAGCTTCCTCGACGACACGGCCCGCACGCTGGCCCGCATCCTGACCTTGGGGATGCCGACGGCGGCGGCGCTCAACGGGCACGCCTTCGGGGCCGGCGCCATGCTGGCCCTCGCCCACGACGTCCGGGCGCAGAACGCCGAGCGGGGGTGGTTCTGCTTCCCCGAGGTCGACTTGCACATGCACTTCATGCCGTTCCAGCTGTCGCTGATCACGAGGAAGCTGCCGGGGCCCGCGATCGACGAGGCGATCCTGACCGGGCGCCGGTACGACGGCACCGACGCGCTGGCGGCGGGGATCGTGGGCGCCAGCGTGCCACCGGGCGAAGTGGTCGACGCCGCCATCACCCTCACCGCCCCGTACACCGGCAAGGCCCGTGACGCCGTGGGCGCGCTCAAGCGGCAGCTGCGCGCCGAGACGCTCGCCCTGCTGCCCTGAGCCGGCGGGGCGAGCACCCGGGCAGCCCGAGCCGGAGCGGCCCGAGCCGGAGCGGCCCGAGCCGGAGCGGGCCGAGCCTGAGCGGGCCGAGCCTGAGCGGGCCGAGTCCGAGCGCTGCCGCTAGCGCTTGATCTTGACCTTGATGCCGCCCGGGGTGTCGACGATCGTGAGGCCCCGGGAGGCCAGCTCGTCGCGGATGGCGTCGGCGCGTGCCCAGTCCTTGGTGGCGCGGGCCTCGGTGCGCTCGGCCACCAGCGCGGCGACCTCGGCGTCGAGGTCGTCGACGGCCACCTCGTCGGGCTCCCACGACGCCACGCCGAGCCCGAGGGCGTCGTCGGCGTCGAGGAGGAACGCCCACTTCTCGGCGCCCGTCAGGTCCTTCGCCCGGATCGCCGACCACACCACCGCCAGCGCCTCGGGGGCGTTGAGGTCGTCACCGAGCGCGGCCCAGAACCGTTGCCGGTAGGGCTCGACCGCGGCCGGGTCGACGGCGCCGCCGGCGGCGCGGGCGTCGAGCGCCCGCGACCGGAGGCCGTCGAGCGCGGCCTGGGCGGCGGTGAGGGCCTCGTCGGTCAGCTCCTGCTGCGAGCGGTAGTGCGCCTGCAGGAAGAAGTAGCGGAACGCCAGCGGCTCGATGCCCCTGGCCACCAGGTCGTCGACGACGACCGTGCCGCCGGCGGACTTCGACATCTTGGCGCCGCCCAGGTCGAGGAACTCGCCGTGCAACCAGTAGTTCACCCACGGGTGGACGCCGAAGCCGCACTCGCTCTGGGCGATCTCGTTGGTGTGGTGGACGGCGATGTGGTCGACCCCGCCCGTGTGCACGTCGAAGCGCTCGCCCAGGTACTTCGTCGCCATGGCCGAGCACTCGATGTGCCAGCCGGGGAACCCGACGCCCCACGGCGAGGGCCACTCCTGCTGGCGGCGGACGCCCGGGGGCGAGAACTTCCACAGGGCGAAGTCGGCGGCGTGGCGCTTCTCGCCGACGTTCTGCACCCGGCCGGACGTGCCCTGCTCGTCGAGGCGCAGGTGGGCGAAGTCGGCGTAGCGGGGCCACTTGTCGGTGTCGAAGTAGATGCCGTCGTCGATGCGATAGGTGACGCCCTTCGCCTCGAGCGCCTCGATCAGGGCGATCTGCTCGGCGATGTGGGCGGTGGCACGGGGCAGCACCGCCGGCTCGAGGCAGCCCAGGCGGGCCCGGTCGTGCCGCCACTGGTCGGTGTAGAGGGCGGCGATGTCGGCGGCCGACCTCCCCGTCCGCGCCGCGGCGGCCTCGACCTTGTCGTCGCCGGCGTCGGCGTCGCTGGTCAGGTGACCGACGTCGGTGATGTTGACAACGTGCGTGACGGCGAACCCGGCGGCCTCGAGCACCCGGCGCAGCAGGTCGGGGAACAGCTGCGAACGCATGTTGCCCACGTGCTGCGGGGCGTACACGGTCGGCCCACACGTGTAGATGCCCACCCGGCCCTCGAGGAGGGGGGCGAACGGCTCGACCGAGCGGCTCGCGGTGTTGTACAGCCGGATGGGGAAGGCCGGCCGCGGCGGGAGCGACGGCGTGGTGGGGCTCGACATAGGCCTCGACAAGGTTACGCGGGCGGTGTGACGGCGAAGGACACCGCGTCCATGGCCGAGGCCGGTCCGGCCCCGGCGCCGGCGCCGGTGGGTCCCACCAGCTCGTCCACCGCCGGACGGCCCCCGACGAACGGGCAGGCCCGCCGGGCCCTCGGGAGGAGGCGCCGCCGGGTCGGGCGTGGGCGCATCACGCGCTGGCCCGGCGGGTGCCCCACAGGTCGGCGCACCGCTCGCACACCTCGGCCGGGATCACGCCCAGGCGCATCAGCCGGGCGAACACGATGCAGCCGAGGCAGACACCGGCGAACGCCTCGAGGCCGGCAGCCACGGCGAGGACGCCGAGCAGGCCATGGGCCACGCCCTCGGCGCCGGCGCCGAGGGCGAGGATCGCGGCGGTGGTCGAGAGCACGGCCCCGATGCCCTGGGCGAAGCGCTTGGGCGGGCCGGGCACCGGACGGGGCTTCACCCGCAGGCGCGGCCGCACCACCTGCGTGACCAGCCGGCCGAGTGGGCTCAGCGTCGGTCCCGTGAGCACCCGCGCCAGGAACCCGTAGGCGATCACGACCGTCAGCCAGGGCTGGTCGAGGGCGATGGTGGCGACGGACATCAGCACGACCCCGCCGGCCACGAGGCGGGCGGAGACCTCGTCGACGGGGTCGGGGAAGCCGATGACCGAGCGCATATACCCAACCATAGAGGTCGGGATTGTCGGGACCACCCCGTTCGTGCCCGGGGCGCGCCGCTCGCCGGTGTCCCTGTGACGGACCGGGGCACCGGCGAGAGCGGCCGGCCGGCAGGGGCACCACCGGACGGCGTGACGGCGGGAAGAGGCTCGCCCGGGATGTCTCGGTCGAGCTCCGTTGGGGGGTGGCTGTCGCCGTCGAGACCACCATGCGTCGCGTCCATGGGAGGAACGTGAGAGGAACCTGGAGGTTTGCTGAGGCCGCCGCGACCCGACCTCCTGATGCCCAGGTGACGACCGTCATCGCCCTGGGCCGGCCGATCCGCGAGACTGCCGGCCCGATGGACGTCACCGTGGTCGACCACCCCCTGGCGGCGCGGGCGCTCACGCGCCTGCGCGACGAGTCCACCGACCGGGCCACGTTCCGGCAGACGATGGACGAACTCGCCGGCATCCTCGCCTACGAGGCCTGCCGCACGCTCCCCACCGAGCCGTTCGAGGTCCGCACGCCGCTGGGCCCGGCCCCGGGCGTTCGCATCCCGGCGCCACCACTGGTCGTACCGGTGCTGCGGGCCGGCCTCGGCCTCCACGGGGCTTGGGTCCGCCTGCTGCCGGACACCGACACCGCGTTCATCGGCGTGTCCCGCAACGAGGACACGCTGCAGCCCGAGCCGTACATGAACTCGGTGCCGGCCGAGCTGAACGGGCGGACCGTGATCGTCCTCGACCCGATGCTGGCCACCGGCGGCTCGATGGCCCACGCCGCCCGCCTGCTGCGCCAGCGCGGCGCCGGCCCGATGACCGGCGTGTGCGTGCTGGCGGCGCCGGAGGGCCTCCGCCACCTGGAGGAGACCGGCCTGCTCGACCACGTCGTCACCGCGGCGATCGACGACCACCTCGACGAGCGCGCCTTCATCTACCCCGGCCTCGGCGACGCCGGCGACCGCCTCTTCGGGACGGCCTGAGCCGCCGTTGGCGGACCGGCGTCAGGCGCCGGCGAGCTTCGCCGCCTCGTCGAGCAGGGCGAGGGCCGTGGCCTCGGCCCGGGCGCGGGCCTCGGCGAGCGCCTCGGGGCCGGGTGCGGCGACGGGCTCGACGGCCTCGGCGTAGAACTTGAGCTTGGGCTCGGTACCCGACGGCCGGACGATCAGGCGGATGCCGTCGCCGGTCAGCCGCACCGCCGGCGTGGGCGGCAACTCGCCGCCCTCGCGCAGGTCTTCCGCGAGGACGACCGCCCGGCCCGCCAGCGTGGACGGAGGAGCGGCGGCCAGCCGGTCGACCGCCTCCTGCATGCGGGCGGCGCCGTCGAGCCCCTCCAGCCGCACCGAGCGCTGGCGGGTGACGTACGCCCCCAGCTCGCGGTGGAGGTCGTCGAGGCGGCCGAGCACCGAGCGGCCGGCCGCCCGCTCGGCCGCCACGAGGTCTGCGAAGGCCAGGCCCGCGCTGATGCCGTCCTTGTCGCGCACGAGCGTGCCGACGCTGGAGCCGATCGCCTCCTCGTAGCCGTACACGAAGTCGAGGTCGGGCCGGTCGAGGGCGGCCCGCGCGATCCACTTGAAGCCGGTCAGCACGGAGGCCGACTGCACGCCCCGGGCCGCCGCCAGCCGGGCGAGCATCGAGGACGACACGATCGAGTTCACGACGAGCCGGTTCGGCCCGGAGCCTCGGGCCAGCAGCCAGTCGGCCAGCAGGACGCCGATCTCGTCGCCGCTGAGCACCCGCCAGCCCGTGCGGCCCGGGGCGCCGTCGGCGGCATGGCCGGGCCGGCGGTCGGGGACCGCCACCGCCATGCGGTCGGCGTCGGGGTCGTTGGCGATGATCACGTCGGCCGCCCGCGCCTCGGCGGCGGCGAGGGCGAGGTCGAGGGCGCCGGGCTCCTCGGGGTTGGGGAAGTCGGCGGTCGGGAAGTCGGGGTCGGGCTCCCCCTGCTCGCGGACCACGTACGGCGCCGGGAACCGTGCCGCCGAGAAGGCGGCCAGCAGCACGTTGCGGCCCACGCCGTGCATCGGCGTGTAGACGATGCCGACCTCGGCGCGGGCGGCCACGGCGGCGTCGGACTGGTCCGGCACCGCGGTTGCCACCGCCCCGGCCACGTAGTCGTCGACGAGGTCGGCGCCCACGTGGGTCACCCGCGGGTCGCCCTCGGGCGCCTGCGGGACGTCGACGAGCGGCCCGACCGCGGCGATGTGGGCGGCGATCTCGGCGTCGACGGGGGCAGAGATCTGGGCGCCGTCGCCCAGGTACACCTTGTAGCCGTTGTCCCGCGGCGGGTTGTGGCTGGCGGTGACGACGATGCCGGCGCAGGCCCCGAGGTGGGTTATGCCGAAGGCGAGCACGGGCGTCGGCAGGGGCCGGTCGGCCAGCTTCACCGGGAAGCCGGCGCCGGCCAGCACGGCGGCGGCGTCGGCGGCGAAGCGGGCGGACCGGTGCCGGGCGTCGAAGCCCACGACCACCGGCTCGCCGGCGTGGCCGGTGGCGGCCAGGTACGCGGCCAGCCCGGCCGTGGCCCGGATCACGACCACCCGGTTCATGCGGTTGGGCCCGGCCCCCATCTCGCCCCGGAGCCCGGCCGTGCCGAACTGCAGCGAGGCCCCGAACCGGTCGCGTAGGTCGGCCAGGGCGACGTCGGCGTCGGCGGCGTCGCCGGACGAGACGCGGGCCAGCAGGGCGTCGACCTCGGCGCGGTCGTCGGGGTCGGGGTCCTCGTCGCGCCAGGTGCGGGCGGCGGCCAGGAGCTCCTCGGGCGTCATGGCGCACGAGGCTACGGGCAGGGTGCGACAGCGGACGAAGCCGCCGCTCCTACAGCCGGGTCACCACCTCGGCGAGCAGGTCGCCCATGCGCTCGGCGGCGGCCCGGCCCGCCTCCAGGACCTCGATGTGGTCGAGCGGCGCCCCGGCCAGGCCGGCGGCCAGGTTCGTCACCAGCGACAGGCCGAGGACCTCGGCCCCGAGGTGGCGGGCGGCGATGCACTCCCAGGCCGTGGACATGCCGACGAGGTCGGCGCCGAGCAGTCCCAGCATGCGGACCTCGGCCGGCGTCTCGTACTGCGGGCCCGGCAGGGCGGCGTAGACGCCCTCGGCGAGCGTCGGGTCAACGGTTCGGGCCAGCGTGCGCAGCCGCGTGGCATAGGCGTCGGTCAGGTCGACGAAGCGGGCGCCGAGGGGGGCCGCCGGTTCGGGACCGGTGAGCGGCGAGCGGTTCGTGAGGTTGAGGTGGTCGGCGATGAGGACCGGCTGGCCCACGGCCATCCCCGGCCGGATGCCGCCGGCGGCGTTCGTCAGCACGACGACCCGGCACCCGGCCCGGCAGGCCATCCGCACGCCGTGGACGACGACCGCCGGGTCGTGGCCCTCGTAGCCGTGGACGCGGCCCAGGAACACGAGCAGGTGCTTCCCGTCCGCCGCCCGCACCGAACGTAGTGCGCCCACGTGCCCCGCCACGGTGGCGGGAGGGAAGCCGGGTAGGTCGGAGGTGGGCACCTCGGCCACGGCCTCGCCGAAGCGGTCGGCCGCCGGGCGCCAGCCGGAGCCGAGGACGACGGCCACGTCGTGGGCCGGCACCCCCGTCCGGTCCGCGAGTGCGGCGGCGGCCTCGTCGGCCCGGGCGAACGGATCCGTCACGCGCCCGACCGTACCGCCGGGCACCGTGCAGGACAGCCAGCGGGCCGGCCGGCGCGGGCAGATCGCCGCGGTCGCCCGGATGCGTGTGGACATCTGACTACTGTGACCGCGTGGCCCGCCGGGTCATCACGTTCTGGGACCGGATAGGGAGAACGATCGACTATGCGACGTGGGTGGCTCAAGGGCCTCGGCCTGGTGCTCTCGCTGGCGCTCGTCGCCGCGGCCTGTGGTGACGACGATGACGACGACGAAGCCGGGAGCGACGGCACCGAGGCGGACGCTGAAGGCGGTGGTGGAGGCGACAGCGACTTCGCCGCCTGCCAGGTGACCGACACGGGCGGCGTCGACGACCGCTCGTTCAACCAGACCGCGTATGCGGGCATCCAGCAGGCGGCCGACGAGATCGGCTTCGAGCCGACGGTGCAGGAGTCCGAGAGCGAGGCCGACTTCGCCCCGAACATCCAGAGCCTCCTCGACGCCGAGTGCGACCTCATCGTGACGGTCGGCTTCCTGCTGGGCGACGCCACGGCCACCGCGGCCGAGGAGAACCCCGACCAGAACTTCGCGATCGTCGACTACGACTACAGCGTCGAGGCCGGTGACTCCGCCGACGAGTTCGACAACGTGAGCGAGCTGGCGTTCTCGACCGACCAGGCCGCCTTCCTGGCCGGCTACGTCGCCGCCGCCACCACCGAGACCGGCACCGTCGGCACGTACGGCGGCATCAACATCCCCACCGTCACGATCTTCATGGAGGGCTTCGAGGCCGGCATCCAGTACTACAACGAGAACGAGGGCGGCGACGTCCAGCTCGTGGGCTGGAGCTCCGCCGAGGGCGACGGCCTCTTCACCGGCGACTTCGAGAACCAGGCCAACGGCCGGTCGACGACCGAGCAGCTCATCGACGAGGGCGCCGACATCATCATGCCGGTGGCCGGCCCGGTGGGCCTGGGCTCGATCGAGGCCATCGAGGCCGGCGGCGGCGACCAGCGCCTGATCTGGGTCGACACCGACGGGTGCGTGAGCGTCGAGGAGTCCTGCGACCTGTTCCTGACCTCGGTGATGAAGAACATGGACGTCGCCGTGTACGACACCGCCATCGCCGCCTCCGAGGGCGAGTTCGAGGGTGGCCTGTACACCGGCACGCTCGAGAACGAGGGCGTCGACATCGCCCCGTTCCACGAGTTCGACGAGTCGGTGCCGCAGGAGGTCAAGGACGCCGTCGACGAGCTACGCGAGCAGATCATCGCCGGCGAGATCGAGACGCGTCCGGCGGGCTGACGCCCGCCGGCACGAGATGCGGGTCGAGCTCCGGGGCATCACCAAGCGTTTCCCCGGCGTCGTGGCCGCCGAGGGCGTGGACGTCACCGTCGAGAGCGGTGAGGTCCACGCCCTGCTCGGTGAGAACGGCGCCGGCAAGTCGACGCTCATGAACATCCTGTTCGGGCTGTACCGGCCCGACGAGGGCGAGGTGCTGCTCGACGGCCAGCCGCTGGTCGCGAGGTCGCCCGCCGACGCCATCGCCGCGGGGATCGGCATGGTGCACCAGCACTTCATGCTCGTCCCCGTGTTCACGGTGGCCGAGAACGTCATCCTCGGCGTCGAGCCGACGGGGCGGCTGGGGAGGATCGAGCGGGCCGAGGCCCGCGATCGCGTGGCCGAGCTGTCCCACCGCTACGGGCTGGCGGTCGATCCCGACGCCCTGGTCGAGGACGTGCCGGTCGGGGTCCAGCAACGCATCGAGATCCTGAAGGCGCTCTACCGCGACGCCCGCTGCCTCATCCTCGACGAGCCCACCGGGGTGCTGACCCCGCAGGAGATCGACGACCTGATGGCGATCATCCGCCAGCTCGCCACGGCCGGCCGGTCGGTGATCTTCATCAGCCACAAGCTCCGCGAGGTGCGCGCGGTCGCCGACAAGGTGACCGTGCTGCGACGCGGCCGGGTCGTCGGCCACACGACGCCGGCCGAGTCCGACGAGCAGGGCTTGGCCACGCTCATGGTCGGCCACGACGTGCAACTGGTGGTGAACAAGGACGAGGCCGACCCCGGCGAGACCGTCCTCGACGTCCGCGACCTGGTGGTCACCGACGAACGCGGCCACAGGATGGTGGACGGGCTGTCGCTCGACGTCCGGGCGGGCGAGATCCTCGCCGTCGCCGGCGTCCAGGGCAACGGCCAGACCGAGCTGGTCGAGGCGATCACGGGCCTGCGGGCGCCGACGTCGGGGTCGATCATGCTCGACGGGCGCGAGATCGCCGGCGCCAGCCCCCGCACGGTGGGGGACGCCGGCGTGGCCCACGTCCCCGAGGACCGCCAGCGCGACGGCCTCATCAGCAGCTTCGACGTGGCGTCCAACCTGGTGCTCAACCAGCTCACCCACAGGCCGTTCTCCCGGCGGGGACGGGTCGACCGCAAGGCGGTCCGCACCCACGCCGAGGCGCTGGTGGACGAGTTCGACGTGCGCACGCCGTCGGTCGACGCCCCTGCCGGCACGCTGTCGGGCGGCAACCAGCAGAAGGTCATCGTCGCTCGCGAGTTCTTCCACGCCGAGCGCCTGCTCGTGCTGTCCCAGCCGACGCGCGGGCTCGACGTGGGCTCGATCCAGTACATCCACCGCCAGGTCGTCGCCAAGCGCGACGAGGGGGTGGCCGTGCTGCTCAACTCGTCCGAGCTCGACGAGGTGTTGGCCCTCGCCGACCGGGTGGCCATCGTCGTCGGCGGCAAGGTCGTCGACGTGCTCGACCGGGCCGAGGCGAGCCGCGAGAAGTGCGGCCTGCTCATGGCGGGTGCGGTCGAGGAGGCCGCCGCCGTCGCGCCCCCGACCGACGAAGAGGTGACGGTCACGTGAGTGCCGTGCTCGACCGCGGCCGCACGGTGGGGCGCGCCCTGCTGGTGCCGGCGCTCGCCCTGCTCACCGCGCTCGTCGTGGGCGGGCTGGTGATCGCCTTCTCCGACCCGGACACGCTGAACGAGTGGGGTGAGTTCTTCGGCGACCCGGTCGGGGCGCTGTCGTCCTCCTGGGACATCGTGTCCGAGTCCTACCGGGCGCTGTGGGAGAGCTCGCTCGGCTCGCCGAGCGCCCTCGGCCGCACGCTGGTCGAGACCACCCCGCTGGCCCTCGCCGGGCTGTCGGTCGCCCTGGCCTTCCGTTCGGGCCTGTTCAACATCGGCGCGGCCGGCCAGCTGATCGTCGGCGCGACCTGCGCCGGCTGGGTCGGCTTCACGTGGGACCTCCCGAGGGCGATCCACCTGCCGCTGGCGCTCATCGCCGGGGCGCTGGGCGGGGCCGCCTGGGGCGCCATCGCCGGTGCCCTCAAGGCCTGGACCGGGGCACACGAGGTGATCACCACGATCATGCTCAACTACGTTTCGTACCGGCTGCTCGACTACGCCCTGCGCTCCACGGCGTTCCAGCGGCCCGGGCGGAACGACCCCATCTCGCAGCCCGTGGCCGAGTCCGCCCGTCTCCCCGAGGTGACCATCGGCGAGCTGCGCTTCCACGCCGGCCTGTTCCTGGCGGTCGCCGCTGTGCTGTTCGTGTGGTGGCTGCTGGGCCGCTCGACGCTCGGGTTCCGGATGAAGGCCGTCGGTGCCAACCCGTTCGCCTCTCGCTACGCCGGCATGCAGGTGGGCGCCACGTACGTGGTGTCGATGGCGCTGGCCGGGGCGCTGGCCGGCCTGGCCGGGACCAGCAACATCCTGGGACGGCCCAGCTACAGCCTCACCGGCGGCTACTACAGCGAGGTCGGCTTCGACGCCATCGCCGTGGCCCTGCTCGGGCGAGCCAACCCGTTCGGCGTGCTGGGGGCGGCGTTCCTGTTCGGCGTGCTGCGGGCCGGGTCGACCGGCATGCAGGCCGCCACCTCGACGCCGGTCGACATCATCGTCGTCATCCAGGCGTTGATCATCGTGTTCGTCGCCGCACCCCACCTGGTGCGGGCGATCTACCGGGTGCGGGCGCGCGGTGGCGCCGAGCCGGCCTTCACCACGAACTGGGGGTCGTGAGCCGTGGCCAGCGTGACCACCGACCCCGCTGCGTCCGGCCCGCCCCCGCTGGCGTCCGCCGGCGTCGACGAGGCGGGCGGCCCGAGCGCCGCCCGCCGGCTCGGCTTCGGCATCGCCACGGTCGTCCTCGGCCTCATCGCCCTCGTCGCGTTCGGGCTCGGCAGCGAGTCCGGCGTCGACGCCACGTTCGTGTTCGTCCGGGGCGGCGAGGCGATCGAGATCCCCGACCTCACGTTCCCGGCCCGGACCGTCGCCCTCGTGCTGGGCGTGGTGATCGTGGCGCTGGGGGCCGCCCTGGCCGGCGGCCTGCTGCACCGGGTCTACGGCGTGTTCGGCGTCGGCCTGGGGCTGTTCATCGTCGCGCTGCTGGCCTGGGCCGCCCGCGACGACACGATCAACATCATCGGCCTGCTCGACGGCTCGCTGCGCCGGGCCATCCCCCTCGCCCTGGGCGCTCTGGCCGGCGTCCTGTGCGAGCGGGCGGGCGTTATCAACATCGCCATCGAGGGCATGCTCCTCGCCGCCGCCTTCACCGGCGCGATCACGGCCTCCGCCGCGAACACCCCGTGGGTCGGGCTCCTCGGCGGCGTGGCCGTCGGGGCCCTGCTCGGGGCCGCTCTTGCCATGCTGTCGATCCGCTACACGGTCGACCAGATCATCGGCGGCACGGTCATCAACATTTTCGCTGTGGGCGTGACCAGCTACCTGACCGCCCGCGTCCTCGTCGAGTACCAGGACCTCAACCAGCCCGGCTCGTTCCGGCCCGTCGGCATCCCGCTGCTCGAGGACATCCCGGTCGTCGGGCCCCTGCTGTTCGACAACACGATCTACGTGTACGTCATGTTCGCCCTCGTGGCGGGCCTGACGTGGGCGCTGTTCCGCAGTCGCTGGGGCCTGCGGCTCCGGGCCGTCGGCGAGCACCCGCGGGCGGCCGACACGGTCGGCATCAACGTCCTGCGCACGCGCTACCGGGCCGTGGTCCTGGGTGGCGCGGTGGCCGGCTTCGCCGGGACGTGGTTCACGCTCGACGCCGTCAGCGGCTTCGACGAGAACATGACCGCCGGCCGCGGCTTCATCGCCCTGGCCGCGCTGATCTTCGGCCGCTGGCACCCGGTCGGGGCGTTCATCGCCGCCCTGGTTTTCGGCTTCGCCGAGGAGCTGCAGGGCCGCCTTGCGCTACTGGACACGCCGCTGCCGTCCGAGCTGCTGCTCATGACGCCGTATGTGGTCACGATCATCGTGGTCGCCGGCCTCGTCGGCCGGTCCCGGGCGCCCGCCGCCGATGGAGAGCCCTACACCACCGGCTGAGCGACCGCGCTGGCAGACTGCCGGCGTGCCTCCGCCTCCTGCGCCCCCGGACGTCGACTGGGACGGCCTCCGGGCCGCCGCCGCCGACGTCGCCCGCCGCGCCTACGCCCGCTACTCCGGGTTCCCGGTGGGGGCGGCCGGTCTGGTCGACGACGGGCGGGTCGTGGTCGGGTGCAACGTCGAGAACGCCTCCTACGGCCTCACCCTGTGCGCCGAGTGCGGGCTGGTCTCCGCCCTCCACGCCAGCGGGGGCGGCCGCCTGGTCGCCGTCGCCGTCACCGACCCCGACGGCGAGGACCTCTCGTGCTGCGGCCGCTGCCGCCAGCTGCTGTTCGAGGCGGGCGGGCCGGGCGTCGTGGTGAACGGGCGCCCGATCACCGAGTGGCTGCCCGGCGCCTTCGGCCCGGACGACCTGGAGGACGCCTGATGGCCACCGACGTGCTCGACGTCATCCGCACCAAGCGGGACGGGGGGACGCTGTCCGAGGAGCAGGTCCGCTTCTTCGTCGAGGGCTACACCGCCGGGACGATCGCCGACGAGCAGGCCGCCGCGCTGTGCATGGCGATCCTCCTGCGAGACATGGCGCCCGACGAGCTGGCCACGTGGACAGCGGCGATGATCGCGTCCGGCGAGCGGCTCGACCTGTCCGGCGTGGGGCGTCCGACCGTCGACAAGCACTCGACCGGCGGGGTGGGCGACAAGGTCTCGCTGCCCCTCGTGCCGCTGGTGGCGGCGTGCGGGGCGGCGGTCCCCCAGCTATCGGGCCGGGGACTCGGCCACACCGGCGGGACGCTCGACAAGATGGAGTCGATCCCCGGCTGGCGGGCGACCCTCCCCGTGAAGGACGTCGTCGCCCAGCTGGCCGACATCGGCGCGGTGATCTGCGCCGCCAGCGAGTCGCTGTGCCCGGCCGACCGCAAGCTCTACGCCCTCCGGGACGTGACCGCCACCGTCGAGGCGGTGCCGCTCATCGCCAGCTCGATCATGTCCAAGAAGATCGCCGAGGGGACAGACGCCCTGGTGCTGGACGTGAAGGTGGGCTCGGGCGCGTTCCTCCCCGACCTCGCCACCGCCCGCCGGCTGGCCGAGACGATGGTGGGGCTGGGCCAGGCCCACGGGGTGCGGACGGTCGCCCTCGTCACGGACATGGACGCCCCGCTCGGCCACACCGCCGGCAACGGGCTGGAGGTGGACGAGTCGATCGATGTCCTGAAGGGCGCCGGGCCGGCCGACCTGGTCGAGGTCACGCTCGCCCTCGCCCGCGAGATGGTCGCCCTGGCCGGCCTGCCCACCGACCCGGCCGACGCCATCCGGGACGGGCGGGCGCTGGCGGCGTGGGAGGCGATGGTTGCGGCCCAGGGCGGCGACCTCGCCGCGCCGCGCCCCGTCGCGGAGCTGCAGGAGCCGGTCCCTGCCCCGGCGTCCGGGTACCTGCGGCGGCTCGACGCCCGGGCCGTGGGGGTCGCCGTGTGGCGCCTCGGGGCCGGCCGGTCGCGCAAGGAGGACCCCGTGTCCCCCACCGCCGGTGCCGTCTGCCTGCGCAAGCCCGGCGACCGGGTCGAGGCCGGCGAGCCGGTCCTCGTGCTGCACGCCGACGGGCCCGAGCGCCTGCCCGGCGCCCGGGCGGCGCTGGCGGGCGCCATCGAGGTCGGCCCCGAACCGCCGGAGCGCCGCCCGCTCGTCGTGGAGCGCATCGCCTGACGACGGGCGAGCCCCAGCACGAGCACGACTAGACCAATCGGTCTAGTGTGCCTGCCATGAGCGAGGACACGCAGCGCTGGCAGGTCGGCGACGTCGGATTGACTGCAGTCGTCGAGGCGGAGACGGTCGGGATCCCGCCGGAGTTCTTCTTTCCCGACGCCACCGCCGACCTCGTCCGGTCCGTCGACCTCGAGGAGGGCGTGGCGGGCGAGGACGGCACGATCGGCCTGCGGGTCCAGGCCGTCGTCATCGAGGCCCACGGGCGGACCGTCGTCGTCGACCCCTGCGTGGGCAACCACAAGCGACGGTCGCAGTTCTTCTGGGACGACCAGGAGTGGCCCTTCATCGAGCGGTTCCGGGCCGCCGGCTTCACGCCCGAGGGCGTCGACCTCGTGGTCCACACCCACCTCCACGCCGACCACGTCGGCTGGGACACCCACCTGGTCGGCGACCGCTGGGCCCCCACGTTCACGAACGCCCGCCACCTCTACGTCGACGGCGAGCTCGAGCGGGTCCGGGCGAGCGCCGCCGAGGACCCCGACGACGCCGCCGTTCACGCCGACTCGATCGCCCCGATCCTGGAGGCAGGGCTGGCCGACATCGTGGCCGCCGACACCGACCTGGGCGACGGGCTGCGGCTGGTGCCCACGTTCGGGCACACGCCGAGCCACGTGGCATTGTGGGTCGACACCTCGGCGGGGTCGGCGGCGCTGGTGGGTGACTCGATCCTCCACCCTCTGCAGTGCGCCCTCCCCGACCTCGCGTTCGCCGGCGACCAGGACGTCCCGGCCACCGTCGCCACCCGGAAGGGCCTGCTCGACGAGGTGGCGACGACCGGGGCGTTGCTGCTGCCGGCGCACTTCCCGGCGCGACCCGTCGGACGGGTCCAGGCCGCGGGCGCAGGCTGGCGATTCGTCCCCGAGGAGGGCACAGCCGGCGCGTAGAGTGAGGTATGGATCACCGCCCAACCCTCCACCAACTCCGCCGGGCGCCCAAGGTGCTCCTGCACGACCACCTCGACGGGGGGCTGCGGCCCGAGACGGTGGTCGACCTGGCGGCCGAGTGCGGCCACCGCCTCCCCACCACCGACATCGGCGAGCTGGCCGACTGGTTCCACCGTGGCGCCTATCGCCACGACCTCGACCTCTACCTCGAGACGTTCTCGCACACGGTCGGGGTCATGCAGTCGAAGGACGCCCTGGTCCGGGTGGCGCAGGAGTGCGCCGAGGACTTGGCCGACGACGGCGTCGTCTACGCCGAGGTGCGCTTCGCCCCCGAATTGCACACGGAGGGGGGCCTGTCGCTCGACGACGTGGTGGCGGCGGTCCTCGACGGGTTCCGGCTGGGTAGCGCCGGCCGCCCCATCACGATCGGCACCCTGCTCACGGCGATGCGGCACACGGCCAACTCCACCGAGATCGCCGAGCTGACCCTGCGCCACCGCGACGAGGGCGTCGTGGGCTTCGACATCGCCGGCAGCGAGAACGGCTACCCGCCGACGAAGCACCTGGCCGCCTTCCAGACGATCGCCAAGGCCAACCACCACGTGACGATCCACGCCGGAGAGGCGTTCGGGCTGCCCTCCATCTGGGAGGCCGTGCAGATCTGCGGCGCCGAGCGGCTCGGCCACGGCGTCCGGGTGGTGGAGGACATCACGTTCGACGGCGAGGGCCGCGTCCACCTCGGCCGGTTGGCGGCGTTCGTGCGCGACCGGCGGGTCCCGCTGGAGATGTGCCCGACGTCCAACGTCCACACCGGGGTGGCGCCGTCCATCGCCGAGCACCCGATCGGCCTGCTCACCCGCCTCCGCTTCCGGGTCACGGTCAACACCGACAACCGGCTGATGTCCGACACGTCGATGACACGGGAGTTCGCCCACCTGGTCGAGGCGTTCAGCTACGGCTGGGACGAGCTCGAGTGGCTCACGCTCAACGCCATGAAATCGGCGTTCTGGCCCTTCGACAAGCGCCTCCGCCTCATCGCCGGCCAGATCCGGCCCGGCTACGCCGCCCTCCGCGCCGAACAGCTCTAGCCGGGCCTGCGACCCGCCCCCGGCCGGCGGGTGACGGGCACCTGTACCCTGGCCTGCGATGGCAGTTGTCACCGACGCGTATGCCGACGTCACGGCGTCCGACACGGCCCTGCGGCGGTTCCTCCACGGGCTGCCGGCGGTCGACCAGGTCGGCGCCGAGGCCCGGGCCGCCATGCTGGCGACCCGCTCGATCAAGACGACGGCCAAGGCGTTCGCCCTCGACCTCGCCGTCCGCATGGTCGACCTCACCACGCTCGAGGGGCAGGACACGCCCGGCAAGGTGGCGGCGCTGTCCGCCAAGGCCCGGCGTCCCGACCCCGGCGACCCGACGTGCCCGGCGGTCGCCGCCGTATGCGTGTACGGCGACCTCGTGCCGACGGCGGTCGAGGCGCTGCGCGGGTCGGACGTGCACGTCGCCGCCGTCGCCACCGCCTTCCCCTCCGGGCGGGCGCCGCGCGACGTGAAGCTCGCCGACGTGCGGGCCGCGGTGGCGGCGGGCGCCGACGAGATCGACATGGTCATCGACCGGGGCGCCTTCCTGGCCGGCCGCTACCTCGACGTCCACAACGAGATCGTGGCCGTGGCCGAGGCCTGCGGCGACGCCCACCTCAAGGTCATCCTCGAGACGGGCGAGCTGGGCACCTACGACAACGTCCGTCGGGCGGCGTGGCTGGCCATGCTGGCCGGCGGCGACTTCGTGAAGACGTCGACCGGCAAGGTGTCGCCGGCGTCGACGCTGCCCGTGGGCCTGGTCCTGCTGGAGGCCGTGCGCGACTTCGCCGCCGCCGGCGGGCGCCGGGTGGGCGTGAAGGCGGCGGGCGGCATCCGGGCCAGCAAGGACGCCATCCGCTACCTGGTCATGGTCAACGAGACCTGCGGCGAGGCATGGCTCGACCCGGGCCTGTTCCGGTTCGGCGCCTCGTCCCTCCTGAACGACCTGCTGATGCAGCGGCGCAAGCTGGCCACGGGCCACTACGCCGACCCCGACGAGATGACGATCGACTGAGCTGAAGATGGCCGGACCCTTCGAGTACGCCCCCGCCCCCGAGTCCCGCAGCGTCGTCGACATCGCGCCCTCCTACGGGCTCTTCATCGGCGGCGAGTTCGTCGACCCGATCGACGGGACGCCCTTCAAGTCGGTGAACCCCGCCACCGAGGAGGTCCTCTCCGAGGTCGTGGCCGCCGGGCCCGCCGACGTCGACCGGGCCGTGGCCGCCGCCCGGGCGGCCTACACGGGCCCCTGGTCGGCGATGCCGGGACGCGAGCGGGGCAAGTACCTGTTCCGCCTCGCCCGCCTGGTCCAGGAGCGGGCCCGCGAGCTGGCGGTGCTCGAGTCGGTCGACAACGGCAAGCCGATCCGCGAGAGCCGCGACGTCGACCTGCCCCTCGTGGCGGCGCACTTCTTCTACTACGCCGGCTGGGCCGACAAGCTGGGCCACGCCGGCTTCGGCCCCGACCCGCGGCCGCTCGGCGTCGCCGGGCAGGTCATCCCGTGGAACTTCCCGCTGCTGATGCTGGCGTGGAAGGTGGCGCCGGCCCTGGCGACGGGCAACACGGTGGTCCTCAAGCCGGCCGAGACCACGCCGCTCACGGCGCTGGCGTTCGCCGACCTGTGCCGCCAGGCCGACCTTCCGCCGGGCGTCGTCAACATCGTCACGGGCGCCGGGGCCACCGGCCAGGAGGTCGTCGGGCACGAGGGCGTCGACAAGGTCGCCTTCACCGGCTCGACCGCCGTCGGCCGCGAGATCGCCCGCACGGTGGCCGGGTCCCGCAAGAAGGTCACGCTCGAGCTGGGCGGCAAGGCGGCCAACATCGTCTTCGACGACGCCCCGCTCGACGAGGCCGTCGAGGGCATCGTCAACGGCATCTTCTTCAACCAGGGCCACGTGTGCTGCGCCGGCAGCCGCCTCCTGGTGCAGGAGTCGATCGCCGGCGAGCTGCTCGACCGCCTCCGCCGCCGTCTGGCGACCTTGCGCTTGGGCGACCCGCTCGACAAGAACACCGACATCGGGGCCATCAACTCGGCCGAGCAGCTCGACCGGATCCGGCAGCTGTCGGCGGCGGGCGAGGCCGAGGGCGCCGAGCGCTGGTCGCCCGCCTGCGACCTGCCCGAGCGGGGCTTCTGGTTCCCCCCGACGGTGTTCACCGGCGTGACCCAGGCCCACCGCATCGCCCGCGAGGAGGTGTTCGGGCCGGTCCTGTCGGTCCTCACCTTCCGCACCCCGGACGAGGCGGTGACCAAGGCCAACAACACCCCCTACGGGCTCTCGGCCGGCGTGTGGACCGACAAGGGCAGCCGCATCCTCTGGACGGCCTCCCGCCTCCGGGCCGGCGTCGTGTGGGCCAACACGTTCAACAAGTTCGACCCCACCAGCCCGTTCGGCGGCTACCAGCAGTCGGGCTACGGCCGCGAGGGCGGCCGCCACGGCCTGGAGGCGTACCTCGATGCCTGACGACGTGCCCCCCGCCGACGCCCCGGACGTCTGGTCCGCCTCCGGTGAGCCGGTGGCGCCGGCGCCGCCCCGGCTCGCCGTCCGCAAGACCTACAAGCTCTACGTGGGTGGGAAGTTCCCCCGCTCGGAATCGGGCCGGTCGTACGAGGTGCTCTCCGCACGGGACGGGTCGTTCCTGGCCAACGCCGCCCTCGGCTCCCGCAAGGACGCCCGCGATGCCGTGGTCGCCGCCCGCAGCGCGGTGAAGGGCTGGTCGGGCGCCACGGCGTACAACCGCGGCCAGGTCCTCTACCGGGTCGCCGAGGTCATGGAGGGACGGCGGGCGCAGTTCGTCGACGAGGTCGGTCACGCCGAGGGCCTGCGCCGTAAGGCGGCGGAGCCCCTGGTGGACGCCGCGATCGACCGCTGGGTCTGGTACGCCGGCTGGGCCGACAAGCTGGCCCAGGTCGACGGGTCCACCAACCCCGTGGCCGGCCCGTACATCGCCTACTCGGTGCCCGAGGCGTCGGGCGTGGCCGCCGTGATCGCCCCGCAGCGGTCGTCGCTGCTCGGGCTGGTGTCGGTGGTGGCGCCGGCGATCGTGTCCGGCGGGACGTGCGTTGTGCTGGCGTCCGAGACCGCGCCGCTGCCGGCCGTGACGCTGGGCGAGGTGCTGGCGACGTCCGACGTGCCGGGCGGCGTGGTCAACGTCCTCACGGGCCGGGTGCCCGAGGTCGCCCCGTGGCTGGCATCGCACGGCGACGTCGACTGCCTCGACCTCACCGGCGTCGAGGACCCCCTGCTCGCCATCGAACTGGAGGTGGCGGCGGCCGAGGGCCTCACCCGCGTCCTCCGCCCCCCGACCGGCGACGTGGACTGGTTCGCCGACCCCGGCCTGTCCCGCATGCGCCACTTCCTCGAGACCAAGTCGGTCTGGCACCCCGCCGGCACATAGGGCGGCGCGTCGCAACTCCGGCCCCGACCCGCCCCAGGCGCGACGATGGGCACGTGACGACGACCGAGGTACCCGACGAGGCCGCCGTGGCGGCGGCACTGCGGCGGGCCGGGGCCCGGTTCGCGTTCGTCCACGGCAGCCGGGCGACCGGCGAACGGGCCCGGCCCGACTCCGACCTCGACGTGGCGGCCTGGTGGGGCCACGACCCTCCCGCCCCGTGGGACGTCGACCTGCCGGCGGGCGTCGACCTGCTGATCCTCGACGACGCCCCGCTCGAACTGGCCGGCCGCGTCGCCGTCGACGGCCGGCTCCTCTACGAGGACGACCCGCCGGCCCGCGTCGCCTGGCAGGCCCAGACGCGCACGATCTACTTCGACGAGGAGTGGCGCCAGCGTTGGGTCCGCCAGGTCTTCATCGAGGCCCACGCCGATGGTTGACG
>DATFOS010000257.1:0-18698 GCA_035265325.1 Acidimicrobiales bacterium
CGAGGAGTTCAAGACCCTCGACCTCGACGCCTTGAAGCGGGACATCTTCGAGGTGATGACGACGTCGCAGGAGTGGTGGCCGGCCGACTACGGTCATTACGGCCCGTTCTTCATCCGGATGGCCTGGCACGCCGCGGGGACCTACCGCATCGCCGACGGCCGAGGCGGTGGTGGCTCCGGCGACCAGCGTTACGCCCCGCTCAACAGCTGGCCCGACAACGCGAGCCTCGACAAGGCGCGCCGGCTGCTCTGGCCGGTCAAGCAGAAGTACGGCCAGAAGGTCTCCTGGGCCGACCTCCTGGTCCTCGCCGGCAACGTCGCCCTGGAGTCGATGGGGTTCAAGACGTTCGGCTTCGGCTTCGGGCGAGAGGACGTCTGGGAGCCCGACGAGATCTTCTGGGGCCCCGAGGACACATGGCTCGGCGACGAGCGCTACAGCGGCGACCGCGAGCTCGCGCACCCGTTCGGCGCCGTGCAGATGGGCCTGATCTACGTGAACCCGGAGGGCCCGAACGGCAACCCGGACCCGCTGGCCGCGGCCCGGGACGTTCGGGAGACGTTCGCCCGCATGGCGATGAACGACGAGGAGACGGCCGCGCTCATCATCGGCGGCCACACGTTCGGCAAGTGCCACGGTGCGGTCGGGCCCGAATACGTCGGCCCGGAACCCGAGGCTTGCCCCGTCGACCACCAGGGCCTGGGCTGGAAGAACACCTACGGCAGCGGCAAGGGCGTCGACACGCTCACCAGCGGGCTCGAGGGCGCCTGGACCAACGAGCCGATCACGTGGGACAACGGGTACCTGGACAACCTGTTCAGGTACGAGTGGGAGCTGACGGAGAGCCCCGCCGGGGCGAAGCAGTGGACGCCCTCCAATCCCGAGGCCCAGGGCACGGTGCCCGACGCCCACGACCCGTCGAGGCGGCACGCCCCGATGATGCTGACGACGGACCTCGCGCTGAAGGTCGACCCGATCTACGGGCCGATCGCGAAGCGATTCCACGAGAACCCGGGCCAGCTCGCCGACGCGTTCGCCAAGGCGTGGTACAAGCTCCTGCACCGCGACATGGGGCCCGTCGAGCGCTACCTCGGCCCGTGGGTCCCGGAGCCGCAGCTGTGGCAGGACCCCGTCCCCGCCGTCGACCACGACCTGATCGGGGAGGCGGACCGCGCTGCCCTCAAGGAGAGGATCCTCGCCTCGGGGCTGTCCATCTCCCAGCTGGTCGCCACTGCGTGGGCGTCGGCGGCGACCTTCCGCTTCACCGACAAGCGGGGCGGTGCCAACGGGGCACGGATCCGCCTCGCGCCGCAGAAGGACTGGGAGGCCAACGACCCGGCCGAGCTGGCCACCGTGCTGCAGACCCTCGAGGGGATCCAGCAGGACTTCAACGGCTCGCAGTCCGGCGGGACGAGGGTCTCGCTCGCCGACCTGATCGTCCTGGGCGGGTGCGCGGCCGTCGAGCAGGCGGCGAAGGACGCCGGGTTCGACGTCACGGTCCCGTTCGTGCCGGGGCGTACCGACGCCTCGCAGGAGCAGACCGATACCGAGACGTTCGCCGTGCTCGAACCGGTCGGCGACGGGTTCCGGAACTACCTGCGGGGCGGCGAGAAGCTGTCGCCGGAGACCCTGCTGCTGGACCGGGCCAACCTGCTCGCGCTGACCGCCCCGGAGATGACGGTCCTCGTCGGCGGCATGCGGGCCCTGAACGCCAACTCCGGGCGGTCCGCCCATGGCGTCTTCACCGACCGGCCCGGGACGCTGACCAACGACTTCTTCGTGAACCTGCTCGACATGAGCACGGAGTGGAAGGCCTCCACCTCGTCGGAGGAGGTGTTCGAGGGTCGCGACCGGGCGACGGGCGAGGTCAAGTGGACCGGCACCGCCGTCGACCTCGTCTTCGGGTCGCACTCCCAGCTCCGGGCCCTCTCGGAGGTCTACGCCTCCGACGACGCGAAGGAGAAGTTCGTGCGTGACTTCGTGAGGGCGTGGGACAAGGTCATGAACCTCGATCGCTTCGACCTGACCTGATCGACGTCCCCGGGGTGTGGTGACCGGTTCGCGTCGAACCGGTCACCACCCCGTCTGATACGACTAGATCGCGACGAAGCGGAGAAGCCGCTCCCACTCCCGCCGGTCAGCCACGACACGTAGCTCCCGGATGACGCTCTCAGTGCGGTAGAGCACCGCTGCAGTGTGGGACCCCTTGTGCGGGTCGATCCCGATAATCAACACGAAGCCAGCCTCGTGGCTCAGCCACTGGCTGATGCCAAGGCGGGCACTCCTGATGAGAGTCGATTGCTCCCGCCCGTTTCGAGCCACGTCGCAGCGAGAATCCGGCTCCGGACGGTCGCTCCCGTGCGGTCGCGGTCCTAAGCGTGCGTGAGCCAATGTTCACACAACGAGCGCGAAGTCGTTGGCGGCGTCGCGGCCCTGGCCAGCCCTGAAAGTGACCTTCGGCCCACTCGGCATGAGCCGAACGGCGGTGCCGCCGAGACGGAGAGGGCGGAAGATGGTGGTCGCAACCGATGAAGGAGGCTGCCATGAAGCGCACACTTCTCATGCCGTGCCTGGTCTTGGCTGGGCTCGCAGTCATTGCGCTCCTCGTTGCCGGCGTGGAGGCGGGAACGCTCTTGTTCGCGGTGGCCGCCGTCGCATGCCCGCTGATGATGCTGCTCATGATGGGCGGCATGTTCGGAATGGCCCGGCGCCACGGCAGGGAACAAGCCAGTGATGCGTCGCCACACGAGGACGCGGCTGCACGTTCGTGAAAGGGGAATGCCATCACGCGTCGCCTTGAAGGTAACTCAATGGCCAGACCGGAGTTCAGATTCGATCGCCTTTGGGACGACGCGGGGCAGGCCCAGCCGCCACACACAGTCGGTAGCGCGGCGCGCGGACACCACCGAAAGGCGGCCTCGAGACCCGTGATGAAGGGCGATTCGACGATTGCCCCCATCCCAAGGTTCCGATCGGGGACGGAACACCGGGCCAGATCTGCCTGATGGAGGATCTGGGCGGGCGTTGAGCGTGTGCTCGTAGCGTCCTCGGGTGTTGGTCGGCTGGCTCTCGAACTGCCTGCTGCCCACGTGTCGCGGCTTCCGAACGAAGCGCCAGCCGACGCTCGCCGCCCGGGCCCGACTGCTGGGCTCGACCAAGGCGGGCGAAAATGACCCCAACGACGCGTTGGCCACCGCCATCGCCGGGTTGCGGCACTGCGGGCTCCGAGCGGTGCGGGTGGAGAACCACAGCGCGGTGATCCGGATGCTGATCGACCGCTACGACGATCTGGTCGCCTTGCGCACCCAGGCGCCGCCCGTCGGCTGCATGTCGCCCTGCGGGAGCTCAACGCCGGCGGCGCGCCCCGCCGTCTCGGGGCTGATCGGGCCGCGAAGCTGCTCTGCAGCGTCCGCCCCCAGGGTGCTGCCGGGGTTCAACGCAAGCGATCCGCCCTCGAGGTGCTGGCCGACCTCCGTCGCCTCGACCGCGACATCGCCGCGGCGCAGGTCGGCGCGGGCGCCCGGCCGGGCACCGGCGTAGGCGATCTGGGCGTCCGCGTTCTCATGGCCTTTTCCGCCGATCGGCGCGGCCTCGGTGGCGAGTCGTCGCGAACGTCAGCGCCCGGTGCGTGACGGAGATCCGGCGTGAACCCTCGTCGCGTGTTTGGGCGGTCAGACGTCACACGTGTGGGCCTTGACCGCGTTCGCGAGGGCATGTGATAGTGATTTTCACAACCAACGAATGAGTGACTAAACCAAATAGTGACACATTCTTTGGATGGCGCTACAGGCACCGTTGGGGGCACCTGAATGAAGATCATCGGCGCGGACGACGTCCAGGCGAACACTCGTCGAGGCGGCGACATTCGCACTCTCCTCAGCCCGGCCACCGTAGGCTCCACCTCGGGCTTCATGGGGGTCGCGACCATCGATCCGGGCGAGGTGATGGGCGAGCACTACCACCCGTACTCCGAGGAGTTCGTGTACGTGGCGCGGGGCGAGCTCACCGCCGTCGTGGACGGCGAGACGTACAGCATCGGCGCGGGCAAGGCTTTCTACCTGGGCGTCGAGTCGACGCACCGACTGCTCAACCAGGGCAGCGAGAGGGTGGAGATGGTGTTCCACCTCGGCCCGCTCGCCCCCCGGCCCGAGCTGGGCCACGTCGACCTGGAGGGCCCCGACGCCGCCGGCGTCGACGCCGGCGCGGCGGCGGCCGCTGGTCCCCAGGCGCCGTCGTGAGCCGGCGGGTCGCGATCACGGGCATCGGTGTCGTCGCCCCCGGGGGCATCGGCCGCCGGGCGTTCTGGGACCTGCTCACGGCCGGCCGAACCGCCACCCGGCGCATCTCCCTGTTCGACGCCTCGGCGTTCCGCTCGCAGGTGGCCGCCGAGGTCGACTTCGACGGCGCCGCCCACGGGCTGCCCGCCGACGAGGTCGCCCGCATGGACCGCTACGTGCAGTTCGCCCTCGTCGCCGCCGACGAGGCCGTGGCGGACAGCGGCATCGACCTCGGCCACGAGCGGGCTGCGCTGCGCACCGCCGTGTCGCTGGGCACCGCCGTGGGCGGGACGACGGCGCTGGAGGACGGCTACGTCCTGGCCAGCGACACCGGGGCGCGGTGGTTGGTCGACCCCGGCAAGGCCGACCCGTGGCTGTACGACGCCCTGGTGCCGTCCAGCCTCGCCGCCGACGTGGCCGCCCGTGTGGGCGCCCACGGGCCGGCCTCGACGGTGTCCACGGGCTGCACGTCGGGTATCGACGCCATCGGCTACGGCGCCCAGCTCATCCAGGACGGCGAGGCCGATCGGGTGATCGCGGGGGCGTCCGACTCGCCGATCTCGCCCATCTCCGTGGCGTGCTTCGATGCGATCAAGGCGACGACGGGGCGCAACGACGACCCCGAGCACGCCTCCCGACCGTTCGACAAGGCGCGTGACGGCTTCGTGCTTGCCGAGGGCGGCGCCGTGGTCGTCCTCGAGGAAATCGTGGCAGCACGGGCTCGAAATGCGCACATCTATTGCGAGGTCGCCGGGTACTCCACTCGCAGCAATGCGTTCCACATGACTGGCCTGAGGCGAGACGGTCTCGAAATGGCGGAAGCGATCACCTCTGCGATGCGGCAGTCACAACTCGACATCGACTCCGTCGGTTATATCAATGCGCACGGGTCCGGAACGCTGCAGAACGACCGTCATGAGACGGCGGCCTTCAAGCGTTCCCTCGGGTCGCACGCGTACCGAGTCCCCATCAGCTCCATCAAGTCGATGGTCGGCCACTCGCTGGGGGCGATCGGTGCGGTCGAGGTCGCCGCCACTGCCCTCGCCGTGCAGACCGGTGTCGTCCCGCCGACCGCCAACCTCGAGCGGCCCGACCCCGACTGCGACCTCGATTACGTGCCGAACGACGCCCGCGAGGCCGACGTCGGCGTCGCCCTGTCGGTCGGCAGCGGGTTCGGCGGCTTCCAGTCGGCCATCCTGCTGAGCGACCCGGCGAGGTACCCGCGGTGAGCGCCGCACCGGTCATCACCGGGCTCGGCGTCGTGGCGCCCAACGGCCTCGGTGCCGAGGCGTACTGGGCCGCCGCCCGTACCGGCACCGGCGCCATCGGCCCCATCACCCGCTTCGACGCCAGCGGGTACCCCGTGCGGCTGGGCGCCGAGGCAACGGCCTTCGTGCCGACCGACCACGTGCCGCGCAACCTGGTCGTCCAGACCGACGTGTGGTCCCAGTACGCCCTCGCCGCGGCGGCCTGGGCGCTGGACGACGGCGCCCTGGCCCCGGGCGACCTGTCGCCGTTCGACATCGCCGTCGTGACCTCCAGCTCGTCGGGCGGCAACGCCTTCGGCCAGCGGCAGATCCAACACCTGTGGGCCGAGAGCCCGAAGCACGTCAGCGCCTACCAGTCGATCGCCTGGTTCTACGCGGCGTCGAGCGGCCAGCTGTCCATCCGCTTCGGGCTGAAGGGACCGTGCGGCGTCGTCGCCTCCGAGGGCGCCGGCGGGCTCGACGCCCTCGGCCAGGCCCGGCGGCTGCTGCGCCGGGGCACCTCCGCCGTGCTCTGCGGCGGGACCGAGGCGCCGATCAGCCCGTACGCCCTCACCTGCCACCTGCCGGCCGGGCAGGTCACGACATCGGACGACCCGGCGACCGCCTACCGGCCGTTCGCCTCCGGGGCCGACGGGTACGTGCTCGGCGAGGGCGGTGCCGTGCTGCTGGTCGAGGACCGCGCCTCCGCCGAGCGGCGCGGCGCCGCGCACCTCTACGCCGAGGTCGCGGGCTACGCCGCCACGCACGACGGGCGGGTCGGCCCGCCCGCGGACGGCACCCACCTGGCCCGGGCGGCCGAGCTGGCCCTGGCCGACGCCGGGATCGGCGCTGCCGGCGTCGATGCCGTGTTCGCCGACGCCTGGGGCACCGAGGCGGCCGACCGGGCCGAGGTCGACGCCCTGCGCACGACCTTCGGCGAGCGGCTGGCCGACGTGCCGGTGACGACGCCCAAGGCCCAGGTGGGCCGCCTGCACTCGGGCGGGGCCGCCCTCGACGTCGCCACGGCGGCGCTCGCGCTGCACCACCAGTTCCTGCCGCCGGCGACGACGGCGGCCGGGGCCTGGCAGACCGACGGGGCCCGGCTCGTCACCGGCGACGGCCTGGCCATGACCCTCGACAACGTGCTCGTCCTGGCCCGGGGCTACGGCGGTTTCAACGCCGCCGTCGTCCTGCGCCGCCCCCGCTGACCCGGTCGCCCGACCGACCCGGCGGCGAGAGCCCCGCACCGCACCCACGTCCGGTGACGGACGTAATCCCCGGCCCGGCGGACCACCGGGGCCGGGCCGACGCCAAACGCCCGAGGCCTCGGCCGGCGCGCTCAAGCGTGACGCGCCCGGCCCGGCACCCCCCCACACGCGAGGAGCGCAGATGCCCACCACGTCCCCTGCCCTGCTGACCCCCGACGCCCTCCAGGAGCTCGCCAGCGAGTTCCTCGGCGCCGACGTCGTCACCGACACCGGCCTCGACACCCCGTTCGAGGACCTCGGCCTCGATTCGCTCGCCGTCCTCGAGCTCCTGTCGCTGCTCGAGCAGCGCTTCCCCATCGAGGTCGAGGACGAGCTGGCCGAGACGCTGAAGACCCCCGCAGCCCTGCTCGACCACGTGAACGGCCAGCTCGCCGGCGCCCCCACCGCCCCGGCGCCGGTCGGCCACACCGAGAACGAGGTGGTGATCGCCGCGCCGCTCGACGACGTCTGGGCCATCACGAACGACGTCGCCGGCTGGCCGAACCTGTTCAGCGAGTACGCCGAGGCGGACATCCTCGGACGCGACGGCGACACGGTCACGTTCCGCCTGACCATGCACCCCGACGAGAACGGCACCCGCTGGAGCTGGGTCTCGCAGCGCACCACCGATGTCGCCACCCGCACCGTCCGGGCGCACCGGGTCGAGACCGGCCCGTTCGAGTTCATGGATATCCAGTGGAGCTACGAGGAGGTGCCCGGCGGCACCCGGATGCGGTGGGCCCAGGACTTCGCCATGAAGCCGGGGGCGCCCGTCGACGCGGCCGGCATGACCGCCCGCATCGACGCCAACTCGCCGGTGCAGATGGCCTTGATCAAGGAGCGCATCGAGGCACGGGTCGGCGCCGGGCCCGCGGGCACCGCCCCGGCGGGAGAGGCCTGACGTCGTGGACGAGGCGCGACGCGTGCTCATCGCCGGCGGCGGCATCGGGGGCCTGGCCCTGGCGAACGCCCTGACCCACAACGGCGTGCCGGCCACCGCCTTCGAGCGGGCGGGCGAGCTGGCCGAGATCGGGGCCGCCATCGGCGTGCAGACGAACGCCGTCATGGCGCTGCGGCGCATGGGCCGGGCCGACGACCTGCTGGCCGTCGGCGTGCCGATCGAGGACTACGAGTACGTCGACTGGCGGGGCCGGCGCCTGGCGACCTGGTCGCAGGGCAAGATCGGACGCCAACTGGGCGAGCCCACCGCGGTCGTGCACCGCGCCGACCTCCAGCGGGTCCTGCTCGACGGCCTCCCCGATGGCGTGCTGCGCCTGGGGGCGGCGGTCACCGGGTTCGGCCAGGACGCCGATGGCGTCGTCGTGACGCTCGACGACGGCACCGAGGAGCGCGGGGCCGTCCTCGTGGGCTGCGACGGCCTCCGCTCGACCGTACGGGCCGCCCTGCTCGGCGCCGAGGCGCCGCGCTACTCCGGCTGGGTGGCGCTGCGGGGCATCGCCGAGGGGTTCGCGCACGACTCGATCCCGATCGGCCGGGCGCGCCAGACCCTCGGTGCGGGCAGGAGCTTCGGGACCTGGCACATCCGGGGCGGGCGGGTCTACTGGGTGGCGACGCTCAAGGCCCCGCTCGGCGCCGGCGACCCACCCGAGGGCCGCAAGGAGCACGTCCTCGACGCCTTCCGGGGCGCCCATGCACCTGTCGCCGACGTCGTCGAGCAGACCAAGCCCGACGCCATCCTGCGCAACGAGGTGTTCGACCGGGCCCCAGTCCCCACCTGGAGCGAAGGTCGCGTGACCCTGCTCGGCGACGCCGCCCACCCGACCACGCCGGTCACCGGCCAGGGCGGGGGCCAGGCGATCATCGACGCCGCCGTCCTGGCCGAGAGCCTCGCCGCCGCCGACCTGCGCGACCGGGACACCGTCGCCGCCGTCCTCGCGGCCTACGAGGAGCGGCGCCGGGGCGTCACGTCCGAGATCACCACCGAGGCCTGGCGCATTGCCGGAATGCACCACCTCACCAACCGGGTGCTGTGCGCGGCGCGCGACCTGTCACTGCGGCTCACCCCGGCCCGGACGTGGGACCGGCGCATGGTCTCCCGCCTGTCCTGGTGACGGCCGGCCCCACACGCCAACCCCACGCACCGACCTGGAGGTCACCAGTCATGGACCGCTACGCCATCACCTTCGCCATCCGGCCCGGATCCGAGGCCGCCGTCGCCGCCGTGCTGGGCGACTACGCCCGTCCGCCGACCGAGGTCGACGCCGACACCCGCCTGCTGCGCACCACCGTGTTCCTGCGCGGCACCACCGTCGTCCGGGTCGTCGACGTCGAGGGCTTCATCGGCACGGTCATGGCCCATCTGGCGCGCCAGCCCGAGGTCCAGGAGGTCGAGCGCCTGCTGAACCCCCACCTGGTCGAGCCCCGCGACCTCGACGACGCCGACGCCGCCCGCGCCTTCTTCGCCCGCTCGATGATGCAGGTGCTGACCCAGCGCTCGGCGCCCGGCGCCGCGTCGCGGGTCGGCAGCCGCCACGCCCTCGTCTACCCGGTGCTGCCGCGCCGGGGGCCGGAGGTCGACGCCATCGTCCAGGCCGGCGGCGACCCGCCCGCCGCGGCCCGGTCCGCCTCGCCGCTGCTCGGCACCACGGTCTTCCGCAAGGACGACCTCGTGGTCCGCATGTTCGAGATCGACGGCTCGCTCGAGGGCGCCTCGGACCAGCTGACCCGGGCGACACCGCTGCTGCAGGCCGGCCGGGCGCTCCAGCACCTCCTCGTGGGCACGACGGACCTGACCACCGAGGCCGGGCTGCGGGCCTTCCTGGTCGAGCAGTCGATGACGGTCGTCACCGACCGGGTCGCCGGCCGGCCGGCCGAGGCCGCCCGATGAGCCCGGCCGCGCCCCGAGTCGCCGCTATCGGCCTCGGCAACATGGGCTTGGCCATGGCGACCCGGCTGGCGGCGCAGGGCGTGCCCGTGACGGGCTGGAACCGCGGGCCCGAGCCGCTGGCAGCGGCCGCCGGCGTCGGCTGCGCCACGGCGCCGACGCCGCGGGCGGCAGTCGCCGGCGCCACCCACGTGGTTGTGTCCGTCGCCGACGGGCCGGCGTTCGCCGCCGTGGCCGAGGGGCCCGAGGGTTTCCTCGAGGGCCTCGAGCCTGGCGCCGTGGTCATGGCCGCCTCGACGGTGGCCCCGGCGGCCGTGCGGGACGTGGCCGAGGCCGTGGCCGGCCGCCGGGCGTCGCTCGTCGACACCGGCCTGCTCGGGAACCCCTCCCATGCCGCCAGCGGCCAGCTGCGGGTGTACCTCGGCGGCGCCGACGACGCCGTCGTGCGGGCGCTCCCGGTGGCCGGGCTGATCGGCAAGGAGGTCCGCCACGTCGGCCCGCTCGGCGCCGGGATGCGCCTCAAGCTGGTCCTCAACCTGGTCATGGGCCTCGAGATGCAGGCGCTGGCTGAGGCGACCGCCCTGGCCGGCGCCCTCGGCGTCGATCCCGCCGAGGCGCTCGACGTGATCGGCGGCAGCGGCTTCGCCTCGCCGGTCATGGCGTTCAAGGCCCGGCGCATCGCGACCGGGCGCTACGACGAACCCGACTTCCGGCTGGCGCTCATGGCGAAGGACCTGGGCCTGGCCGCGTCGGAGGCGGCCGCGGCCGGCGTCGACGCGCCGATGACGGCCGCGGCCGCCGCCGCGCACGCCCGGGCGGTCGCGCTCGGCCTCGGCGCCCTCGACTGCGCGGCGATCGCCGCCGCGGTCGCCGACCCCTCGCCGGCCGCCGAGCCGGCTCACGCCCGGCGGGCCCACCGCTCCGTGGAGGAACGAACATGACACCAGACAAGGTCCGCGTGGCCGTGGTCGGCGCCGGCTGGGCCGGCGAGCTGCACCTCAAGGCCTTCGCCGCCCAGCCCGCGGTCGAGCTGGTGGCCGTCAGCAGCCGCACCGAGCCGCGGGCCCGCCAGGTGGCCGACACCTTCGGCGTCCCCGCCGTGCACACCGACCTCGACCGGATGCTGGCGGAGGTGCGGCCCGACGTCGTGTCGGTTGCCACGCCGCCCTCGTCGCACGCCCACATCACGCTCGCCGCCATCGCCGCCGGCTGCCACGTGCTGTGCGACAAGCCCATCGCCACCTCGGCCGCCGACGGCGCCCGCATGGTGGAGGCCGCCGAGGCCGCCGGCGTGAAGCACGCCAGCGGGTTCGTGTGGCGGAACGACCCCGCGATCCTCGAGCTGCGGCGCCTGGTCGCCGAGCGGGCGGTCGGCGACGTGGTCGAGGTGCACGCCCGGTGCGCACTGGGGGCGCCCGTCCTGCCCATGACCTGGATGTACGACGCCGAGGCCGGCGGCGGGGCCCTCATGCAGCACGGCGGCCACGTGATCGACCGCATCCGCTGGGTCACCGGCAACGAGTTCGCCGGCGTGTCCGGCGAGCTGCTCCACGACGTCAAGGACGCCGAGGTCGGCCCCCGGTTCCACAACGTGATGGAGGCCTTCGCCTGGGCCGGGCGCCGGATGGTGGAGGGCGGCGAACCGCTCCCCCGCACCCCGGTCACCGCCGACACCGGCTACACGCTGCGGGCCGAGCTGGCCAACGGCGTGCGGGTGTCGCTGTGGGAGCTGTGGCACGGCGTCGGCACCCACCCCGACGTGGTCGAGGTCGTCGGCACCCGCGGGACGCTCGTGTGGTCCGGCGCCGGCGGCCTGGCGCTCGTGCGGCCGCGGCAGGCTCCCGAGCCGCTGCCCATCGCCGGGCAGAGCACCGAGGCCGGTGGCGGCGATATGAAGGCGCTCGAGGCCCAGGGCGCCCGCATGTGGGACCGCCTGGCCGCGGCGTTCGTCGCCGACGTCGCCGGCGAGCAGCACGAGCCCTACCCGACCCTCGTGGACGGCTGGCGGGCCCAGCAGGTCATCGACGCCGTCGGCCGGTCGGACGCCAGCCGTAGCTGGGTCACGTGCGGGTGACGGGACGGGCCCTGCCGTGATCGTCGACGTCCACGCCCACCTGAGCCCGCCCGAGGCCGGCGCCCGGTTCCCGATGCCGCCGAGCCTGCTCGACGTCGAGGGGATGATCGAGCGCAAGCTCGCCGCCGGGATCGACCTGTCGGTCATCGGCAGCCCGGTCGGCGCCGGGGCCATGGCGCCGATCCCCGGGGTCGACAACTACGCGCAGCCCGACGACCGGCTCGCCGCCCTCCACGATTGGCTCGCCGGCCTCGTCGCCGTCTACCCGGCGCACCTGCGGGCGTGGGCGTACGTCAACCCGTTCGGCACGGATGCGCAGCTGGCCACCGCCCGCGACCTGGTGCAGGAGCCCGGCTTCGTCGGGTTCATCGTCAACAGCAGCGTCAACGGCGACTACCTGGGGGCGCCGGCCGGCGAGGCGTTCTTCGCCATGGCGGCCGAGGCGTGCGTGCCGCTGTTCGTCCACCCGCCGGCCCGGCCGGTCGGGGCCGACGCCCTGCGGGGCCCGGCGCTGGTCGAGCAGGTCGGGCGGTTCCTCGACGTCGGCCCGGGCGTGGCCAGCGTCGTGCTCGGCGGCTGGCTGGAGCGCCACCCCGGCTTGCGCCTGCTGGTTGCGGGCGGCGGCGGGCCCCTGGCCCTTCTCGGCGAGCGGCTGGACCGGGCGCAGCGCCCGGAACACTGGGGTGGCACGCCGCCCGGCGTGGGCGGATCGCCCGGCCCGCCGCCGCTGCCCCGCCCGCCGAGCAGCTACTTCGACCGCATCTGGGTCGACACGGCCGTCGCCAGCGCCACCCACCTGGAGGCGAACCTGCGGGCGTTCGGCTCCGGCCGGCTCGTGTTCGGCACGGACGGCCCGCCGATCCTCTCCGCCGTCGAGGACACCGCGGCCCTGGTCGCCGCCCTCCCGCTCGACGGGCCCGCCCGCGCCCGCGTCCTGGGCGGCAACGCCTGCGAACTGCTGGCCCTGGGCACCGACCGCGATCGCAACCGTTCTGAGGAGGCACCACCATGACCGCTCTCGACAACCCCGCCACGCCCCCGGCCGGCCCCGGCCCGGGTGGCCCGAACCCCGGCCCGTTGCTGCAGCTCGGCACCGGCTTCCAGGCCTCCAAGGTGCTGCTGTCCGCCGTCGAGCTCGGCGTGTTCGGCGCCCTGGGCGGCGGCCCCCGCACGGCCGCCGAGCTGCAGGACGGGCTGGGCCTGCACCCCCGCAGCGCCCTGGACTTCCTGGATGCTCTCGTCGCCCTCGGCATGCTCGAGCGCGAGGGCGACCGCTACGCCAACACGCCGACGACCGGCGCGTTCCTCGACCCCGCGGCCGCGAGCTACGTCGGCGGCTTCCTCGAGATGGCGAACAGCCGGCTGTACGGCTTCTGGGACCGCCTGACCGAGGCGCTCCGCACCGGCGAGCCCCAGAACGAGGCCCGCGAGGGACGCGATTTCTTCGGCGAGCTCTACACCGACGACGAGGCGCTCCGGGGCTTCCTCGACGGCATGGCGGCGTCCATGCAGTTCGTCGCCGGGCCGCTGGCCGCGCTCGTCCCGTGGGGCCGCTACGCCAGCTTCGTCGACGTCGGCGGGGCGAGTGGCGCCCTCGCCACCCGGCTGCTCGGGGCGCACCCGCACCTGACCGGCACCGTCTTCGACCTGCCGCCGGTGGGGCCACACGTCCGGGAGCGCGCCGAGGCCGGCGGGGTCGGCGACCGGCTGGGCTTCGTCGGCGGAGACTTCTTCGCCGACCCGCTGCCCGCCGCAGACGTCGTCGTCCTGGGCCACGTGCTCCACGATTGGGGCCTCGACCAGAAGAAGGCGCTGGTGGAGGCCGCCCATGACGCCCTGCCCGCCGGCGGGGCGCTCGTGGCCTACGACGCCATGGTCGACGACGACCGGCGCCACAACGTCTTCTCGTTCCTGATGAGCCTCAACATGCTGATCGAGACGCCAGGCGGTTTCGAGTACCGCGCCGCCGACCTGGCCGCGTGGTGCACCGAGGCCGGCTTCTCGCAGGTCGACGTCGTCGACATGCCGGGGCCCGACACGCTCGTCGTGGCGACGAAGTAGGCCGCCGTGACCGTCGAACCGCTCCACCGCGGCGTGATCGTCGCCCGCATCGCCCCCGGCACCGAGCAGCAGGTCGCGGCCGCCTTCCGCCGATCCGACGCGTCGGACCTGCCCCGGCTCGCCAGGGTGGCCCGCCGGGGCCTGTACCGGCTCGGCGACGTCTACGTCCACGTCGTCGACACCCGGGCGACCTTCGACGACGTGGTCGAGGACATCCACGAACACCCTCTGTTCAAGGAGGTCAGCGACGAGCTGTCGCGCTACGTCACGCCCTACGACCCCGCCAGCTGGCGCTCGCCCCGCGACGCCAGTGCCGCCTGCTTCTACGAGTGGCATGACGACAGTTGAACGAGTCCATGGTTGATGAGACCATTCCATTACTGACTCAACCAACCAAGGAGTGTCGATGAGTACCATCACCGACGTCGCCACCGCCGGCCGCGCCACCGAGGACGGCGCCTTCTCCTGGCGGTGGTGGGCGATCGCCACCGCCGCCGCGGCGGCCGCCTCGGCCGCCGCCAACACGGTCGTCCGGCTCGCGGCCGTGTCGGCGCTCGACGTGCCCCACGCCTTCGAGCCGCTACAGCCCGGCGGCGCTCCCACCTCGAGCGTGGTCGCCGCCGTCGGCGCCGGCGTCGTGCTGGCCGCCCTGGCCCGGTTCACCAGGCGGCCGGTGCGCAACTTCCTCGCCGTCTCGGGCGTCGTGTTCCTGCTGTCGTTCGCCCCGCTCGTCCGGATGGGGCTGGCCGACCCGCCCGAGTTCCCGGGAACGACCGGCGGCACGCTGGCGACCCTCTCGCTGATGCACGTCGTGTCGGCGGCGATCGTCGTGCCACTGCTCACGACCCTCCCCTTCCGCAAGGGCCCGGGGACCTGACGTGGCGGGCGCGACCAACACGATCAGGGTGCGCGGCCTCGTGCGCACCTTCAGGGGCGTCACGGCGGTCGACGGCGTCGACCTCGACGTGGGCCCGGGGGAGGTGCGGGGCTTCCTCGGCCCGAACGGCGCCGGCAAGTCGACGACGGTGGCCATGCTGGTCACGCTCATCCGGCCCACCGGCGGCTCGGCCGAAGTGGCGGGGTTCGACGTCGTGCGCCAAGCGGCGGACGTCCGCCGGGCCATCGGCGTCGCCCTGCAGGACGTGGCGCTCGACGGGGCGTTGACCGCCCGCGAGCACGCCCGCCTCCAGGGGGCGTTGCACGGCCTGCCCGGCCGCCGGCGCACGGCCCGGGCCGACGAGATGCTCGAGCGGTTCGGGCTCGCCGCCGTGGGCGACCGGCGGGTCGGCGGGTTCTCCGGGGGCATGAAGCGGCGGCTCGACCTGGCTCTGGCGCTGATCCACCGCCCGACCGTGCTGTTCCTCGACGAGCCGACGACCGGGCTCGACATCCAGAGCCGCACGGCGCTGTGGGCCGAGGTCCGATCGCTGGCCCTGGACGATGGCGTCACCGTGTTCCTGACGACGCAGTACCTCGAGGAGGCCGACGCCCTCGCCGACCGCGTGGACATCATCGACGGCGGGCAGCTGGTCGCCTCCGGCACGCCGGCCGAGCTCAAGGCCCAGCTCGGCCGCCCCACCCTGCTGGTCCGCCCCACCCGGGTTTCCCACGCCGCCGGCCTCGCCGCCACGCTGGCCGACTTCGGCGAGCCGGCCATCACCGGTGGCGGCACCGAGGGGGTCCACCTGCGGCCCGGCGTCGGCCTCGCGGAGGTCGTGCGGGCGCTCGACGGGCGCGGCATCGCCGTCGACGAGCTGTCGCTGCAGGGCCCGTCCCTCGACGACGTGTTCCTGGCCAAGACCGGCCGGACGCTGGAGGGCGCCGGCCCCGCCGGCCCCGGCCACGGGCCCCCGGCCGGCGACGCGGCAGGCGACCGCGACGGCGAGCTGGTTCCGTGAGCGTCGTCGGCCAGTTCGGGTGGGTGACCCGCCGCTCGATCGTCGGGTCGCTCCGCCGCCCCGAGGCCATCGCCCCGTCGTTCGTGTTCCCGCTGGTCCTGCTGGCAGTCACCGCCGCCGGCATGCGGCGCTTCGCCGAGGCGCCCGGCTTCCCCGCCGACTCGTACCTCGACTTCGCCCTCGGCGGGGCCGTCGTGCAGGCGGCGGTCGTCGGGTCCATCAATGGCGGGGCGCGCCTGGCCGGCGACGTCGAGTCGGGCGTGCTGTCCCGCATGGCGCTGACTCCGGCCTCGCGGCTGGTCGTCCTCGCCGGGCACCTCGCCGGGTCGATGGCGATCGCGGCGGTGACCGGGGCGGCGTACCTGGCCGTCGGTGTCGCCGCCGGGGTCGAGGTGCACGCCGGGGCCGGCGGGGCGCTGGCCGTCGTCGGGCTGGGGGCGCTCGTCGCCCTGGCGTTCGGGGCGGTCTGCGCGGCGCTCGCCCTGCTCACGGGCTCCAGCGAGGCGCTGCAGGGCATGTTCCCGCTGTTCTTCACCCTGCTCTCGCTCAGCACGTTCTTCGCCCCGCGGGCGCTGATCGAGGACGGCTGGTTCCGTAGCCTGGCCACGAACAACCCGGTGTCGAACCTGGTCGACGGCGTGCGCGGGCTGGTCATCACCGGCTGGGACGGCAGCGAGGTGACCCGGGCCGTCGTCACGGGCCTTGCCATCGCCGCCGTCGGCCTGGGCCTCGCCGTGGTGGCGCTGCGGCAGCGGCTGGAGGTGCGGGCGTGAGCGACGCCGCCTTCCTCCCGGCGACGCGGGCCGTCGCCCGGCGCCACGTGGCCCAGGCGCTCACCACCCCGGCCCTACTGCTGCCGCCGCTCATGGCGCCGCTCGTGTTCTTCGCCACGTTCGCCGGTGCGCTCGGCGGCGTCGGCGAACGGGCGACGCTCGACCAGCCCGGCGGGTACACGGCGTTCGCCTTCGTATGGGTGCTGCTGCAGGGCGCGATGTTCACCGGCCTCTTCGCGGCGCTGGCACTCACCCGCGACTTCGAGACGGGCGTCGCCGCCCGGCTCCTCGTGGCACTCGGCGACCGCCGGGCGGTGGTCGCCGGCTACGTCGGCGCGGCCGTCGCCCGGGTCGGCCTGACCGTCGCCGTGCTCTTCACGGTCGCCGTCGTCGCCGGCATGCACGTCGCCGGCGGGCCGTCCCACCTCGCCGGCCTGGCAGCGATCGCCGTGGTCGCCGCGCTGGCCACCGCCCTGTGGGGTATCGGAGTGGCCCTGCGCCTGCAGTCCATGTCGGCGGCGCCGCTGCTGCAGGTGCCGGTGTTCCTGGCGCTGTTCCTGTGCCCCACGTTCGTGCCGCTCGACCAGCTCGACGGCTGGCTGCACGCGGTCGCCCTCGCCAACCCGGTCACCTGGTTCCTCGAGGCCGGGCGCGCGCTCCTCGGCGGCTCGACCGATCGGGTGGCCCCGGCGGCGCTGGCCGCCGCCGGGCTGCTCGCCGCCACGGCGGCGTGGGCCCTCACGGGCCTGCGTCGCGCCGAGACCCTCCGCTGACCACGCCGACCTACGCCGACCTACGCCGACGTGCGCCCACCGACGCCGACCGGCCCCGGCTCCGCCCCCGCCCCAACTCCCCCGGAGGTTCCGATGACCGCCCGAGTCGTCTTCCTGATCCGCCTGCACCCCGGCAGCGAGCGCCGCTTCCTCGAGGCCTACGAGGCCGTGCGCCACGACGTGGCCGACGGCGTGCCCGGCCACGTCGTCGACCAGCTGTGCCAGCGCGACGAGGGCACCGACGAGTGGCTGATCACCAGCGAGTGGGCGCGGCTCGACGACTTCCTGGCCTGGGAGCGCAGCGACGAGCACCGCACGATGGTGCGCCCGCTGCGCGACTGCATCGCCGAGGCCACGTCGCTGCGCTTCCTCGTCCGGGCCGAGACCCGCGCGGGCACGGCGGTGGCGTCGTGACGGTCGCCTTCGTGTTCCCCGGCCAGGGTGCCCAGAAGGCGGGCTTCGGTACCGCCTGGGTCGAGGCCGACCCCACGTTCTTCGCCGAGGCCTCGGCCGCCACCGGCGTCGACGTCGCCCACCTGGTGCGCGACGCCTCGGACGACGAGCTGCGCCGCACCGATCGCGCCCAGCTGGCCACCGCCGCCTGCTCCCTCGCCGGGTGGCGCACGTTGCGCGAGGCGGGCGTGGACGCCGACCTCGTCGCCGGTCACTCGGTCGGCGAGCTGGCGGCCTTCGTGGCCGCCGGGGCCATGGGATTCCGGGCCGGCCTGCGGCTCGTCGGCGCCCGCGGCCGCGCCATGGCGACCGCAGCCGCCGCTCACCCGGGCACCATGGCGGCCCTCGTGGGGGTGGACCGCAACGAGGCCGAGGCCGCCTGCGCCGGGGCCGGCGGGCTCGCCACCGTGGCGAACCTCAACGCCCCCGACCAGGTCGTCGTGGCGGGGACGAGCGACGCCGTCGTCGCCGCCGCGGCGGCCGTCCGGCGCCCCGGCGTCCGGGTGGTGCCCCTCAACGTCGGCGGGGCATTCCACTCGCCGCTCATGGCCGGGGCGGTCGCGCCCTTCGCCCGGGCGGTCGTCGAGGCCGGCATCGCCGACGCCGCGCTTCCGGTCGTATGCAACGTCGACGGCCGCCCCCATACGCGGGCGGCGGTCCTCGTCCCGCTCCTCGTCGCGCAGCTGTGCTCGCCCGTCGAGTGGGTGGCGTCCGTCCGCACGCTCGCCGCCACCGGCGTCGACACGGTCGTCGAGGTCGGCTCCGGCGTGCTCACCCGGCTGCTGCGCCGTCAGCTGCCCGGCGTGCGGCTGCTCTCGGTCGCCACCCCCGCCGACGTCGATGCCGCGGTCACCGCCCTGCGGGACGGCCAGCGGCCGGCGGCGGTCGCGTCCGGCTGAACGCTCGGCCCTGGTGCCAACTCCTCCTCCCCCTCCCCCACCCCTCGGACCACGAACAGGCGGGTAGCCATGATCGTCGGGGCCTCCGTCCAACGACCCCTCGCAGACACCCCCACCCCTACCGCCCGCACCAACGGCAACGGGGCCAACCGC